>JAYVJM010000021.1:0-4190 GCA_043769275.1 Cellvibrionales bacterium | reverse complement strand
TTACTTTGATCGCCCCAATCGCGATGGAAGAAGGCTTGCGTTTCGCTATTCGTGAAGGCGGCCGTACTGTTGGCGCAGGTGTTGTTGCTAAAATTGTTGAGTGATAAAACAATTTGTTAAGTTCAGGCTGGCGTACTTGTGCGCGTCGGCTTGTTCGCATTGTTGTTTTGAGTACCAGAGCCTATGCAATATCTTTACGAGCGATGGCCAGGCAAGGCGAAAAAATTGAGAAAGCGGAGTTTACACAGAGTAAACGAGCATTTTTAGGCGTTTTCAACGCAGTATGGGCAAGCGCAGTAGATGTTGAATAGGATCTTAGAAGGCCAGTAGTTCAATTGGTAGAGCACCGGTCTCCAAAACCGGGTGTTGGGGGTTCGAGTCCCTCCTGGCCTGCCATTTCGTGTATGCATCAGAAGAAGATGGGCTATGAATACAAAGGCCGAAATACAACTTAGCAAAACACACAGTACGAATAACTTGGACTCGCTGAAGTGGATTGTCTCCACCGCTTTGTTGTGTGTGGGTTTTTTTGCTTATTACCATTATGGGCAATACCCCGTAATTTACCGCGTGTTGGCCTTGTTGCCGGTGGTTGCCATTGCGCTTTTTGTGGCGGTATTGACGCAAAAGGGTGCTGCCTTCTGGTCGCTGATGCGCGATGCTTTCATCGAAGTGCGTCGTGTGGTGTGGCCGACACCGCAGGAGACGACGCAGACAACGCTGGTTGTCCTGCTTGTTGTTGCCGCGATGGGTTTGTTGTTGTGGTTGCTGGATATGACGCTGAGCTGGCTTGTATCTTTGGCTATGGGATGAGGAACGCATAATGGCCAAACGCTGGTATGTCGTACACGCCTATTCAGGCTACGAGAAAAAAGTTGCCTTGTCATTGCGCGAGCGCATTGAACGTTACGCAATGCAAGATAAATTTGGTGATGTGTTGGTTCCCACGGAAGAAGTGGTTGAAATGCGTGCCGGACAAAAACGTAAAAGTGAGCGCAAGTTTTTTCCAGGCTACGTGCTGGTGCATATGGAGCTGGATGATGACAGTTGGCACTTAGTAAAAGAAACGCCTCGTGTGATGGGTTTTATTGGCGGAAAAGCCGATAAGCCCGCCCCGATCACAGACAAAGAAGCTCAGGCGATTTTGCGTCGTGTCGAAGTCGGCAGCGAAAAGCCGCGGCCTAAGACCTTGTTTGAGCCGGGCGAAATGGTGCGCGTGGTCGACGGGCCATTTAATGACTTTAATGGTGCTGTTGAAGAAGTGAATTATGAAAAAAACCGCTTGCGTGTTGCGGTGCTGATTTTTGGCCGTTCGACACCAGTGGAGCTTGATTTCAGTCAGGTCGAAAAGGTCTGACAAAAAGCGGAGCTGTTTTTTGATGGCAGCGACGTGTTTAAGGTGTCTCCTATTAAAATGCTGTTTTAGTATACAGTAGGAGGCGGGGAGCCAGTGAAGGGGTTGTTGCTCTAAAAAGCGGCAATGCTGGAGGCGCTACTACCCAAGTGGAGTAAATTATGGCTAAGAAAGTTACCGCGTATATTAAATTGCAAGTCAAAGCCGGTCAGGCGAACCCAAGTCCACCCGTTGGGCCGGCGTTGGGTCAGCACGGTGTTAATATCATGGAGTTTGTGAAAGCGTTTAATGCCGCGACACAGGGATTAGAGTTGGGTATGCCCACGCCTGTTGTGATTACAGTTTATTCTGATCGCAGCTTCACTTTTGTCACCAAAACGCCACCAGCTTCTGTCTTGTTGCTAAAGGCGGCGGGGTTAAAAAGCGGCAGCGGTGTGCCAAACAAAAACAAAGTAGGCAAAGTCACGCGTGTGCAGGTGGAAGAAATTGCCAAACTAAAAATGCCAGACTTGACGGCAGCAACAATGGCTGCGGCTGTGCGTACTATTGCAGGCACCGCACGTAGTTCCGGCATTGAAGTGGAGGGCTTGTAATGGCCAAGTTAACGAAACGTGCGCAAGCAATTCGCGCCAAAATTCCCGCAGGCAAGCAGTATGCAGTGAATGATGCTGTCGCGCTTCTCAAAGAAATATCTACCGTTAAGTTTAGCGAAACGATTGATGTTGCTATTAACTTGGGCATTGATGCTCGTAAATCAGATCAATCCGTGCGCGGCGCAACCACACTCCCTCATGGCTCTGGTAAAACCGTGCGCGTGGCGGTTTTTACGCAGGGTGCTGCTGCAGAAGCAGCTAAGGCGGCAGGTGCTGATTTCGTCGGCATGGACGATTTAGCCGAGCAGATCAAAGGCGGCATGATGGATTTCGACGTTATTGTCGCTTCACCCGATGCTATGCGTGTTGTTGGGCAGTTGGGTCAAGTGCTGGGGCCGCGTGGTTTGATGCCAAACCCTAAAACCGGCACAGTTACCCCTGATGTCGCAACGGCAGTCAAAAACGCCAAAGCCGGTCAGGTGCGTTTTCGTGCCGATAAAAACGGCATTATTCATGGCGGTATTGGCAAGCTCGTGTTTGATGCGGTTGCGATCAAAGAAAATTTGGAAGCCTTGATCAATGATCTGAAAAAAGCCAAACCGACCGCCGCGAAAGGTATTTATTTGAAAAAAATTACCTTGTCAACCACCATGGGTCCTGGGCTTGTGATTGATCAGGCATCACTAGAGATTTAAGCAGTAAACAAAGACTTTGGGGTTGATGAGGATTTTCTCTCGTCGACCGTTAAAGACCGCAGGTGTCGAACTTGGTTCTCCAATGTCGACTTAATCGAGCAAATGGTTGTTGTTGATTTAACCGGAGCAAAACCCGCGTAAACGGTGCACCCGATTCAGTCGCGCCTTGCGTAAGATTGAAAAGAACACCGAAATAGGTTGCGTGTTTTCGTTAATGAGGGCGCGTAGTTATTACACGATCAGTGCGCTGATCATTTTAGGAGTACATGCTGTGGCATTAAGACTCGAAGACAAGAAGGCAATTGTTGCTGACGTTAACGGGACTGCCAGCAAGGCTCTGTCACTCGTCGTTGCTGATGCGCGTGGTGTCACCGTAGGTGCCATGACCGTATTGCGCAAAGAAGCACGTGAGAACAAGGTTCATCTGCAGGTAGTGCGCAACACGTTGGCGTGTCGCGCAGTAGAAGGTACTGAGTTTGAGTGCGTGAAAGACGTGTTGGTAGGCCCCACCCTGCTCGGATTTTCCATGGAAGATCCGGGTGCCTGTGCGCGCCTCTTCAAAGAGTTTGCAAAAGCAAACGCAAAGTTTGAAGTGAAGGCGTTGTCGGTTGGTGGGCAATTGTTGGCGGCCGGCCAGCTGGACGTATTGGCAACACTACCCACGCGCCATCAGGCTCTGGGCATGTTGGCGGGCGTTATTTTGGCACCGGTGACAAAATTGGTACGTACGCTTCACGACATACCAGGCCGCGTAACGCGCGTTGTGGCAGCCGTAGGCGACACAAAGTAGGTAAAAATAAAGCTGCATTAGCATCTTTTTAAACAAACTGACAAACTTGGGGACTTATCATGGCTCTGTCTAAAAACGATATTCTGAACGCAATTAGCGAAATGTCCGTCATGGACGTAGTGGAACTGGTTAAATTGATGGAAGAGAAATTCGGCGTGTCTGCACAGGCTGCTGTTGCCGTTGCTGCACCTGCGGCTGCGGCTGCGGTTGTTGAAGAGCAAACCGAGTTCAACGTAATTCTGGCCGCTGCTGGCGAGAAAAAAGTCAACGTCATTAAAGCGGTGCGTGAACTGACAGGCTTAGGCTTGAAAGAAGCGAAAGACTTGGTTGACGGCGCGCCTTCTACCATCAAAGAAGCGGCGTCAAAAGCTGATGCAGCTGCCGCAAAAGCCAAGCTGGAAGAAGCCGGTGCTACGGTTGAACTGAAGTAAGTGTTGAAAGACTGCGCATTTTCATCTTTCTCGGTAACGGGTTAGACTAATGCGTGTCGAGGTCGGCGGGTTTTCCCGTCGGCCTTTTTGCGCTTTTGTGCAACAGACGCAAACATTAAATTCAAACAAGCAAGAAGTTACGTTATTAGACGATCACAAGCTGGGGAATACTGATGGCTTACTCTTATACCGAGAAGAAGCGTATTCGTAAGGATTTTGGCAAATTGCCACAGGTAATGGATATTCCTTTCCTGTTGGCTATTCAGTTGGATTCTTATCAAAACTTCACGCAGGCGCATCTCGCTTCCGCCGACCGCATGGATGTAG
>JAYVJM010000020.1:0-5099 GCA_043769275.1 Cellvibrionales bacterium | reverse complement strand
TGCGCCAGTGGCGTTTTACAAGCAGTTTTACGCGCAGCAACAGATAATTGCGGAGGCCACATGTGCTTGAGATCAGAACCAAAACAGGCGGTGGATTTGTGGATAAAAGGCCAAAAGCCGCCTTTTACCCACAAATCCACCGCCTCAGCAATAGTAACAACACACCAAATGCTGTAGCTAGATTAGGCGTGTTCATAATTCAGACGATAACGTTGGCAGTTGCCTGAAGGTTTGGTGTCCAGAATTGACAGCACATGTCATTTGGGCATATTTGAAAAAATATGGCCTCCTTTTATGCTCGGATCCGTGTCACTGGGGCTGTTGATGGGCATTTGTGGATATTGCTTGGTGCGTTTGTTGTGGCGATTGCAGCTTTTACGTGCATGGCGCACCCGTCCATACAAACACCAAAATGTGGCGAAGGCATAAACACTTACCAAAATGTTTCTTTAGGATGTTTTTTATTTGAATACTGCTTTTGTAAACTCCTCGAATACTCTGCGCTTATACGGCACCGATGCTTGCCATTTATGCGACATGGCTAAAGCGCTGTTGTTGCCGTGGGTGGCAGAAGGCTGGTCTGTTGAGTTGATTGATATTGCCGAAGACGATGTACTTTTGGAGGTTTTTGCTTCGCTTATTCCTGTGCTTGAGTGTGTCGATGGCACGCAGTTGCGCTGGCCGTTTTCTGAGTCAGATGTGCACTGTTTTTTAAACAAATATAACAACTTAGAGGAGGCGGTTCCATGATGCTTTGGCTGGTTTTAATGATCGTTTTTTTATTTGTTTTTAAGCAGATATCGCGCTTGCGGCTATCCAAACGTGACAGGCAATTGCAGGCACTGAGAGAGGCCGCCACCCATGCGGGTTTATTGGTACGGTTTTGGACATTACGTGCCAGTGGCTATCGGTTATGCGGCTTGCCTGAGTCCGGCTTTAGTTATGTGTTGCGTTGGCCGCCGAAATATACGCCGGCAGAATACTGGGGGCTGTGGTTATCTGCTACGGGCGAGATACAAAAGTTGGCTGGCACGCCATCAGTTTTGGCTTACGAGTGGCTAGAATCATTTCATTTGCGTTTCGCAGGAGGGTGGGCATTGTTGGATATAAGCGATGCCGGTATCGCATTGCTGTGGCAAGAGCGCGGAACAAAGGAGGATGTAGCTGATCTAGCTGTCGCCCTCGATAATTTAATGAAAACAATAGTAAAAACAATTAAGTAGCCTGAAAAATGAAAATGATTTTTTCATGGGCGCTTCGCGCTTTTATAGAACTAAAAAGCATTTACGGTTTTTTTTTAAGCGCGCTATTTTAGGGTTGGCGTGTTTTTTAGCTTGACCGCTTGAATCTACCCTCTTATATATGCGCATCTTTTGCGCAAGCGCCGGCCTTGAGTCTACGCTTGATTTGCCACACTTCATTATCCAGCAGGTTTTATGGGCAGATCCCTCGTCATTGTAGAGTCGCCGGCCAAAGCCAAGACAATCAACAAATATTTGGGCAAGGACTATATCGTTAAGTCCTCCATTGGCCATATTCGTGATCTGCCAACTGGGGGTAAAGAGGCTGATCCAAAAGCACGAGCTGAGCAGGCTGCGCGCACGCGAAAAATGTCGCCAGATAAAAAGGTCATTTACAAAAAAAATAAAGCGCACGACCAGTTGGTGACGCGCATGGGCATAGACCCAGATAATGGCTGGAAAGCGCACTACGAAATTCTGCCTGGCAAAGAAAAGGTGGTTGATGAGCTGCGCAAACTCGCTAAAGAAGCTGACACAATTTATCTCGCAACGGATTTGGACAGAGAGGGGGAGGCCATCGCGTGGCATTTGAGCGAGGCGATAGGGGGAGACAAAAGTAAATACCGTCGCGTGGTCTTTAACGAGATCACCCAAAAAGCCATTAAAGCTGCGTTTGAAAACCCGGGACAAGTGGCTATTGACCGCGTAAATGCACAGCAGGCGCGACGTTTTCTTGATCGTGTTGTGGGTTTTATGATTTCTCCCTTGCTTTGGGAGAAAGTCGCACGCGGGCTGTCGGCGGGTCGCGTACAGTCGGTGGCGGTGAAGTTGGTTGTTGAGCGTGAGCGTGAAATTCGCGCCTTTGTGTCTGATGAATATTGGGAAGTGCGGGCAGACTTGAAAACACCCGTTGGTGATTCGGTCGTGTTTGAGGTCAAAAAGCACGGCGAAGAAAACTTCCGCCCTGTCAATGAAGCGCAAGCAAAAGCTGCTGTTTCTGCATTGCGAAATGCACAGTACAAAGTAACGCAACGCGAAGATAAGCCGACAAAAACGAATCCGACAGCACCATTTATAACCTCGACACTGCAACAGGCCGCTAGCACGCGTTTAGCGTACAGCGTCAAAAAAACCATGATGATGGCGCAACGCTTGTATGAAGCCGGTTTCATTACTTACATGCGTACTGACTCCACGAACCTGTCTGTAGACGCAGTGGAAGCCTGTCGTGTTTTTATTGCCAAAGAGTACGGCAAACAATATCTGCCTGAAAAAGCCACCGTGTACTCCAGCAAGGAGGGTGCACAAGAGGCTCACGAAGCGATACGTCCGTCTGACGTAAGTTTGTTGCCTAACGTCATTGCTGGCGTGGAGCGCGATGCAGAGCGTCTATACGGGTTGATCTGGCAACAATTTGTTGCATGCCAGATGACATCTGCGCAATACACCAGTACGCGAGTTGATGTTTTAGCGGGTGATTATGTGCTGCGCGCGCGTGGTCGTGTCTTGCTTTTTGACGGATTTACGCGAGTGTCGCCGCCTCCTTCGCGCAAAGATGGTGAGGATGACACGCTCCTGCCCAGCATGAAGACAGGTGATATTCTTGCGCTGCAAAAGCTTAACCCCACACAGCATTTCACCAGTCCGCCGGCGCGTTATACCGAGGCCAGCCTTGTAAAAGAAATGGAAAAGCGCAGCATTGGCCGCCCATCGACTTACGCAGCCATTATTTCCACGATTCAGGACAGGGGCTATGTCAAGCTCGAAAAACGTCGCCTGTTTGCTGAAAAAATGGGCGATATCGTCACAGACCGTTTGACGGAATCTTTTAGTAATTTGATGGATTACAGCTTCACCGCCACTATGGAGTCGTCGCTGGACGAGGTGGCCGAAGGTAAGCGTGGCTGGACAAAAGTGCTAGATGAGTTTTATGCCGATTTCCAGAAAAAACTGGAGCATGCACACGGAGAAAGTGGCAGAAATAACCATCAAGGCATGCGTAGCAACGAGCCGGTAGAAACCGCGATTGATTGCCCTAGCTGTAGGCGTCACATGCAAATTCGCACAGCCAGCACAGGTGTGTTTTTAGGTTGTTCAGGTTATGCCTTGCCGCCTGCTGAACGCTGTAAAACTACAATCAACTTGATTCCTGGCGATGAAATTGCCGATGGTGACCACGCAGAAACGCACCAATTACGCGCCAAGCATCGCTGCCCAAAATGCAACACGGCGATGGACGCTTACTTGATCGACGAGGGGCGCAAGCTGCATGTCTGTGGCAATAATCCTGATTGCGACGGTTATGAAATTGAAGACGGCCATTACAAACTGAAAGGCTACGAAGGCCCGCTCATTAGCTGTGATAAATGTGGCGGAGAAATGCAGTTAAAGTCAGGGCGCTTTGGTAAATATTTTGGCTGCACCAGTCCAGAATGTAAAAACACGCGAAAGCTCATGAAAAACGGTGAGGCCGCTCCTCCGAAAATGGATGTGGTTGCTATGCCGGAATTACGCTGCGAAAAAGTTAATGATTTTTATCTGCTGCGCGATGGCGCGGCAGGCCTGTTCTTGGCTGCCAGCCAGTTTCCCAAAAATCGTGAAACGCGCGCGCCATTTGTGTTTGAGCTTCTGCCGCATCGCAATGAAATTGACCAAAAATACCACTATTTACTGGATGCGCCGCAGAAAGACGCAGAGGGTAATTCATCTTTAATCCGTTTCGGTCGTAATACACGCGAACATTACGTTCAAACGGAGGTTGCCGGTAAGCCTACGGGTTGGCGTGCATTTTATCAAAATGGCACTTGGATCGTGGGCGGTGGCGAGAGCGAAGATGAAGCACCAAGACGCACCGCTATTGCGAAAAAAGGCGCCGTGAAAAAAAGGGGTTGATGTATCTGTGAGTAAAAAAACATCACCCGTTTCTTATGCGGCGCTGGTTAATCAGCGGATGTGTTTTGTTGAACGCTTATTGGTTGAAACTTTCTCAGAACCAGCTTTGCCTGAGCTAGAGACATTAGCTTTTCAGATACAGCGTTTGATTGGCTGCTATTTAAATGAGATCGCCGCCTGTCATCTTCCGTTGTTGTCGCTAACAGATATAAGCTCTCTGGAATCGCATTGCGGCGACACAATTCTGTCGCCTCAGATGCGTGAGTTGTTGCTGGCCGAAGACGGGTATTTTTTGCGATGGGAGCGAGCGTGGCGGCAACTACAGACTGGTTTTGTATTGGCGTGTCCAGAACTAAACGCTGCAGCTAAAACAGCACTGATTGCTACATCGAAAATCCCCGCTGAAAGTTTAGTTGTTGATCTGGCCAGTTGTCGGGGGTGTTTTCGCTTATTGTGTGGTTTTATCGAAGTTCAACGCCAACAATTACTGGAGTGGTAAGAATGGCCGTGATCCAGAACCGTGCGGATGCCGTGCTCTGGATGGGCGTTCAATAGTGACAAGGGCCTACTGTGCGACATCTATTAAGGACTGTGCAGTCGTCCCTTCAAGATAAAATCCCCAGCGCATATAGCCCCAACCCCATGATAGGCCACAGTTACCCGTACTGCCATACGTGTTCCCGTTTTCATACAGCCAAAAACGATACATGCACGTATTACGGCCGGTGGATTGGATAAACCAGTTACGGTCGCCGTCACCATAAATATTAAATTGTTGCGTAGCGGCGTGCGCACACTGCGCTACCTTAAAGTATTTTCCGTCGTCAACGATACAGTTTTCGATACTTTGGCCGCTACTTGTATAGATAATCGCATAAACAACAAGACATGAATACACTAATCAGATGAGCTACAGTCAAGACCTTAAAAAACGCGTGTTGTTGCATATCAAAAAGGGTAGCGGCA
>JAYVJM010000019.1:0-4640 GCA_043769275.1 Cellvibrionales bacterium | reverse complement strand
ACGATAGATTTTCTTTTGACAGCAAAACGCGATAAAGCAGCGGCCATGCGCTTTTTTCACAAGGCAATGTTGGCCAACGGTTTTCCAGAAAAAGTTACTGTGGACAAAAGCGGGGCAAACAAAGCAGCCATTGATGAAATGAATAGCTCAATGAAAAAGCCGATGATCGTGCGTCAGGTAAAATACCTCAACAATATCAACGAATAACGAAACCCATGCTTGGCTTCAAGTCATTTTACGCTGCGAAAAGTGTATTGGCTGGAATCGAATTAATGCACATGATTCGTAAAGGTCAACTGATGCTCCAAGGCACAGTAGAGGTGTCTTTTGCCGATCAGTTATGCATTGGCTGGCTATAAGTCCGCCTGATTTTAGGCTCACAGGCAATATGCTTGGGTGCTAACAGTTAATGCGACGGAACCATAAATCCCTCTTATTTATGTAGGCGGTGTAGCGGATGGGGTTTCTAAAAGGATCATCCACACGGGCGCGGGGAACAGGCAGGGTGCGACAAGCTTTTATTTGTAGTGATGTCGCTATTCGTAAGTTATTGCTTTAATTGGTCGGGACGAGAGGATTTGAACCTCCGACCACTTGACCCCCAGTCAAGTGCGCTACCAAGCTGCGCTACGCCCCGTTTTGTTTGTATGCTAACGCTTTTGTCGTTAGCGGCTGTACCCTGTGAGTCAACAAATGACCTTAGGGTTGCGCATATTATCAAACCCGCACATAAGCTGCACAAAGTTTCTGCTTATTTCAGTAGGCACCACTCTTTGCTTTTGCTTGCCCTTTTTAACCGCCACAGTGAGATTTTTCATTCCATGGACGTTACAGCGTTGCCAAACAACAATAACAATCCGCAGATCATAAGCTTACGTCAAGCACTGCCATTTTGGCTAAAACTAGGATTTATCAGCTTCGGGGGCCCAGCTGGGCAAATCGCCATCATGCACAGAGAGCTTGTCGAACAGCGCCGTTGGATTTCAGAAAAGCGTTTTTTGCACGCGCTCAATTACTGCATGTTGTTACCAGGCCCTGAAGCACAGTAGTTGGCCATCTATATTGGTTGGCTAATGCATCGCACGTGGGGCGGCATTGTGGCGGGAAGCCTGTTTGTGCTGCCGTCGTTATTTATATTAATTTTTTTGTCGTGGCTTTACATTGCCTTTGGCCACTTGCCTGTGATTGCCGGATTATTTTATGGCATCAAACCTGCGGTTACCGCCATTGTGCTGCAGGCGGTGTTCCGCATTGGCGGGCGCGCATTAAAAAACCGCACGTTGTGGGGTGTCGCAGCCACTGCCTTTATCGCCATTTTTGCATTTAATCTGCCGTTCCCGCTGATTGTTTTAGGTGCTGCCTGTATTGGTCTTGTTGGCGGACACGTCTTCCCTGCGCAATTTGCGGTGGGAGGCAGTCATAACAGCACGACAAAATCATTCGGTGCTGCATTAATTGACGACCACACGCCCACACCAGAGCACGCACGCTTTCGCTGGCCGCGCTTACTGCGTTTATTAGTTGTAGGCGTATTACTTTGGCTATTGCCGATGGCGGTTTTGCTGATTTTTCAGGGCTGGGACAGCACGTTTACGCAGATGGCATGGTTCTTCACAAAAGCGGCTCTGCTAACGTTTGGTGGTGCTTACGCCGTGTTGCCTTATGTATACCAAGGCGCTGTGACGCATTACGGCTGGCTTTCCGCCACGCAAATGATCGACGGATTGGCGCTGGGTGAAACTACGCCTGGACCACTGATTATGGTCGTCGCATTTGTTGGTTTTGTAGGCGCTTATGTGAAAGCACTGTTTGGAGCCGACCACCTTTTTCTTGCCGGCGCGATGGCTGCGACATTGGTGACATGGTTCACCTTTCTGCCCTCGTTCTTGTTTATTTTGGGCGGCAGCCCATTGGTAGAGTCCACCCGTAACGGCTTAAAATTTACAGCACCGCTCACAGCCATCACGGCTGCCGTAGTGGGTGTGATCCTAAATTTGGCACTGTTTTTTGCCTATCACGTATTATGGCCACAAGGTTTTTCCGGCGTTTTCGATGGCCTTTCTGCTGTACTCGCACTTGCAGCAGCGCTGGCATTGCTGCGCTATAAACGCGGCGTGATGGAAGTGATTTTCACCTGTGCGGCGATAGGTCTGGCGGTTAAAATTGGGCTTTAGATATTTCCTTATCGAAAACTTGACTTAAACACCTATGCGTTTTGAGCATAAATCCTCAATAATACGCGCCGTCCTTTAGCTATTTAATAGTCAAAAAAGCAGTGAGAACTTGCCTTGAAAAACAATACTATTCACCCGCTCCACGCCAAACCGTCTCTCGTAAGCCACACGTTATTTTTACTGATGACCTTGTTGCTAACGATGCTAATTTTCTCGGCCGCACGCTGGGGTTTGTATTTCTATAACCATGATCTTTCTGCGGGGATTCCTCGTGCAGAGATATTCACCAGCTTTTTTACAGGCATGCGTTTTGATTTGATCGTAACTAGCTGGATCAGCACGCCTTTACTGCTGGGCTTTATCTGGCCAACCTCATTTACCGTCCGACGCATGTGTATTATCTGGCTGAGCTTTATCAGCTCTATTGCACTTCTGCTGTGTATAAGCGAGCTGGATTTTTACCGTGAATTTCACCAGCGCTTTAACAATTTGGTATTTGAATACGCAAAGCAAGACCCTAGAACAGTGGCCAGCATGCTGTGGAATGGCTTTCCGGTTGGGCGTTATCTGTTGTTTTGGGCGTTTTTGTCTTGGCTTGTATACCGTTGCTATCAGTGGATTAATCGGGCGGCGGGTGCGTTAGCAGAAAAACACACCGTCTCTGGCAGGCAGTCTTCCGTACTGGCGCGTGCAGGCATGTTTGTGGCTGTGCTGCTGTTGCTAGCGGTGGCGGCCAGAGGCACGCTGCGCCAAGGGCCACCTCTGCGCTGGGGAGATGCCTTCAATAGCTCGCATTTATTTGCTAATCACTTGGGCTTAAATGGCATTTTTACGCTGGTAAAAGCAGCAAATGCTGGTCATGGCGATACATATAAAAAATTCTGGCGGGATGCGATGCCCATAGAAGAAGCCACCGCAATTACGCGTCAGTGGCTGCTAACACCGCAAGAAACGCTTGTCGCGGGAGTTGACCAAGCCCTGTTGCGGCAACATGCCGGCAGCAAGACTACAAAAACGTCGCCATCCAATGTAGTTGTCATTCTAATGGAAAGCTTTTCCGGTGCTTTTACCGGCGCATTAGGCAACGATCAGGACATTACGCCCGCGTTTGATAAGCTCTCTAAACAGGGCTTGTTGTTTACGCGCTTTTTTTCGAATGGCACACATACACATCAAGGCATGTTCGCCACTTTAGCCTGCTTCCCTAACTTGCCCAGTTATGAATATTTGATGCAGGAGCCGGAAGGCACGCACGCTTTTTCTGGTTTGCCGCTACTACTTGATAAGGCGGGTTATCAAAACGTCTACATCTACAACGGGTCTTTTTCTTGGGATAATCAAGAGGGTTTTTTTCGCAATCAAGGCATGACACGCTTCATTGGGCGCGATGACTTTGTGAATCCCATTTTCAATGACCCGACATGGGGCGTGTCGGATCAAGACATGTTTGATCGCGCCGCAACAGAGTTGGCCACCATGCCCAAAGACAAACCGTTTTTTGCCATGCTGCAAACGCTGTCGAACCATGTGCCTTACGCTTTGCCTAACCCGCTACCGGTAGCACCTGTCAAGGGTAAAGGAGCGTATAGCGACCACCTCACCGCCATGCGCTATGCCGACTGGGCACTGGGTGAATTTTTTCAAAAAATCCAGCATGAGCCTTACTACAAAAACACGATTTTTGTGCTTTTGGGCGATCATGGTTTTGGCATCGACCAACAATTAACCGACATTGATTTACTGCGATTTCGCGTCCCTTTGTTAATAATCGCCCCGGGTATCCGCGAACAATTTGGCACAAAAACGCATCGTGTTGCAACGCAAATTGATGTTGCTCCCACGGTGATGGGTTTATTGGGAAAACCCTTTCAGCACCAGTGTTGGGGCCGCGACGTTCTATCGCTTGACTATGAAGTTGCCACAAAAAATGACCCAGGCTTTGGCTTGATAAAACCCTCTGGCAATGACGAAATTGTTGGTTTTATTCACGACGATCACATTGTCGTGCAGCGTCCAAATGCACAGCCGCAACTGTACAAATATGGTCTGCAACCTGCACAAGCCAGCGTATACAGCAATGAACAGGAGCGTGATAAATTGGCAAAAACGTTGCGCGCTTACGTGGAGCGTGCCACGCGCAGCCTGCTAGACAACACAACTGGCGCTCACGCCGCCACATCAAAAAACTGATAAAGACCTATGCTGCAAAAAGTGGACACCGTTTTGCCAATAAAATACAAAGCGGAGAGTTTCGATGGAGGCGAGAAAGCAAATGGTTTACACGGCAGAGTTTGGCGCTGAAGCAGTGAAACTGGTGTTAGAGAAAAAGCAGAGTGTTGGCGAATCTGCCGAGCGGCTAGGCATCCCCAAACAGACGCTCAATGGTTGGGTTAATGTAGCCAAAAATGGCAAGTTAGCCCTTGTTAACAGCCAACGTCTCCAAGCTGTGCAGCCGATGGAGGCAGA
>JAYVJM010000018.1:0-7414 GCA_043769275.1 Cellvibrionales bacterium | reverse complement strand
GCGGGCTGGAAATCAGCGCATGCCTTGATATGAAGAACATCGGAAAGCCGTGTGCGGGAAAACCGCAAGCACGGTTTGATGAGGGAGGGCAGGCGTGAGTCTGTTCTCTACTCTACCCATTTGCTTTAGCAGTTTCAATCAAACTGTAAAGCGTCGCGCTGGCATCTGCGCCTTTTACCGTGTTGCTGAATAGCCAGTTTTTTCTGCCAATCACAAATGGGCGAATGGCATTTTCTGCGGCATTGTTGTCGATTGGCCAATCGCCATTTTCAACATAGCGCGTGAGTTTACGCCAGTATTTTTGTGCGTACGCCATCGCCTCACCCAGCTTGCCTTTGGGCAATACATTTGCTTGCGTTTGATCCAGCCAATTTTTAAATTGCAATAACAGCGGCAAGCTGTGTTGTTGACGAGCGTGATAACGTGTTTCACTGTCGCTATTTTTATGCTGCTGTTCGATGGCATAAAGTTTGGCAAATACGCTTATGCCTACGTCTATTTTTCCGCTTTTTGTTTTGGCGGGCAGTGCTTTTTTTGCATCGACAAATTTGCGCCGCGCATGCGCCATGCAACACAAATGCGTGAGTTTATTTTTGCTGACAACGGCGTTATAGCCCTCGTAACCATCCGTCATCAGCGCACCGCGATAATCGTCCAGTAGACGTAAGGGAACCTGCCCTGAACGGCTGCTGTCGTAATGAAAAAGCACAATAGACTTTCCGCTTTCTCGGCTTTTTTGCACCCACATATACGATTGACTTTGCGCAGCTTTGTCTGGCTCACGCAACACTTGCACCCGCGTTTCATCCAGATGAATGAGGCTGCTTTGCAGCAATGTTTTTTGCAGATGTTGCGTCACAGGCTGCAAGCGCTGCGCTGCATTAATCATCCATCCTGACAACGTTTGTCGCGAGAGATCAATATCCATGCGCTGGAAAATATTGCTCAGGCGATAAAGCGGCAAGCCGTCCTGATATTTATTGATTATCACATAAGCCAGGGTATTGGGGCTGGCGTTACTTTTAGGCAGAAATTGCTCGAGCCTGTCGGCAGTTTTTACGGTGTCTTCACAGGCTTTGCAGGCGTATTTTTTACGGACATTCTGGATGACACGCAATTGTGCCGGAACAATATCCAGTTGCTCGCTAATGTCCTCGCCAATTTCAGTCAGCGTGCAGCCGCAGGCGCATTGGCGTTGTTCGAGTGGTAATTCATAAACGTGCTGGATGCGCGGTAAATCAGCCGGTAGCGGTTTGCGCACGGGTTTGTTTTTGCGGGAAGCATTTTCTATTACAGGTTTTTCATCAGCAGCGCTGTCTATTTCTTCCGTGATATTTTCGTTTTCTGCAGTGGCTTCTGCTTCGTTAAACAACTCGCCTTGACGGCTGTCTTTTTCACTGCTGGATGAAAACTTTTGCTGTTTACTTAGACGAATAAATTCTTCGAGGATGGATATTTTTTCTGACAAAATTTTATTTTTTTCAGCTTGCTGAAGAATAATTTCTTTCAACAAATTGATGTTATCTGGCAGTGTGTCGTCGGTGTAATTCATGCCGGTTATTATACTTCCAGCGTGTGTTAAACAGAAGAAAAATGCAGTGTTTTATGCGGTTTATTTGTCGATAAATCAAAGCCATATAGCAGCCAGTTTATTTCTTCGCCATTCAAAATTACGGTGGCGGAATCTGTATTTTTTGGCCACTGAAAACGCTGCTTTTCCAGGCGTTTATACCAAAGACAAAAACCATTTTTCTCCCAATACAAAATTTTTATTTTGTCGCGGTTTTTGTTGATAAATACATAAAGCGTGGCGGCGAATGGATCCAGACCAAGACCTGTTTCCACCAGCATAGACAAGCTGTTAATGGACTGTCTGAAATCTACTGGTGCTACGCATAAATAAATGGCGGCTAATTTACGCGACGGACGCATCATGTGCGTGCATTCAGTGCACGAACTAAATTTGCCAGCCACTGCACATCGGGGACATGATCAAAACACAGTGCAATGTTGGCCAAGCGAATCTGCATCGGTTGCACAGGCGCGGCCTGCGCCACGGTGATGACTTTTGCAAAAGCAGGTTTTGGCTTGATGACAGGCGAGACCAATAGCGCAATCGCAATAATGCCTTGTTTACGCAGGCGGCTGCGCCAGTCGTACAATTTTTTAATTGGCACATTGTGCTGCGCAGCATAGTCCACCAATGTCGATCCGGTGTTTTCAGCTTGCTGAATATGATCAAGACAAAATTGTTGCTCGGTTGTTAGGTTTGTCGTCATTCTCTGATCCCGCTGTTTGGAGACCAAAGAATGACGTGGATGCAGCAGCTTTGTTAGATGGAGTTGGCTGGACGCTTACGTTTCTGCCACCCTATTCTCCGCATCTTAATCCTATTGAAAAACTCTGGGCTAATCTCAAGCGTTTTTGGAGAAACCACGCAAATATGACCTTGGATGAAATGATCGTTTCGTCTATTTATTTGCGTGATTAACTATATGTCAACGCCCGCTATATTTCCTTTGGGCATAGATCAATTCAAAAAAAGTCTTTTTAGTTATGTCTTGATTGCCTTATCTTGAGCAACACCCAAGGCACTTATAACAAGGCTAACATCATGATTGATCACACGAGCAGCCAAGAACTGGCGAAAAATACCCGCGTGGCAGACAGCAAGGCGCTGGAAGAAGTAGCGAAGGCGCTTGCAGGTTTGTGCTATGGATCGGTTGAAATCACCGTGCACGATGGAAAAGTAACCCAAATAGAATCCAAAAAGAAAATCCGGCTGTCGTAGCTGCGAGTGCATCCTAATGGGTGCCGGTCGTCAGTTAGTATTAAGCAGATAAATCGCCCGCCAGCCAACTGGGGGTTAACAAACAATAATTTATCGGCTGACCGGACATCCGGAAGTCGAATTTCTAGTATCACAGGAGATTCGACCATGAGTAAATTTTTATTAAAAAATCCGGTACTTACCGCCACTGTCTTCGGGTTTGCGCTTGCCGCACTGCCGCAGGCTGTGCGTGCGGCCAGCACTGAAATTCCACCTGATGTACTGCGTCAATTGAGAGTGCTCTCCGAGCGCGTGCAAGAGCTTGAACAGCAGAAAGCAGCCTCGCAGCCGGTATACGTGCAAGAGCTCAATCAGAAGGTCAAAGTGCTAGAGCGCAGGCAGGAACTGGCCGATGAAGAAGCGGCCAAGGTCAAGAAAGAGCAACCGTTGGTTGTGGCGGGCGAAAAGGGCTTTGGCTTGAAGTCGGCCGACGGCAACTTCGAGTTGAAATTGCGTGGTTTGGTGCAGGCCGACGGGCGCTACTTTGACAACGGGATTAAAGGGCAGCACACCGGCGTTGATTCAACCACCAAAGAAGCCAGCAACAATCTGTTGGTGCGCCGTGCGCGTCCGACTATTGAAGGCAGTTTCTTTGAGAAATACGGCTTCCGTATCACGCCGGACTTCGGCGGCAGCTCCACCACGTTGGTGGATGCGTATGTCGATGGCAATTTTGATCCCGCCTTCAAGGTGCGTGCCGGTAAATTTACACCGCCGTTAGGTCTTGAGCGTTTACAAAGTTCTGCGGATACCAAATTTGCGGAACTGGCATTGGTGAGTAATTTTCTGCCGTCACGCGATGTCGGTGTGCAGTTAGGTGGCGATGTACTCGGCAATACGCTGAATTACAGCGTAGGCATTTTCAACGGTGCAGCGGACGGTGCCACCGGCGACAACAGCGACGGCAATACGGACAAAGAACTTCAGGCACGTTTGTTTGCGCAACCGTTCCTTAATCAACCTGGATTTTTTCAGGGGTTAGGGCTTGGTGTTGCCGCGAGCGTCAATGACGGAGCAGGCGGCACCGGCAATACCGGTCTTTCTAAATTCAAAACGCCGGGGCAAGAAGACTTTTTTGGCTATCGCGGTGATACGAGCATAGCGGCGGCGAGCAATCCTGTGACGAAAGCGGAGGTGAATACCGTGTATCTGGATGGCGAGCGCACACGTCTTGTGCCGCAATTTCATTACTTCAATGGCAGCATCGGCCTATTGGGTGAGTATGTGGAAGAGTTGCAAGGGCTGTCGCGCTTCAAAAGCGCGGGCGGCATTCCTAAAGCAGAAAACCGCAGCGATAAAATCGAGAATGATGGCTGGCAGTTGACAACAGCGTGGGCGATTACCGGAGAAGAAGAGTCATTAAAAGGCATCAAGCCGGCACAAAATTTTGATCCAGGTAACGGCGGTTGGGGTGCATGGGAGCTAGTGGCGAGAACCGGAGAGCTGAATATAGACAAGGATGCATTCCTGGTTGATGGCGTTTTGGGTAATTCGAATTCTTTTGCGGATGCCACTAAATCGGCGCAATCAGCCCAAAACTGGGGTGTAGGTGTGAACTGGTATTTGAACAAAGTGGTGCGCGTGTCGCTGGATTACGACCATACCGATTTTGTTTGGGGTGGCGGTGGCAAAGCGTTGCTTCCGAAAGATCGCGCCGATGAAGATGTGGTCGTCAGCCGAATACAGGCTTCTTTCTAGCCCATGTTGCGCAATATCAATAGCTAATAAACAAACAAAAAATATGAGGATGCAAAAATGAAAACAAAACTGTTGACGAAAAAAACACGTGTGTTTCGAATAAAGCCGTTGCTGGCAGTCATAGCAATAGCTGCATGGGGATTGACAGGCGGAGCGCAGGCGAAAGATGCCAAAGAAATCAAACTGCTGAATGTGTCTTACGATCCAACCCGTGAGCTGTATCAGGAATATAACGCGGCATTTGCAAAATACTGGGAAGCAAAAACGGGCGACAAAGTAACCGTTAATCAATCACACGGCGGTGGCGGCAAACAGGCGCGCGCAGTTATTGATGGATTGGAGGCCGATGTTGTGACGTTGGCGCTGTCTTATGACATTGATCAGTTGTTTGAAAAAGCCAAGTTAATACCGAAGGATTGGCAAAAACGCTTGCCTAAAAATAGCTCGCCATATACATCGACCATTGTGTTTTTGGTGCGCAAAGGCAATCCGAAAAATATCCATGACTGGAGGGATATCGTCAAGCCAGGCGTGGGCGTGGTAACGCCCAACCCGAAAACATCCGGCGGTGCGCGTTACAACTATCTTGCTGCGTGGGGTTATGCGTTAAAGCACAGCAACAATGATGAAGCGGCGGCAAAAGCCTTTGTTAGCAAGCTGTACAAAAATGTGTCCGTGATGGATTCCGGTGCGCGCGGCGCAACTACAACTTTTCTGGAGCGTGAAGTGGGTGATGTTTTGCTGACATGGGAAAACGAAGCGTTCCTCGCGCTGAAAGAACAGGGAGCCGAAAAAGTCGAAGTCGTAATTCCACGTTACTCGATTCTGGCGGAACCCCCTGTAACCGTTGTCGACAAATTTGCCAACAAACACGGCAATGCTGAAGCGGCGAAAGCCTATTTGGAATATTTGTATACACCAGAAGGTCAGGAAATTGCCGCAAAAAATTACTATCGCCCCAGCGACGCAACAGTGGCTGCCAAATATGCCAAACAGTTCCCAAAGCTGGAGTTATTTACCGTTGATGCGGTGTTCGGTGGTTGGCAGGTAGCACAACAAAAACACTTTAGTGATGGCGGCTTGTTTGACCAGATATACAGCGCAAGTAAATAAATATGCCTTTCTGCTTTGCTGTTGATTTCCCCCTCCCCGTGGCAACACGGGGTTTTTAATAAATGAGACTAAAAATGAAATTGTTGCGCAGTGCGTCGGTGCTGCCGGGCTTTGGTCCGGCACTCGGGTTTACCGTATTTTATTTGAGCCTGATTGTGTTGATTCCGCTATCGGCGGCTTTCATAAAAAGTTTTTCTCTGAGTGCCAGTGAATTCTGGCAGGTGGTGACGGCGCCGCGTGTAATGGCCTCTTACCGCTTGTCATTTGGTACGGCGTTGATTGCGGCATTCATCAATGTATTTTTTGGTTTGCTGGTGGCGTGGGTGTTGGTGCGCTACCGTTTTCCCGGAAAAAAACTCGTGGACGCATTTGTGGATTTGCCGTTTGCTTTGCCAACGGCTGTTGCTGGCATCACCTTGTCGGCGCTTTACGCCAAAAATGGCTGGATTGGTTCGTTGCTGGAGCCATACGGCATCAAAGTTGCGTATACCCCGTTGGGCATCGTGGTGGCACTGACGTTTATCGGCCTGCCGTTTGTGGTGCGTACCGTGCAACCCATTTTGGAAGATTTGGAGCGGGAAGTGGAGGAAGCGGCGGCCAGCCTTGGCGCAGCGCGCTGGCAAACGTTTCAGCGTGTGATTTACCCTGCGTTGATGCCTGCATTGCTGACGGGTTTTTCGCTGGCGTTTGCGCGTGCTGTGGGCGAGTACGGCTCGGTTATTTTTATTGCCGGCAACATGCCGATGGTGTCTGAAATTACGCCGTTGCTGATTATTACCAAGTTGGAGCAGTACGAATACGGTGCAGCAACGGCCATTGCTGTCGTGATGCTGGTGATTTCCTTTGCCTTGTTGTTGTTTATGAATTTATTACAGTGGTGGAGTGGTCAGCGTCATGTCGCTAAATAAAACAACCAAAAATTCCGCACCGCATCATGGTGTTGTGATAATTGAGCCTGCTTGGGTGCGTCGTACGCTGATCGTTATTGCTTTGGGTTGGCTGGGTCTTTTTCTGTTCTTGCCGCTGGCGGCGGTATTTGTTGAGGCATTTCGTAAGGGACTCCATGCTTATCTTGCGGCCTTTAATAATCCTGATGTTTGGTCGGCTGTCTACCTATCGCTGATTGCCGCTGCCATTGCTGTGCCCTTGAATCTGGTGTTTGGTGTCTCTGCTGCTTGGGCGATTGCGCGCTTTGATTTTCGCGGCAAGAGTCTTTTGCTGACATTGATTGATTTGCCATTTGCTGTGTCGCCTGTTATTGCCGGTTTGATTTTTGTGCTGGTGTTTGGTTTGCAGGGTTGGTTTGGTGAATGGTTATCTGCGTATGACATCAAGGTGATTTTTGCCGTGCCTGGCATTGTGCTGGCCACCACTTTTGTCACACTTCCCTTTGTTGCGCGTGAATTGATTCCGCTGATGCAGGCGCAAGGAAAAGAGGAAGAGGAAGCTGCCATTGTGTTGGGCGCTTCCGGCTGGCAGATGTTTTTCCGCATCACGCTGCCGAACATCAAGTGGGGTTTACTGTATGGTGTAATTTTGTCGAATGCGCGCGCTATGGGTGAATTCGGCGCGGTGTCGGTGGTGTCTGGCCATGTGCGCGGCCTCACCAATACGCTGCCGCTGCATGTCGAAATTCTATACAACGAATACAACTTTGTGGCCGCATTTTCCTGCGCCTCTTTGTTGGCGTTGCTGGCATTGATTACGCTGGCAGTGAAAACATTTGTCGAATGGAAAGTGCAGCAAAACATCCATTCGTCACAACAGCACGCG
>JAYVJM010000017.1:0-9457 GCA_043769275.1 Cellvibrionales bacterium | reverse complement strand
ACGCGATAAAGCAGCGGCCATGCGCTTTTTTCACAAGGCAATGTTGGCCAACGGTTTTCCAGAAAAAGTTACTATGGATAAAAGCGGGGCAAACAAAGCTGCCATTGATGAAATGAATAGCTCAACGAAAAAGCCGATGATCGTGCGTCAGGTAAAATACCTCAACAATATCGTCGAGCAAGACCACAGGGCGGTAAAACGAATAACGAAATCCATGCTTGGCTTCAAGTCATTTTACGCTGCGAAAAGTGTATTGGCTGGCTATAAGTCCGCCTGATTTTAGGCTCACAGGCTATATGCTTGGGTGCTAACAGTTAATGCGACAGAACCAAAATCTGCGTATCAGGAACCAATGCGGCAGAACTAAAAACATTAAGGTTTGGCGATAACAGGCGAATGTAGCGATCAAAATACAAAAACTGTTTTAACAGCAAAGTAAATTCACGCGGGAAGCGGATTCCATGATGGCGGCCGATAGTTGAAATGCGTAATGCCACCTCGTTCAAAAAATCATCACTGCTCGATTCATGCTGAAACTGTTGATATAGCTGCTCAATATCATGCGCCAAAGTAGCAGTATCTACGGCTTGATTGGTTGCGCCAATCCCCACGAGTGCCTGAGCAATAGCAAAAAAATCACGGGTGGGTACAGTGGAGATAAGAGATAGCAAAGCAGTCCATGTTGATTTTGAAATGCGTCCGACAATGCCAAAATCAATAAAGCCTATACGGCCATCTGTAAGCATCATCACATTTCCTGCATGTAAATCTGCATGGTAAATCTGGCACTGAGTGAGGCTAGCAAACCAAGTATTTAGCGCATCAACCAGAGCTTTTTCTGGGTTTGTGCTGTAGCGGAGCACTTCCTCGCTATTGGATAAGGAGACACCGTAAAAGCGCTCCATTGTCAGCACGCGACGTGTGGACGACTGGCGGTAAACCCTTGGTACCGTGACCTGTTTAATTTTATTGTCGGCTAAAAAGCGAGCGTACAATTCAATATTGTCGGCTTCATTATAAAAATCGCATTCCTCCAACATGCCATTGCGAATCTCCTCCACCATATCGGTAATGGATGATTGTGGAATGTGACGGCTGATTTTTTCCAGCATCTGCGCTGAAAACTTCATAAAATTAAAATCAGTGCGCAGCAAATTTTCCACATTTGGTTTTTGGACTTTTATAACGACATTTTCTCCGCTGTGTAAGCGAGCTGCATGCACTTGTGCGATGGATGCTGAAGCAAGTGGAGTAGGATCAATTTCTCGATAATGGCGAGTCAAGGTCGATCCTAGTTCGACTTTGATGATTTTTTCTATGGTGCTGAACGGCAATGGTGGTGTTTGGTCGAGACAGGCTTGAAATGCCTGCACGTATTTGTGCGGAAAGAGTGAGGGCGAACTGGCGATTAATTGACCTAGCTTAATATAAGTGCAGCCTAGTGCCATCACTGTGTCGCATGCCAGCTCGGGTAACGGAGTGTTGCGATGTCGCAACCAGCGCCATCCACTTTTCTGCAATGCTGCTGTGGTTTGTGCAACACGACGGCTAGCTTGGTAGGCTGTCTGGAGTTGGTCTAACACGGATTTCATCCTACGCTGACTGTGTTATTGTGGCTACCACTGCTGCGACAGATTTTTTGTATCTTGTTTGTATCAGCGCAGCAACAACGCGAGCTTATTTGGTTTGTCTTTCCATTGCTCAGCATCTGGCAAGGCATCTTTCATTTGCGTGATGTTCGGCCATTTTTTAGCGAGATCAGCATTTAAATCAATAAACTCTTTCTGAGTGTCTGGCACTTCATCTTCGGAGTAAATCGCATTTACCGGACATTCAGGCTCGCACAGCGCACAATCTATGCACTCATCAGGATGAATAACGAGAAAGTTTGGCCCCTCATAAAAGCAGTCAACAGGACATACTTCTACGCAATCCGTGTGTTTGCAGTTGATACAATTTTCGCCAACAACAAAGGTCATAACAAACAGCTCCTGCAAAAATTCTGGTATACGTTAAAGTGGTAGGCTTAAGTGTAAAAACAGCCATAAAATCTGGCGGCCATTCTAAACAGCTTTTTTGCTCGGTGCGAGGGGCGCGGTCTACGATAAATGTCGCTTTGGTGAGCGAGGCGTGCTCCACGGTGATGCATAGGTTTGACCGCTGCAGTCTTAATGGCTAATCTAAATTTAAGCTTGCTAATCATGCCTTTATTAAGGCAGGGACAAGGGTGTACATATGATGGGAGCAGGTGGTAAAGGCATTCTTTCGCTCACAATCAAAGACAAAGCAGTATTGTATGCGGCCTATATGCCGTTCGTGCAGGGTGGCGGCTTGTTTATCCCTACGAGCAAGACATACAAGCTGGGTAGTGAGGTGTTTATGCTATTGACCTTAATGGATGATCCAGAAAAAATCCCCTTGGCGGGCAAAGTAGTTTGGCTTACGCCAAAAGGCGCACAAGGCAATCGAGTGGCAGGTATTGGCGTGCAGTTCAATGACCCAAGCAATACAGCATTACGAAAAATAGAGACCTATCTGACAGGCTCACTTGAGTCTGATCGCACAACACACACGATGTGATGGATGATACCAATTTGATGCCGTTCCTTGACTCACACTGTCATCTCGACAAGCTTAAATTGGACGAATTTGGCCATGATTTGACCACCGCTTTAGACGTTGCTGTTGAGCGAGGCGTGGAGCGCTTTTTGTGTATCGGCATTGGGCTAGATAACCTTGACAGAGTTATCGCGATCGCTGAAAAACACTCTCCTGTTTATGCCGCAATCGGCATCCATCCATCTGAATATAGTGATGATGCGTTAATAACCCGGATAGATAGCACTATAGAAAGGCTGCGCCTACTGGCGCAGCATAAAAAAGTGGTAGCTATAGGTGAGACTGGACTCGACTTTTCACGCAATGAAAAGACGGGGTCTCCCGACACAATGTCTTCGCAACTGGCCAGCTTTCGCGCACATCTAGCACTCGCACGCGACCTTGCTTTGCCTGTGGTGGTTCATACGCGTGATGCTCAGGCAGAAACTCTCGATGCCTTACGAGAAGTAGCTTCTCCGCATGCAGGTGTACTACATTGTTTTACTGAATCATGGGAGATGGCTGGACATGCACTATTGCTAGGCTACTATATATCTATATCTGGCATTGTTACTTTTCGTAATGCAGACAATGTTCGTGAAGTGGCCAAGCGTGTGCCGTTAAATAGGTTGTTGGTTGAAACGGACTCTCCTTGGTTGGCTCCGGTGCCGCACAGAGGATGTCAGAATCAGCCTAGTTATGTGGTAGACGTTTTTAGCTATTTGGCTGAGTTGCGTGGGGAGTCCATTGATATATTGGCTACGGCAGTTTGGGAGAATTTTCACCGACTGTTCGCTCGTTGCTGCTGATGGATTTAGGGAGTGGTGATATTTATGGATCGTTGCGGCAAGCTATCACTGCAATCAACAGATCATGCGTGGGCATTGCGCCTAAGCGCTTATATGAAGAGGCCTGGTATGTTGACTGTGATTGCTAATATTGGCTTGATTAATAGTAGGCGCGTAAAAATTGACACTAAACATCGTAAACGCCTATTTGAAAATCCCATTGCTCAGCTGGAGTGGTTTACGCGTGCTGCCTAAGCTTTTGACATTTCTTGCTGTCACCCTGTTGACGCTGGCTGGCTTTTCTTTGCAGGTGTGGGGTCTTTGGGGCATCAAAAAAGGAGACTTTATTGATGACAGTCGGCTAAAAATCAAGGCGACCGCTAAACGAGAGCAAGGCATGAGCTTACAACAAGTAGTTTCTTTGCACTTATTCGGCAACGCGGCAGACAAGCCCCCCGTCGTTCAGGTTGTTGACCGTGTTTTACCAAAAACAGAATTAAGGCTTCTGTTGGTTGGTGCGATTACTGATAGTGATCCGACCAAGGCAAGCGCGTTGATTACGGCAATTGGATCTGGCACAAGACGTTATTATGTTGGTGATGCAATCCCTGGCGATGCAGTTTTGTATAAGGTTGATCCTGCCACCGTCGTTTTGAAGCGAGCGAACAGATACGAAACATTAAGCTTCCCTAAGGGAGAGCAGCGCTCAGGGGATCAGCAGGATTTTTCAGCTTTTGGATCGGTAGGGTTGAATACAGGGAACTCAGAGGGAGAATCGAGCTCTATGCCTTTTGCTCGGCGGCTTCCTCCTATAACCCCTCCCAATGAAGAAATAGAGTCGAGGGGTCTGACTTTGCGAGAACGATTACAGAGAAGACCCAACATAAACCAGTAGGCTTAGTCGCTTTTCTAACCCGAGGGCTCATATAGTCCTTTAACTACAGCAACATTATTTACAGGTCATAAAACAGATGCGCAATTTGAAAGGAATGCAAAGACAGCCCCTGTTGATGAGCCGTATATGCTTGGCGTTATTTTTGCCGCTGTTCGGTGTCACGATGCCAGCTCTGGCTCGTAGCCCCTTGCAGACACAAGTACAGCCGCCACCAGCAGCAAGTCAAAAGGCTAGCCCGCTACAGGCGGCGAATGGTGAGCCGACTCAAGTTGAACAAGTCCAAGTAGAAAAGAAGATAACCATTGCGTTTGACAACGCTGATGTTAAGGATGTCATCCGCTGGGCATCGGACCTTACTACTAAGAACATCATTGTCCACCCTGGCGTGCAAGGCAAAAAAATCACAGTGGTTGCCGGTGAGCCTATGGCGCGTGCCGAGGCTTGGCAGGTATTTATGTCAGCCCTGCAGCTGAGCGGTTTGGCTGTAGTAGAAAATGGCGACACAATAAAAATACTGCCGGAGCCAGAAGCCAAAACAGAAAAAGTTCCCGTCGGAGACGAAAGCACACACGCTGGACGAGAAGAGATCGTGGTACGCATTATCAAGATTAAAAACTTGGCAGCTACGCAGTTAATAAACCTGCTTCGACCTCTGACTCCCAATAGTGCTCACTTTGCTGCTTATCCGGAGACAAATACGCTGATTTTGGCAGATCGTGCAGGAAACATAGATCAAATTGTCAACATTATCAATAGGATAGACAAGGTTGGTGCTGTCGATATAGAAATTATCAAGCTGGATTTTGCCAGCGCAAAAGATGTGGGCAAAATCCTGATGGATCTTATCGCAAAAACACCGGGCGGCAGAGAAACGCACTCGCCAACAGCCTTGAACATTACAACAGACGATCGATCCAACAGCATTTTAATGACAGGCGACCCTGTCATGCGCTTGCAATTACGTAAGCTTATCCAGCGCTTAGATCAGCCATTGGCCGGTGAAGGCAATACACAAGTGGTATACCTTAACTATATTACAGCGAAAGATATGATCCCCATCCTTGACGGTGTTGGAGGCAGCGCGAAAAAAAGTGCCGGAGCCAAAGATGGTGGCGCTCAACAAGTTGAGGTAGGCATCCAAGCTTTGGAGCAGACTAACGCTGTGGTCCTCACGGCTCCCCCCGCTATGCTTAAGACCATGAAAGGCGTGTTAGCCAAACTGGATGTGCGCCGAAAACAGGTTTTAGTTGAGGCTTTAATTGTTGAGGTTAATACCGATGTCAGTCGAGATTTGGGCGTGTTTTGGAGCGTGGATGGCTCAGGCGGCTTTAAAGCTAATGGTCTTTTTCCTTCAGGCTCCGCGACGTTACCTGATTTCAGCAAGTTAGTTGATGGCGGCTTGAGCATGGGCATCGTCAAAGGTGGCAACCTAAATGCAGTAATACACGCACTACAAAAAACAACGGGAGCTAACGTGCTATCAACGCCCACTGTGACTGCACTGGATAATGAGGAAGCAAAAATTCTAGTGGGTGAAAGTGTGCCATTCCGGACGGGCGTGCAAAATCGCAGTTACGGTACAGGCGGCACTGAAACACCACCATCGACACCGGCTCAACTGTACAACAATGACTTTGTTTCTATCACACGCGAAGATATTGGCATAACGCTTAAGGTGAAGCCACGCATCAATCAAGAGGATATGCTAACGCTGGAAATTGAGCAAAAAGTGGAAAGTATTGACAACGCAGCCAATGTTGGTGGCGAGTCTGGAGCGTCCGATATTATTACCCAGAAGCGCGAAATCACGACAAAAGCACTCGTGCGTGACGGTGCCATACTCGTATTGGGAGGCTTGATACGTAATGACGTGCAAACAATTGAAAGCGGCGTGCCTTTTTTAAGCGACATTCCTATCTTGGGGCATTTATTTAAAGGTAGCACCAAGAAGGTGACCAAGAAAAACCTTATGGTCTTCATCCATCCGAGAATTTTGCGCGATGACGAGGATATTGCTGATACAGCGGGAGGCAATTATAGGGATTTGCGTAATAGGCAACAAAGGTTTAATGACACAGAGCTCAGAGATTATTTACACCTGAATAATGAAGCGGAGCTTCCTAAATTGCCCATCTGGCCGCAGCAAAAAGGCAGCATTCCATCTAGGCGCCCTCTCAGTCCTGTCACGGCACCTACACTCAAAGCAACCGCCCCCGTCGCGCCAAGAAGCTGATATTTGTATGAATGAGATAAATGCCGGCCTGTCTTTACCCGAAAGCGAAAAGGAAATTCCTTTGGCGGCATCCTCTTTGCGACTGCCGTTTGGTTTTGCCAAGCGTTATGGCGTATTGGTAGCTCCTAGCACAAGTAACCCAGCCATTATCTGGTATCGCGAAGGCGTAACTCCACAAGCTTTGTTTGAGGCACAGCGCATCATGGCTGCGAGTGTGCGGTTTGAGCAAGTCGTTGCCTCTGACTTTGAAGCGCGTTTGGCAAAAGCCTACGAAAATGACTCTGGTGCTGCAATGCAAATGGTTGAGGGTCTCGGCGATGACATGGATCTTGCCAGCCTTGCAGAATCAGTACCGGAAACAGAAGACTTGTTGGAACAAGAAGGTGACGCGCCTATCATCCGGCTAATCAATGCGCTTTTAACGGAGGCAGTTAAACAAAATGCATCCGACATTCATATAGAGACCTTTGAAAAACGGCTGGTCGTACGTTTACGCACTGACGGCGTATTACGTGAGGTCGTGCAGCCTAAGCGTGCTTTAGCGCCCTTATTAGTGTCGCGTATAAAAGTTATGGCAAAAATGGACATTGCTGAAAAACGTGTGCCGCAAGACGGCCGCATTTCTCTACGCGTTGCAGGCAGGGAAGTTGATATTCGTGTTTCAACTATGCCCTCACACAACGGCGAGCGAGTGGTGTTGCGCTTGCTGGACAAGCGCGCAGGTCGTTTAAATTTAGATATTTTGGGCATGCAGCCGCGGGACTTGCAGCTCTTTGCAGAACTATTGAAGCGTCCACATGGTATCGTTTTGGTTACTGGGCCTACGGGCTCTGGTAAAACCACTTCACTATATGCCGGCTTAAGCAGCATCAACAATTCAGCGCAAAATATTTTGACCGTAGAGGACCCTGTTGAGTACAACATCGAAGGCATAGGGCAGACGCAAGTTAGCACAAAGGCAGATATGACTTTCGCACGTACCCTGCGTGCAATGTTACGGCAAGACCCTGATGTAGTTATGATCGGTGAAATTAGGGATTTGGAAACTGCTGAAATTGGTGTGCAGGCCAGCTTAACAGGCCATTTAGTGTTATCAACTCTGCACACTAATACTGCTATTGGTGCAATAACGCGTTTAATGGATATGGGCATTGAGCCATTCCTTCTCTCATCTAGCCTAATTGGTCTGTTAGCTCAGCGGCTAGTGCGCGTGTTGTGCCCTGATTGTAAAAAAGAGCATGTGGCAGATGTTGGTGAATGTGCCTTTTTACAGGCAGATCCAGGCAACCCACCTATCATCTATCGTCCAGTCGGCTGTGAACACTGCAAGCAACAAGGCTATAGGGGTCGCACAGGTGTGTATGAATTAGTGGCTGTTGATGACAAATTGCGTGAAATGATTCATAGCCGAGTGTCGGAAGCTGAATTAACCGCCTATGCTCGAACAAAAGGCCCTGGCATTCGTGACGATGGTCGCACCAGAGTTTTAAATGGCCAAACGACAGTGGAAGAAGTTTTGCGCGTAACACAAGAGGAATAATCTAAGTGGCCGCTTTTGAATACGTTGCTCTGGATAGCAAGGGACACCAAAGCAAAGGAGTTCTAGAAGGGGATAGCCAGCGTCAGATACGCCAGCAATTGCGTGATCGTGGCTTAGTCCCTCTATCGGTCGAAACAACATCCAATGTTGTTAACAAAGGCGCTAGCAAAAAATTCAGTTTTGGTTTTGGGCCGTCAATCAATGCGCGTGATCTCGCTTTGTTAACACGGCAGATGGCAACGTTAGTGCAGGCTGGTTTGCCCATTGGCGATGTATTGGCTGCTGTTGCCCAGCAAACAGAAAAAGCACGTATAAGCGGCATGGTAATGGCTGTGCGCTCGAAAGTATTGGAGGGGCATTCATTAGCGGATAGCTTAGGTGAGTTTCCTCGCGCCTTCCCAAATTTGTATCGTGCCACCGTATCTGCGGGCGAACATTCAGGGCATCTAAACCTAGTTTTGAATCGGCTGGCAGATTACACAGAAAGCAGCAAGGCAACTAAACAAAAAATTCAGGGAGCCATGGTTTACCCTCTGTTTTTAATGGTTTTTTCTGTAGCTATTGTATCTCTTTTGATGATAAAAGTTGTGCCAAATGTGGTACAGGTTTTTAGTGGTACAGGGCAGGCATTACCTGGCATTACGCAAGGACTTATCGCCACTAGTAGTTTTTTTGTTAACTGGTGGTGGTTAATGCTGATACTCATAGTGGGCACCATCGTAGGTGCCAATACGCTCTTGCAGAAACCAGCAATTCAGTTGTCTTGGCACAGGAAAATTTTGACGTTGCCACTATTTGGAAAACTTTCGCGCAATATTAATACATCACGCTTTGCCAGCACACTCAGTATTTTAACGAGCAGCGGAGTTCCATTGGTAGATGCGATGCGTATTGCTGGTGGCGTTATGTCGAATTGCTGGCTACAGGGTCGAGTAAAAGAAGCTACCCAAAAAGTCAGCGAGGGGTCAAGCCTCAAAAATGCCCTACAGCACGCAGGCTATTTCCCCCCTATGATGCTGCACATGGTTGCAAGCGGCGAATCCAGTGGTGAGCTAGATACGATGCTCTCACGTGTGGCGACTAGTCAAGAGCAGGATCTGCAAGCGTTTATTGGCATCGTTGTCAGCATTTTGCCGCCTATCATGCTGGTATTGATGGCCGGTGCCGTGTTGACAATAGTCATGGCAATCTTGTTGCCTATTATTGAAATGAACAACTTGGTGGCGTAATGCCGTCGATGTATGTGAAAGACGCAGTACAAAAACTGCCAGACAGTTTAAACCACAGTTTTATTATACCATATATTTGACAGCAAAACGCGATAAAGCAGCGGCCATGCGCTTTTTTCACAAGGCAATGTTGGCCAACGGTTTTCCAGAAAAAGTTACTATGGATAAAAGCGG
>JAYVJM010000016.1:0-6744 GCA_043769275.1 Cellvibrionales bacterium | reverse complement strand
TGCGTAACATCAGATAGTAACAACACACCAAACGCTGTAGCTAGATTAGGCGTGTTCATAATTCAGACGATAACGTTGGCAGTTGCCTGAAGGTTTGGTGTCCAGAATTAACAGCACATGTCAGTGGTGGAAAAACCCCCTATCGAAAAGCCCAAAATGGGTGACTACCGCCGCCACATGCTGGTGTGTACGGGTCCGCGCTGCACGCAAGACGGGCAATCGCAGGCACTGTTTGATTCTTTAGGCGAAAAATTCAAAGCTGCGGGTATTGCCGACGGAGAGTTGCGCGTTAAACGCTCGCGGGTTTCGTGTTTTGCCACCTGCAAAGGCGGACCGATTGTGTGCGTGCAGCCAGACGGCATCTGGTATTACAACGTCACCCCTGCCAATCTTGACCGCGTCATTTCTCAACATTTCGTGGGTGGCGTGCCGGTGGAAGATTTGATTTATCACCGCGAGCCGCAAGTGCAGTGCGTGATAGACGAAGCGTAAATTATTGGTGCGACTATGTCTCTCCCCCATTGTGAGAGAGGCACAGTCCGCGCGTTAGAAAACTAAAAAAAGGTCTCCTGAATATGAAAGTGCTGTCATCACATTGCGATAATGGGAAATGGATTGAGACAAAAAACACACCAGAAGAAACAGCAATTAGCCAACGGGATACAGAAAAAGAGGAAATAAAACGTGTTTTATCGGATGCGTTTAGATGCAAAAACCTTGTTATTTTGACGGGTCTTGGAGCATCCCTGCATGTCAATTGCAATAAAGACACGAAAGACACAAGAACACCAGAAAACGGAAAAAAAATCGCCCCAACGATGGGTGATTTATGGGACAAATCAATGGCAAAAAGCGCTGGAAATTTTGAAAAAATTTTGGCAGCCTCTAGATTCCCAGAGAATGAAGCAGACAAAAAAAACATCGAAGCTCTTTTATCGTATTGCAAAATTGCGGCTGAATTTATTGAGCTACCCGATAAAGACGTTATCGACACATTTGTTTCAGATACAGAAAAAATTATTCGTGATGAAATAAATTTTTTAGAAACAGATAACAACTTGCCTGTTCATGCTGAACTGCTACGAAGAATAGCAAGGCGATCCAATCGGAAAATAAGAACAAAAATATTCACCACAAACTATGACCTTTGTTTTGAATATGCCGCAAGAAAAGGCCGTTACGTCGTGATTGACGGGTTTTCTCATACCAGCCCCCAAGTATTTGACAGCATCAATTTTTCTTACGACATCGTAAAAAGAGAGTCACATCCAGAGAGCCACGACTACATTAGCAATGTGTTTCATCTCTACAAATTGCATGGCTCGATTGACTGGGAAAAGAACGAAACAACCAAGGAAATTAAGCGGGTACAAAAAACAAAGAAGCCAGTTCTTATTTATCCTCGAAATACAAAATATGAACTGGCATTTGAGCAGCCATACCTTGAAATGATGTCTGCCTTCCAGACGGCACTTAGACAACCTGAAACCGCGTTGCTGGTGGTGGGCTTTGGGTTCAATGACAGCCATCTTGCCGAACCCATCATCTCGGCTATTCGCTCCAATTTAAACCTCAGGGTGGTGATCTGTGATCCAGCCCTTGCGCCAAGGGGTGAGGCCAAAGGAGCCACAGAGAGCAATGAATATCTCAAAGATATTGCTTATCTGATTGCTCAAGGTGATGCACGGTTATCCCTCATCAATGCCACTTTTGAGGAGATGGTGCCATATCTGCCTGATATCGTAGCCGAAACCGATCTTGAACAACATCTGGACAGGCTGAGAAAGCTGCGGGAAGAATCCGGTAACAGCAAAGCCAGAGAAGTGCCCCATGACAGTTAAGACACTACCCACAAACCCTTTTGACTCCAACCGTTATATTGGCTCGGTCATCTATGTGAGTCCAGACACCGCAAAAGTCAACTTGCCGTATGCCGCCAGTGTTTCAGCAAAACAATATGCCGGCTACCCCGTTAACGGCGGGCAGGTAGGGGAATTTGTGTTCATTGAAAGCGATGAGCATGCCGTGCTTGGCCGCCTCACTGAAGTTCGCCTGCCGGATAAAGAACGCTTAAATGCCGAGCCAACACTAGGCAAGCAGCCCGATGCACACCCCATCGGACTTGTTCAGTTACTCACGACACTGGAACTGGCAACCGGCAAAATTATTTCAGGTATTCCTCAGCATCCGCGCGTTGGGCAGCATGTTTTTTCTGCGCACCCGCGTTTGGTTAAACATATTGTTGAGGGCAATGTTTCAGGCCGGCACGCAATGATTGAGTTAGCAACCACCACTCAATCATCAGGCACCCAAGTCAACATCACGCCGGAGCAGTTAATCGGCAGGCATTGCGCCGTGTTGGGTGCCACAGGCGGCGGGAAAAGCTGGACGGTAGCCAGAATTGCGCAGGAGATTGCCAGAATTGGCGGCAAGGTGATTTTGGTTGATCCTACCGGTGAATTCCACACGCTCGAGGAGAAAACGCAAAGCGTGTATTTGGGTGGCGAGAAAGAAAATGAGGCGGATACAAAAACCTATGTTGGTTTTCCCTATTGGAAATTAACAGAGCTAGATTTATTTGCACTATTTCAGCCGAGTCATGGGGTTCAAGCCCCAAAATTACGAGAGGCATTAACAAGCCTTAAATTAGTGGAAATAGTTAACTCGCATGTACTTATTGAAAATGGAAATTTTATAAAAATGGGAAGCTCCAGAGCGGCGTTCTCCGAGCTATTGAAGACCCATGCCTCGACCATTAATAGTGCGGTGGCAAAATACGACATACAGAACTTACCAGATCAAATTAGAGAGGAGTGTATTAGCGATAAGTGGGATAAATATGATTCATTTTTTGCTGGCAATTGCGAACCATTAAACGCAAGAATAAGGGCAATCATCCGCTCAAAAGCATTGAAGTGTTTGTTTGAACCCGAGAGCTTTTCGTCGTTGACAGACCGAGTGGATTCTTTTCTAGAATCAGACCAAAACATATTGCGAATTTCAATGGAGCATCTTTCCTTTGAGCACAATGCCAGAGAGTTGCTGGTCAATGCACTGGGTAGATATTTATTAGGGCTGGCAAGAGCGCGCAGATTTTTGCAAAAACCAACAGTAGTCATCCTTGATGAAGCGCATCAATTTTTGAACAAGAATCTGGGCGATGAAAATAACCGTATCACCCTTGATGCATTCGGGTTGATCGCAAAAGAGGGCAGAAAATACGGCTTAACTACGATTATTGCCACCCAACGACCCAGAGACATACCCGAGGATGTGTTGAGCCAGATGGGTATGTTTGTAGTACATCGCCTTATCAACAAAGGAGATCGTGAGGTAGTTGAAAAAGCCTGTGGCAATCTGGACGGTTCAGCGGCAGCATTCCTGCCTACCCTTGGGCAGGGAGAAGCCATTCTTGTTGGTGTGGATTTCCCCATGCCCACGCCGGTAAAAATTACCGAGCCCAACCATAGACCTAAGTCCGATGGGGCAAACTATTCGGAATTTTGGCAACAAAGCGCAAGAAAGTTGAGCTAGCTTTCACCCCGACCCCTCTCCCGCTAGCGGAGATGGACGTATTGAGCACAGAAAAAGATGCGCCATTTACCCTTATTCCACAACTACCAAGGCAAACGTGCGCTATGCGTCGGCGGCGGCAAAGTCGCGGCACGGCGCGTGCACACGCTGCAAGAAGCAGGGCTAACCGTCGATGTCATTGCGCCCTGCATTCTGCCGGCGCTGACATTGGCTGTCACCGAACGCGGCGGCCAGTGTTTCGAGCACGGTTGGCGCGGCGATGAAACCTTACAAACATACGTGTTGGTGATCGCCGCCACCGATCAGCACGCCATCAATCAAGCGATTGCCGCACGCGCCAAGCAATGTTGCGTGCCGGTGAATGTGGCAGACGATGCAGCAAGCTGCGATTTTGTGTTTCCCACCATCATCGACCGTTCGCCCCTGACGATTGCCGTGGCCAGCGGCGTGGCATCGCCCTTGCTTTCGGTGTTGCTAAAGCAGCGTATTGAAGCACTGGTGCCAGCCAGCTATGGCCGATTGGCCGATTTACTGGGCGAATTTCGCGCCACAGTGCGCGCCAAAATTGCCGATGCAGGGCAGCGCACCGATTTCTGGCGGCAAGTGCTGCAAGGGCATATTGCTGAGAGTGTGTTGTCGGGCAAACCCGATCACGCACGGCAACTGTTGCAACATGCGCTGGATGACCCGCAGCATTTCGTCAGCCACGGCGAGGTCTATTTAATTGGCGCGGGGCCTGGTGATCCTGATTTGCTCACTTTGCGCGCCACGCGCCTTCTGCAACAAGCCGATGTGGTGTTGTATGACCGGCTGGTGTCGCCTGCGGTGTTGGAATTTGCGCGTATGGACGCTGAAAAGCTCTACGTCGGCAAACGCCGTTCTGAGCACAGCGTGCCACAAGAAGGCATCAATCAATTGTTAGTGGATTACGCCAAACAGGGCAAACGTGTGGCGCGACTGAAAGGCGGCGACCCGTTTATTTTCGGGCGCGGCGGCGAAGAAATCGAACAGTTGGCAGACGAAAAAATTCCTTTTCAGGTGGTCCCTGGCATCACCGCGGCATCAGGCTGCGCCAGTTATTGCGGCATTCCGCTCACGCACCGCGACTACGCACGTTCGGTGCGTTTCGTACCCGGCCAGTTAAAAGACGGCAGCCTCGATTTGCCGTGGCAAGAACTGGTAGCCGATGATCTAACCGTGGTGTTTTACATGGGACTGCATGCCGTAGCGCACATTGCCGATGGGCTGATACAGCACGGTCGCCGCGCCGACACGCCGATTGCATTGATTGAACACGGCACATTGCCCGAGCAGCGCGTGTACGTCAGCACACTGCAAACTATCGCCCGCGATATTGAGGGCAAAGAAATACACGCGCCGACTTTGCTGATTGTTGGGCAAGTGGTGAGCCTGCACGAGAAGCTCGCATGGTTTGCCAAGGCGTAACGTCTATCGACACATGCTTTATGGCTCACGCCTTCGACAGGCTCAGGACGAACGGAAACATCACCATGAACAGAAAGGTTATTTCGCACAAGCCACCGTTCGCCCTGAGCCTGCCGAAGGGCATTTAGTTGAATTTGTCACGTCGGAGTTATTCATGTCGGAATCTGAACAGGCGCGCCATGCGCGCAAAATGCAACACCGCAAAACCGTCATTGATGCAAAAATTGCCGCCGCCGATAGCGATCAAGGCGTGCTGCTGGTACACACCTGCAACGGCAAAGGCAAATCCAGCTCGGCGTTTGGCATGGTGGCGCGGGCACTGGGGCACGGCATGCGCGTGGGCGTGGTGCAATTTGTAAAAGGCGCACAAAGCACCGGCGAGGAGCTGTTTTATCGCCGTTTTCCTGAGGTGGATTACCACGTCATGGGCGAAGGCTTTACGTGGGACACGCAAGACAAAGCGCGAGACATCGAAAAAGCACAAGCAGCGTGGGCGCAATCGCTGGCTTTTCTGCGCGACAAAACCATCGGCCTCGTGGTGCTGGATGAACTGAACATCGTGCTGCGCTTGAAATACTTGGCACTGGATGAGGTGCTGGTCGGCTTGCAGCAGCGTGCCGCAGGCCAGCATGTGGTGGTAACGGGTCGCGGTGCGCTGCCGGCTTTGATCGACATCGCCGATACGGTAACGGAAATGACGGAAATCAAACACGCCTTTAAGGCGGGTATTCGGGCGCAAAAAGGCGTGGAGATGTAAGCGCTGCCCCTCATGGCCCTATCCCCTTGTGGGGAGAGGGGCTTTTAATCCTGCCGCGCGTAACATTTTTTACTGATAGAGACACCCAATAATGACGTTTACTGTTTGCGCGCTCGCTTTATTGCTAGATCATTTTTTAGGCGAGCCCCGCCGCCGGCACCCGTTGGTGGGCTTTGGCTTGCTGGCATCGGCCACTGAAAAGCATTTTTATGGCGCAGAAAATGAGTCGATCAACGCACGCCGCTTGCGTGGGTTGGCGGCATTGCTTGCGCTGTTAATTCCCTGTGTTGGCCTGACTTTTTGGCTCAATGACAGCCTGCGTGGCTGGCCGTTAACGCAGGGGATTTTTGCTGCACTGATTTTGTATTTTTGTATCGGCTTGAATAGCTTGGCTCAACATGCGCGTGCGGTGATGGAGCCGCTCGCCAGTAGCAGCATGGACGAAGCGCGCGCGCAGGTGGGCAAAATCGTCAGCCGCGACACGCAAGAAGCCGATGCCACACAAGTGGCGCGTGCGACCATCGAGTCGGTATTGGAAAACGGCAACGATGCCGTATTCGCCGCGCTATTTTGGTTTGTGTTGCTGGGCGCACCAGGCGCAGTGCTGTTTCGCGCCGCCAATACGCTGGATGCCCTGTGGGGTTATCGCACGCCGCGCTATGAAAATTTCGGAAAGGCGGCGGCATTGTTCGACGATGCGCTGAACTATAGCTAATCACATAAACAAATAGACGAAAAAATCATTTCATCCAAGGTCATATTTGCGTGGTTTCTCCAAAAACGCTTGAGATTAGCCCAGAGTTTTTCAATAGGATTAAGAGGCGGGGAATAGGGTGGCAGAAACAGTAACTGGCATTTACTTTTTGCAATGATGTCGAGCGTGCTTTTTGTTTTATGGAAGGCAGCATTGTCAAGGATAATAACGGTTCCTGGCACTAAAATTGGCAGCAGTTCTTTCTCCAGCCACGTGTTAAATACGGCTGCATTGCAGGTTCCCTCAAACAGCC
>JAYVJM010000015.1:0-26127 GCA_043769275.1 Cellvibrionales bacterium | reverse complement strand
AAAAGCACGCTCGACATCATTGCAAAAAGTAAATGCCAGTTACTGTTTCTGCCACCCTATTCTCCGCCTCTTAATCCTATTGAAAAACTCTGGGCTAATCTCAAGCGTTTTTGGAGAAAACACGCAAATATGACCTTGGATGAAATGATTGTTTCGTCTACTTATTTGTGTGATTAACTATAATGTCAGCAACATGCACCCCTCCAATAAAGGGGCACAGCTTCTTGCTCAATATCCACTCCAGTTTTTCAAGCGTTACCACAGCTGAACCTTCCAGCTTGCGCTTGTCCAGCCACTCACGCGCCACGGCCTCAAAGGTATTAGCTGCTGCTGTGGCCTTCGTTAGCTTGTCCTGCTTTCTTGCTGTACATGGGTCTATGCCCTCCGCCCGCATAGCTTTTGCTGCTTTGGCTTTGTCTCTGGCTGCCGACAGGGTAACAGCTGGATAAACGCCTAACGCTAGTGACTGGCCTTTGCCCGTCTGCGGATGCCGATAGCGCAACTCCCAATACTTGGAGCCGTTGGGGTGAATCACCAGACCAAAGCCGCCGCCATCTGGCAGCCTGTACAGCTTTTCTCTTGGTTTTGCGTTCTTGATGGCTGCGTAAGTGAGCGGCATGTGAGTAGAGCCTTTTTGGGTTTTGGCAATTACTCACAAATCTACTCGCATCTACTCACGGCTGCAATAGTGCTAGGTGGAACCCCCTAGGAACGTCAGACATAAAAAATCCCTGTATTTACAGGGCTTTGCTGACTTCTTTGTGCTGGGTAAAGCTATCATTTGGTGCCCAGAGCCGGACTTGAACCGGCACAGCTTGCGCCACTACCACCTCAAGGTAGCGTGTCTACCATTTCACCATCTGGGCTAAATTTTTTTCTATTTTCTTACGGTTTTTTTTCGGTCAAAGGGGTTTTCGCTTCCAGCTTGGGCTGTGCAGGCTTTTCAGGCGATGCCGTTGATTTAGATTCAGCAGGCATGGCGGGCGCGTCGTTTGTTTCTTGTTTTGACGACTCTATCGCGGGGGCATCGCCAGCCGGAGCCGGTGTTTTGGTTTCTGCTTTTTTATTGTGCGACTCAATCACCTCTGCAGCGGGTACGCCAATTTCTGTGCCGGTCGCAGATTGGTGTTTGGCGAGCAATGACAGTGCAACGCTGGTGACAAAAAATACAGTAACAAGAATGGCCGTCGTGTGGCTCAAAAAATTTCCAGAGCCTTGGCTGCCAAAAAGCGTTTGCGAGCTGCCGCCGCCAAAGGATGCGCCCATTTCTGCGCCCTTGCCTTGCTGTAATAAAATCAGCGCTATGATGGCAATGGCCACCAAAATATGCACTGCAATAACAAACTGTTCCATCGTATACGACCGTTTTGAGGGTTGCTGTTCTGTCTTGGCGCGTGGCCTACTGAGCCGCGTTGATGATGGCAGAAAACTGACCTGCATCAAGTGCTGCGCCACCTACCAAGCCGCCGTCAACGTCGGGCTGGGCAAATAGAAGCCGCGCATTATCTGCTTTCACACTGCCCCCGTAAAGCACAATCAGTGCTTCGGCTTGTGTTTGGCTTCGCCGCGACCACAAAGCACGAATGAATGCGTGAGCCGCCTGCGCTTGCGCAGGTGTTGCTGTTTTGCCGCTGCCGATCGCCCACACCGGTTCATAGGCCACAATTACGCAGGTGCTTTCCGCATCATCTAGCGTATCTAACGCCGCGTTAATCTGCCGCGCAATAACGGCTTCTGTTTGTTGCGCTTCGTGTTCTGCTTCTGTTTCTCCCACGCACAAAATCGGGCGAATGCCGGCGCTCAGTGCTTGTTGTAGTTTGGCGGCGACAAGCGCGTCGTTTTCGCCATACAAAGCGCGACGCTCAGAGTGGCCAACCAGCACATAAGCGCATGCAAAATCAGCCAACATGGCGGCGCTGATTTCGCCTGTATAGGCTCCCTGCATGTGCTCACTAATATTTTGCGCACCCCACGCAATGCCGCTGCCAGAGAGCGTCGCTTGGCACATTGGCACAAACACAAAGGGCGCGCATACGACAACGTCAACCGCGCTCGGTATTGATTGGGCTGATAACGCATTTAATAGCGCGGCACTTGTGGCGCGCGTGCCGTGCATTTTCCAATTGGCGACGATAAGTTTTTTACGCATTTTTTTCTCAGGAGGAGGTTTGTAAGTGTGGTTATTGGCGAAAAATGGGGCTAGTTAAGTGCATCCGCAACCACGTTAGCGAGTTGATCCGCCAGCGTTTGTACTGTGCGAATGTCTACGCCCTCTACCATCACACGCACAACCGCTTCGGTGCCCGACGGACGCAGCAGCACACGCCCTTGCTTGCCCAGTGTTTGTTCAGCGGCGTTTACGGCACTGGCTACTTGTGGGAAAGCCTGTAAATCGGCTTTTTGAGCGGCCTTTACGTTGATCATCACTTGCGGAAATTTTTGCATGCCGTTTTTGAGCTCGGCAAGGGTTTTTCCGGTATCACGCAGTGCGCGCAGCACTTGTAACGCGGCAACAATGCCGTCCCCCGTTGTGGTGAAGTGACCGCACAAAATGTGGCCGGACGACTCGCCGCCCAATTGCCAGTCACGCGATTGCATGGCTTCTACAACATAGCGATCACCCACTTTGGTGCGAACGAAGGGGATGCCAAGCTCTTTCAGTGCCAGCTCGAACCCCAGATTACTCATCTGCGTGCCAACCACGCCCTGACATTTGCCGCGCGCATGTTGGTCGCGCGCGATGATAAACAACAGCTCATCACCGTCCACCACCTCGCCGCTGCCATCGACAAACACCACGCGGTCACCGTCGCCATCAAAGGCAATGCCAATATCCGCTTGTGTGGATAAGACTTCTGCCTGTAATGTAGCAGATGCGTTTGAGCCGCAGGCGCGGTTAATGTTGGTGCCGTCAGGTTTGTTGGCGATTTCGAACACCTCTGCACCCAGTTCGCGCAATACATTGGGTGCGATATGGTAGGTAGCACCGTTGGCGCAATCGACAACGACTTTGAGTCCGTCTAAATGAAAATTAAAGGGGACTGTGCTTTTGCAGAACTCGATGTAACGTCCGGCGGCATCGGAAATACGGCGCGCTTTGCCCAATAAAGACGCGCCCTCAATGTGCATTTCAGCAGCTAGCTGCTCCTCGATTTCGCGCTCAATAATATCTGGCAGTTTTCGGCCTTCGCCGCAGAAAAATTTGATGCCGTTATCTTGATATGCATTGTGCGATGCGCTGATAACAATGCCCGCCTGCGCGCTAAAAGTGCGCGTAAGGTACGCCACCGCCGGCGTTGGCATAGGGCCAAGCAAGCCGACATTCACGCCAGCACTGATAAGCCCCGCTTGCAAGGCAGACTCAAACATATAACCCGAGAGTCGTGTATCTTTGCCGATTAAAATCAACTTGTTACGAGAGCTTCCAGCGCGCGCGGAGAATACTTTTCCTGCTGCCCATCCCAGCTTAAGCATGAACTCGGGGGTTATAGGAAATTCGCCTACGTGCCCACGGATACCGTCGGTGCCAAAGTATTGTTTTGTCATAAAAATATCGTCAAGTCACAAGAGGTTTGAATTAGGTTGCTGCGTGCACGGCTTGCCAAATTTTAAGCATATCCGTAGTGGCGGAGACATCATGTACCCGCAAGATAGCGGCGCCTCGATCCAGCGCCTGCTGCGCCATCGCCACAGAGCCGTGTAAACAATTTGCGGTATCTCGACCAGTGATGGTGCGCACAAAAGATTTGCGCGATAGCCCCACCAGCAGCGGATAGCCTAGCGTGGTTAATTGATCCAGCGATTTCAAAATCGTTAAATTGTGCGCCAGCGTTTTGCCGAAACCAAAGCCTGGGTCTAACAAAATGTTATGCGGAGCGATGCCGTGTGCTACGCAAGCGTCGGCGCGTGCCTGTAGCCAAGTCGTCACGTCGCGCACCACATGCGCATAGTCTGGCTTGATTTGCATGGTGTCTGGCTCGCCCTGCATGTGCATCAAACAAACCGGCAGGCCGGTTTTGAACGCCGCCGCCAAAGCGCCTTCGCGCTGCAGTGCACGTACATCATTGATGATGCCGGCCCCGCATTTCGCGCTTTCAATGATGAGCTGGGGGTTGCTGGTATCAATGGAAATCACAACATCCAAACGTGCGGTGAGCGCCTCGACAACCGGCAACACGCGCGCCATTTCCTCGTCGCTGCTAATCGGTAGCGCGCCCGGGCGGGTGGATTCACCACCGACATCAAGGATGCTTGCGCCGTCAGCGCACATCTGTTCGGCCACACGCAAACAGCGATCCAGATCAAGCTGCTGGTCGTGAAAAAATTGACCGCCATCCGAAAAAGAATCCGGTGTGACATTGAGTATACCCATCACAACAGGCTGTGACAGATTGAGTGTTCTTGTCCCGCAACGTAGCAACATCAAAGTTTAGTTCAGGTCAGCAGCGTAATGCTTGAGGATGTCTAAACTCACGAATTCCAACGTGCGCAGGTGGGTGCTGGCAAGAAAAATGCGCGGTGCCATGCCGCTCTCGTGCGCCTCCAGAAAACGTTGCGCGCATAAACACCAGCGGTCGCCTGGCTTGAGGCCGGGGAAGCCGCGCTCAGGGTGCGCAGTGGAAAGATCATTGCCGCGAAAGCGCGAGTATTCCAAAAACTCTTTGCTTGCTTCTATGCAGACCGTGTGCGCGCCGGCATCTTCTGCGCCGGTATTGCAGCAGCCGTCTCGAAAAAAACCGGTTTTGGGTGCGTCGCTACAGCTTGCCAAAGGCAAGCCCAGCACGTTGATCGACGGTACTGTCAAAGAGACTGTCATCATCACGTCTCGTTAGCGGGTTTGCCAATAGGAATGACGGTTGCCGTGCTGGGTTTGGGCGTGTCTTTGTTGTCATCCGCCTCTTGCTGCGGTGGGCTTTCTTCTTTGTCATGCCAGTTTTTTGGCAGACGTACTGGGCGGCGCGCCATTAAATCAGCTACTTGGTCGCTGTCGATGGTTTCATATTCCATCAATGCATCTTTCATGGCTTCCAGAATGTCGCGGTTTTCACCCAGGATCTGCTCGGCCAAGGTATAGCACTCAGTAATGATGCGGCGGGTTTCGGCATCAATTAGGGTCGAGGTCGTAGTGGAGTAATTGGCGCGGCCACCACCTGGATAGCCGGTGTCGGTTTCCGCGTAATTCAAAGGCCCCAGCTTTTCCGACAAGCCCCAACGCATCACCATATTCCGCGCCATATTGGTTGCCATTTCAATGTCGCTTTGCGCGCCGGTAGACACCGCATCCAAACCGCCTGTCATCTCCTCCGCAATACGTCCACCATAAGCGGATGAAATGCGTCCTAGCAGATACCGCCGGCTGTGGCTGTGTTTATCATCTTCTGGCAGATATTGCGTTAACCCCAATGCTCGACCACGCGGAATAATCGTGACTTTATGGACGGGATCGTGTTCTGGCACCATGCAGCCAATGATGGCGTGGCCGGCTTCATGATAAGATGTCATGATTTTTTCTTTTTCCGACATCACCATTGACTTGCGCTCTGCGCCCATCATGATTTTGTCGCGTGCTTTCTCAAATTCCTCCATCGTTACCGTGCGATTATTTGCACGTGCGGCAAATAAGGCGGCTTCGTTGACTAAATTGGCGAGATCGGCACCCGAAAAACCCGGCGTGCCGCGCGCAATGACCGAGGCGTTGACCTGATCATCTATCGGCACTTTGCGCATGTGAACTTTTAAAATTTGCTCGCGACCACGAATGTCCGGCAAGCTGACGTACACCTGTCTATCAAAGCGGCCTGGGCGCAGTAAGGCGTGATCCAACACATCGGGACGGTTGGTCGCGGCAATGACGATAACGCCCTCGCTGCCCTCAAAGCCGTCCATCTCCACCAGCAGTTGATTGAGCGTCTGTTCGCGCTCATCGTGCCCGCCACCATGGCCGCCGCCACGATGACGGCCTACTGCGTCAATTTCGTCGATAAAAATAATGCAAGGTGCTTGTTTTTTCGCTTGGTCAAACATGTCGCGCACACGCGAAGCCCCCACACCGACAAACATTTCCACAAAATCGGAACCCGAAATCGAGAAAAAAGGCACTTTGGCTTCACCGGCAATGGCTTTCGCCAACAGGGTTTTGCCCGTGCCTGGTTGGCCGGACATCAGCACGCCACGTGGAATTTTGCCGCCCAGCTTTTGAAAGCGTGCAGGGTCGCGCAGGTATTCCACCAGCTCTTGCACCTCTTCTTTGGCTTCATCTACGCCCGCTACATCGGCAAAGGTGGTTTTAATCTGGTCTTCCGACAATAAGCGCGCTTTGCTTTTGCCAAAACTCATCGGGCCACCTTTCCCGCCCATGCCGCCTTGCATTTGGCGCATGAAAAACATGAATATCCCGACGATTAACAGCACGGGCAATACGGCAAAAAACAATTGTTGCAGAAACCCCGGGGTTTCTGGTTCTCGGCCGATCACTTTCACATTGTGGCTGAGTAAATCATTCATTAAATCAGGGTCTTGCGCCGCTGGGCGTATGGTTTTAAAGCTGGTGCCGTCTGTGCGCTTGCCGTCAACATTGAGGCCGTCAATCACCGCGCTTTCTATGCGGTCTTGTTGCACCTCTTGCAAAAAGCTGGAATAAGCCAGCGCCGCTGGCGGTTGCTGCGGCGAAAGGTTATGAAACACCGACAGTAGAATCAGTAGAATCAATCCCCACAAAACCAAGTTTTTAATCATTTCATTCAAAATGCTGCCCTCTCGGCTATCACACAATTTAGGCGAACACAATCGCCTGACCCTCTTTAGTTATAGCCGCAGTCGTTATGCGTACAATAACCACGACTACAGCGACTTGCGCGCATTGTAACTATCTCTGTAACTATCTCTAGCGCGCAAGTGACTTCGGCTTATATCACCGCATGGCTCATGTTGGGGGGTGTTTTTGAAATCACAAGCGCGAAAAACCCGCCTTTGGCATGATGATTTGGTGGGATGAGGCTTAAAATCTAGCGAGGGCAATGATGGCACGCATTAAACAACTGAGCACGCGACTGGCCAACCAGATCGCCGCCGGCGAAGTGGTGGAGCGGCCGGCTTCTGTCGTCAAGGAGTTGCTGGAAAACAGCCTCGACGCGGGCAGTACGCGCATTGATGTTGACCTAGAGCAAGGCGGCATCAAAACCATTCGCGTGCGCGATGATGGCAGCGGTATCAATGTTGACGACATGCCGCTGGCACTGTGCCGTCACGCGACCAGCAAAATCTACGAGCTGGACGACTTAGAAGCCGTTGCTACGTTGGGCTTTCGCGGTGAAGCGTTGGCGAGTGTGGCATCGGTGTCGCGGCTGTCGATTACGTCCAGCACGGCCGACGAAGGCTCGGGCTGGCAGGCCGAAGTTGAGGGGCAAGATATGGCGACCTCCGTCGCGCCAGCCGCTCACTCGCGTGGCACCACCGTGGAGGTGCGCGACTTGTTTTTCAACACGCCCGCACGGCGCAAATTCCTGCGCAGCGAAAAAACCGAATTTCAGCGTATCGACGAGATTCTTAAAAAACTGGCGCTATCACGTTTTGATGTGGCTTTTCACTGGCGGCACAACCAGCGTAGCGTGCAATCTTTGCGCGCCGCCGAGACACAGGTCGACTGTGAACGCCGGCTGACCGCACTCTGCGGTGCTCCCTTTATGCAGCACGCGCTGTTTGTGGACACGGCCGCTGCGGGCAACTCGACCGGCTTGCGTTTATGGGGCTGGTTGGCGCAACCGGCATTTTCGCGCAGCCAAGCCGACTTGCAGTATTTCTACGTCAATGGCCGCGCCATCCGCGACAAGCTAACAACCCACGCCGTGCGCTTGGCCTTTCAAGACGTGCTACACCACAACCGCCAGCCGGCGTATGTGCTGTATCTGGAGATTGACCCCGCTACCGTGGATGTGAACGTGCACCCAACCAAACACGAGGTGCGTTTTCGTGATTCGCGTGCGGTGCATGATTTTGTGTTTCGCGCTCTGGCGCGCGTGTTGGCCGATGTGCGGCCGCCTGAGGCTGTTGCGGTTCCCCATGTTGCTGATCTTCATATAGAGACGGGCGTGTCGCCTTATCAAAACTCCCTTTACTTGCCGACACAGCCAGCGCCAGCGTATGCGATACAGCAAACGCAGCCGCACTATAACGCTGCGTACAGCAGCGATCACAGCGCACATAACAATCAAAATTACCGCACAAATTACCGCGACCTTTATACGCCAACGGGCGTGAGCGCCGCCCTGATTGATTTTGCGGCTGAGTCAGCCGAAAACAGCGCGTCGATGGATGCGCAAACGCAAAATACGCCGCCGTTGGGATACGCCATTGCGCAGCTAAAAGGCATTTATATCTTGGCTGAAAATGCAGCGGGTTTGATCGTGGTAGACATGCATGCCGCCCATGAGCGCATCACCTATGAGCGCCTAAAAACAGCCTTTAGTGACAACAACATCGCACGGCAACCTTTGCTTGTGCCACAGAATGTTGCCGTTAGTGAGCGCGAGGCGGATTGTCTCGACGAACATCAAGCACTCTTTTCTCAACTGGGTTTGCAGGTGGATCGCACAGGGCCAGAATCGCTCTTAATCCGCCAAGTACCGGCGTTGCTTGCGGCTGGCAACACCGAACAACTGCTACGCGATGTGCTGGCCGATTTGCGCGAACATGGCCGCAGCAGCCGTATTCGTGAAGAAGTGAATGCCGTGCTATCGACGATGGCCTGCCACGGCTCCGTGCGCGCCAATCGCCGCTTGAGCCTGCCTGAAATGAATGCCCTGTTGCGAGATATGGAAAACACCGAACGCAGCGGCCAATGCAATCACGGCCGTCCGACATGGGTACAGGTGAGCGTGCCAGAGCTGGACAAATGGTTTATGCGTGGGCAGTGACAAAAAACGTGCAGATACTGGGCGCGCCGCCGATTTGCGTTAGCAAGTCGTAAACAAGGATAATCGCGCGCTAACTTTGTGGTGGCAGTCGCATGAAATTCACGTTTATCCGAGGTTTACATAACCTGCGCTTCGATCATCGCGGTTGCGTGGCCACAATCGGCTCCTTTGACGGGGTGCATCGAGGGCACCGCGCCATTATTGACCAGCTACTCGCGCAATCGCGCCTTTTAGGGCTGCCCTCGGTAGTGATGGTATTTGAGCCGCATCCCTATGAGTTTTTTGCTGGCGAAAAAGCCCCTGCCCGCCTGATGTGCCTGCGCGATAAAATCCGTGCGCTCTCCGCCTGTGGGGTCGACCGCGTATTTTGCCTGCGGTTTAATCAGCGTTTGCGCCGTGTATCGGCACGGGATTTTATCGAGCAAGTGCTGGTCGAACGCCTTGATGTGAAAAGCTTGGTGGTCGGCGACGATTTTCGTTTCGGCTGCGACCGTGTGGGTGATTTCGCTCTGCTACAACAAGCCGGAAAAACGCACGGTTTTAGCGTATACGACACCTGCACTGTGCAGGATAACCGCCAGCGCATCAGCAGCACGCGCATACGCCGCGCACTGGAAGCACAGCACTTTGATGAAGCAGAAAGATTGCTTGGGCATCCTTACAGCATGCGTGGGCGCGTGGTGTATGGGCAGCAGCTCGGGCGCACGCTGGGCGTGCCAACGGCCAACATCAAACTGCGTCGCTACCGCTCCCCGCTCAACGGCGTATTTACTGTTCAGGCACGTCTACTGGAAGAAAATACGTGGCTGCAAGGCGTGGCGAATGTGGGTATAAGGCCGACGGTCGGTGGTCAAACACAGCCAGTTTTGGAGGTATTTTTGCTGGATTTTAACCGCTCGATTTATGGCAAAGAAATGGAGGTCGTGTTTCTGCACAAGCTGCGCAACGAACAGAAATTTGCGTCGATAGACGCACTTAAAACACAAATCCATGCCGACATAACACAAGCCAGGCTCTTTTTTTCCGGACAACAAAATGACTGAAGTCACCGATTACAAAAACACGCTTAACTTGCCGCACACCGAATTTGCCATGAAGGCGAATCTGGCGCAGCGCGAGCCGGTGATGCTGGCGAACTGGCAGAAAAATAAACTCTATGAAACGATTCGTGCCGCCCGCAAAGGCTGCGAAAAATTCATTCTGCACGATGGTCCGCCCTACGCGAATGGCGATATTCACATCGGTCACGCGGTGAATAAAATCCTCAAAGACATCATAGTGAAATCCAAAACGTTGAGCGGTTTTGATGCGCCCTACGTGCCAGGCTGGGATTGTCACGGCTTGCCGATAGAGCACAACGTCGAGAAAAAATTTGGCCGCGCAGGCGATAAGCTTGACCACAAAACCTTCCGTGAAAAATGCCGCGAATACGCCAGCAAACAGGTCGATGGCCAGAAGCAAGATTTTGTGCGCCTAGGCATTATTGGCGACTGGGATAAACCCTACCTCACCATGAAAAAAGCCTATGAGGCCGACATTATTCGCGCCGTAGGACGCATCCACGCCAACGGCTTTTTAGTGCGCGGCTTTAAGCCGGTGTATTGGAGCGTGGTGGGCGCGTCGGCGCTGGCGGAGGCGGAAGTCGAGTATCAAGACAAAAAGTCTACCGCGCTGGATGTGCGGTTTGTCGCTGTCGATAGTGCTGATTTTTTATCAGCCTTTGCAGGCGTTTCCGGCGAAGGCTGCGTGTCTGTCGCCATTTGGACGACCACGCCGTGGACGCTGCCCGCCAATCAAGCCGTGAGTTTGGGCGCGGAAATAGATTACGTGCTGGTGCAGCTTGATCTTGGCGCAGGGCAAGAGCGCTTGGTGATTGCCGAAAAGCTGCTTGAAAACACACTGCAACGCTACGGCGTATCGGAATTCACGATTGTAGGGCGCAGCACGGGTGCGCAACTGGAACACAAATTATTGCAGCATCCTTTTTACCCGCGCGCCGTGCCGGTTTTGGTGGCGGGGCACGTGACGGTTGATGCCGGTACCGGTGCCGTACACACCGCGCCCGATCACGGCATGGATGACTTTGTCGTCGGCCAAAAATACGGCATTGGCACGCTCAACTTGGTGGATGACCACGGTGTTTATCGCGCACAAGTGGACATTTTTGCAGGCGATCACGTTTACAAAGTCGACCAAAAAGTAGTGAATTTACTGAGCCAACAAGGTGCGCTCATTTTGGCGCAGGAATTCACGCACAGTTTCCCGCACTGCTGGCGCAGCAAAACGCCGCTCATTTTCCGTGCCACGCCGCAGTGGTTTATTCGCATAGGCGCAGCGGAAGAAGCGGGCAGCCTGTTACAACAGGCACTAAACGCCACACAAAAAGTGCAGTGGTTTCCGGCATGGGGGCAAGCGCGTATTGACGGTATGTTGGCGCAAAGCCCTGACTGGTGCGTGTCACGCCAGCGCACATGGGGCGCGCCGATTGCGCTGTTTATTCACAAAGACACAAATGAGCTGCACCCGCGCACGGCCGAGCTAATCGAACAGGTCGCGCTACTGGTTGAAGAGAAGGGGATGGATGCGTGGTTTGACTTGGATGCCGCCGAGCTCTTGGGCGACGATGCTGCGCACTATCAAAAAGTCACCGATACGCTGGACGTATGGCTTGATTCCGGCGTAAGCCATGCGGCTGTGCTGGAGCGGCGCGAGGAATTGCAGTATCCGGCCGACTTGTATCTGGAAGGCTCTGACCAACATCGCGGCTGGTTTCAATCCTCTTTAAAAACCGCCATCGCCATGAACGGCAGCGCGCCTTATAAGGCTGTGCTCACGCACGGTTTTGCTGTGGATGCGAACGGCCACAAAATGTCGAAATCGCTTGGCAACGTGGTGTCGCCGCAAAAAGTGGTGAATGAACTGGGCGCAGACGTGTTGCGTTTGTGGGTGGCGGCGACGGATTTTTCCGCTGAAATGACCGTGTCGGATGAAATCCTAAAACGCACGGCTGACTCTTATCGACGTATACGCAATACCCTGCGCTTTTTGCTGGCGAATTTGAATGGATTTGATCCGACGAAACCCCTTGTGAAACTGAGCAGATTTAGCAACACGGCAACCACAGACCCGTTTGAATGTCTGCTGGGTTTGGATCAATGGATCATAAAACGCACCGCTGAAGTTCAAAAAGAGATTGTTCAGGCTTATGAAAGTTATAGTTTCCATTTGATTTACCAAAAGTTACATAACTTCTGCGTGCGAGATTTGGGTGGTTTTTACTTGGACATCATCAAAGACCGCCAGTACACCATGAAGGAAAACAGCCTTGGTCGCCGCTCGGCGCAAACCGCACTCTATTACATAGCCGAGGCCATGACGCGCTGGCTGGTACCGATTTTAAGTTTCACGGCCGAAGAAATGTGGCAAGCATTGCCGCAAACTCTGCCAGATAAAAGCGAGCGTGGCAAAACAGTGTTTGTGGCCGAATGGTATGTTTTTCCTAGCTTTACTGGTGCATCCACCGTGTTTTCCTTGGGCGATGTAGAGCTGCTTATGGAAATCAAAAATGCAGTCAACAAAGCCATAGAAAGCGAACGCCCAGCGGGGCGCGTGGGCTCCTCGCTGCAAGCTGAAGTGACGTTGTATTGCTACGAAGGCTTATACAATAAACTGCGTTATCTTTCAGACGAACTGCGTTTTATTTTAATTACGTCAAAGACAACCCTGGTTTCTGTATCAAACGAAGAAGCCTTTTTTCCTCCTCCAGATGCAGCAGGCGTGGCGACAGACATAGACGGCTTGCGCGTGGCGGTGCAACCATCCCCACACCCCAAATGCGTGCGCTGCTGGCATTATTCGGACAGCGTTGGTGAACACAAAAACCATCCGCAACTGTGCAGCCGCTGCGTGGAAAATGTTTGCGGTGATGAGGGCGAAAGCCGTTCGTTTGCATGAATTGATGTTATGCCGTCTTGACCATAAAGCCCCTCTCCCCAACCCCTCTCCCGCAAGGGGAGAGGGGTTTAATGAAGAGTATTTGTTGCATGTTAATGAAAAAAAATGCCTTGTGGCTGCTCATTTCTATAGCCGTGTTTGTGCTGGATCAATGGACAAAAAACCTTGTTACCGCCCATTTTTTCTACCAAGAAGTGCTGCCGATTTGCTCGGGCTTTAACCTTATGCTGGCGCACAATAACGGTGCCGCCTTCAGCTTTCTCGCACAGATGGGCGGTTGGCAACGCTGGTTTTTTGCCGCCATTGCCTTGGGGGTGAGCGTGGTGTTGACGGTGTGGCTGTTGCGTTTGCCTGCGTCCTCATCGTCATTTTCGCCGTCAAGAAAAGGCTGGCTTGCGTTGGGTTTGGCGCTGTTAATTGGCGGCGCGTGGGGCAATCTGTATGACCGTTTGGTGTTGGGTTACGTGGTGGATTTCATTGATGTCTATTATGGAAATTATCATTGGCCTGCGTTTAACGTAGCCGATTCCGCCATCACTGGCGGCGTGATTTTATTGTTTTTTGATGCGTGGCTAGAAAGCCGAGCCAACAAAGCTAACGAGCAAAAGCCATGAACAGCGCGACAGTGACAGCCGCACAAACTGCGGTTTCTACACAAACAAAAATCACCTTGTTTTTTTCCTTGTCTCTGCTGGGCGGCGAGGTGATTGATTCCAATTTTGATAAAGCCCCTGCGCAGTTTTCCTTTGGTGACGGCAGCTTGTTGCCACGTTTTGAGGCCGCTTTATTGGGCTTGCGCGCGGGCGACAAAAGGCAATTTTTAATCTCAGCAGCAGAGGCTTTTGGCTTGCGCCAAGACGCCAATTTAAAGCGCATCCCACGCGCTCGTTTTGCTGTCGATATGCCGATTGAGCCAGGTTTAGTGGTGTCATTTGCCGCCAAAGAAGGCGGCGAATTGCCGGCGGTGATTCATCGGCTGATGGGCGACATAGTGGAGATCGACTTTAATCACCCGCTGGCAGGCCATGACATTGTGTTTGATGTGGCCATCGTTTCTGTAAGTGAGGCATAACCATGCACATTAAATTGGCCAATCCACGGGGCTTTTGCGCCGGTGTGGATCGCGCCATCGAAATCGTTAGTCGTGCGCTGGACGTGTTCGGCGCACCCATTTATGTGCGCCATGAAGTGGTACATAACCGTTACGTGGTGGACAGCTTGCGCAATCGCGGCGCGAGGTTTGTTGAGGAATTATCAGCAGTGCCGAATGACTGCATTGTGATTTTTAGTGCGCACGGCGTATCGCGTGCTGTACAACAGGAAGCGAAAAATCGTGGTTTAAAAGTGTTTGATGCTACCTGCCCGCTAGTGACAAAAGTTCATATGGAAGTGCTGCGCTATGGGCGCGACGGCATTGATTGCGTGTTGATCGGCCATGCCGGCCACCCAGAAGTGGAAGGCACGATGGGGCAATATGACGGCAGCCACGGCGGCGCTATTTTTCTCGTGGAAAACGAACAGTGTGTGGAAAAGTTGCAGGTGCGCAATCCACAGAAGCTGGCTTTTGTGACGCAAACCACGCTATCAATGGACGACACGCGCAAAGTGATAGACGCGCTGCGCGCACGTTTTCCTGCCATCGTCGGTCCGCGCAGCGACGACATTTGTTACGCCACGCAAAATAGGCAAGATGCGGTGAAACAACTGGCGTTAGAGTGCGATTTAGTGCTGGTGGTTGGCTCGCCCAATAGCTCTAACTCCAACCGCCTACGCGAGTTGGCAGAACGCATAGGTGCCAGCAGCTTTTTGATTGATTCCGCAGCCGATATAAATCCAGAGTGGCTGCAAAACAAACGCAGCATTGGCATAACCGCTGGAGCCTCTGCGCCAGAAAACCTTGTTAAAGATGTGGTAAAACGCTTGCAGGCACTGGGTGCAGAAGCCCCGCAAGAGCTGGCAGGCAGGCTGGAAACCATCCACTTTTCCATGCCAAAAGAGCTACGCTAAAGTTAGGGGGGGCAGCCGCAACCGATCCAAGCCTTACTGGCCGCTGGGCGTGTATCTTTCGCCGCTTATCTATCGCCGTTAGCGGCGTACGAGTACCCGTGGTAGCGTCACCCCATAATGAAAAAAGACAGGACGGAGCCATCTGTGCGCAAGTCACCTAAACAGAAATGCCAGCAAGGGCTTACTCTTCTTGAGCTCATGGTCGTCGTGGCGATTATGGCCATCCTCATGGCGTTAGCCGCACCATCCTTCAGAAAATCCATAGACAACAACCGCATGCTGACTGCCGTAAATTCGCTGGCAACCGGCATAAGCCTCACGCGTGCGGAAGCGATACGGCGCGGCGCACAAGTAACAATGTCCTCTATTGGCAGTAACTGGGCATCTGGCTGGGACATTAAAGATGCCGGCGGCACACTCATAAAAACCAGCGGTGCCACCCCGGGGTTAACGGTGGTAGAAAAAAGCACCCTAGCTTTATCTTCTCTGAGCTTTAGCGCACGTAGCCAATTAACCGTCGCCAGCGCAAAGTTTGAGGTTAAACCGGTTGGCTGGACTAAAGGCAAATACAAAGAGCTGCGTGTAAATAAATCGGGGCAGGTGAGCGTGAGCGATAAGTAAAAAAGCACGTCAGCAGGCCTCCCAACAACAATTAAATGGCTTAACTTTATGAAACAAAAAGAACATCTATGCGCCCCCTTGCGAGCGCTAAAGCAGCAGCGCGGTGTTGCCATGCTGGAGGTGCTGATCACCTTTTTTGTGTTGTCGATTGGCTTAACGGGATTGGCGGTTTTGCAGACGAAAGCGGTCGCCTATAACCAAGGCGCTTACCAGCACTCGCAAGCCACCATCGCCGCCTACAGCATGTTAGACAGCATGCGCCTCAACGGCGGCAAAGAGCCAAGCGCCGCCGACAAAACAGCGTGGGAGAGCACCCTCAAAAAAACCTTAGCCGATGATGCCACCGGCACCCAAAGCTGTAATGCCACCGACACCAGCCTGTGTAAGGTCACCATCACATGGCCTAACCGCTTTTCTTCTGCGGACGATAAAACACAAACCATCACAGTGACATCCAGACTGTAATGCCCTCGTGCTAGTGGAGACTGCAAAACAATGAATAACGTGCAGCCAAAAACGATATTTCACAAAAGACGGAATCAGAAATTTCAGCGCGGTATTTCGCTGATTGAATTGCTAATCGCCATTTCGCTTGGCCTGTTCCTTAGCTGGGGAGCCGTTCAGGCTTTTCTCAGCGGTAAACAAGCCTATAGCTTGCAGCAGTCCACCTCGCGCATACAGGAAAATGGCCGCATGGCGCAGGAGTTTATTGGCGTGGATGTGCGCAACTCCGGCGATTACGGCTGCGGCTCGGGCGATGGCTTTATTACCAATGGCGAAGCCGATGACTTGAGTGCTGCCTGCACTGGCATTAATCGCGTGAATGTACTCAACAGTGCTGGCATCGCCAATGTTCTCTACAACTTCAATTACGCCGTGTACGGTTACAACAACGTCAACGATGCCGACATTAGCGGTACTCTCAATTTTCTCAACCCGAAACCGATCGTTGGCACCGACATTTTAGTCACGCACCCCGTAGAAGACATCGGCGCGCTGACGGCAGCGACAACCGCAACCGATACCGCGCTCGGCATTGCCCCAGTCGACACGCTGAAAAGCGGCGAATTCATTGCCGTGAGCGATTGCGCCAGCGCGCGCATTATGCGAGTTGACACCATAACCGCCCTCACAGCCCCTGCTATCGGCAGTAGCGTATCCATACCGAAAGACACAGCGGCTGGAGCCAACCGCTGCGACCTCGGCGCGGCAATTGAAAAAGGAGCCAGTGTTAGAAGAATCGACACCGTGATTTATTACATTGCCCAAGGTGTAAGCGGCCGCAATGAGCTGTATCGCTACAGCCTGAATACCAACGGCGTAGGGGGTGCCAGCGACGCATTACTGCAAGGCGTTGACAATTTACAGTTAAGTTTTGGCTTGGATACCAACGGCAGCAGCAAAATCAATGATTACTTGGATGCCGGCCAAATAACCGCCGCCGACTGGAACGGTTGGGATACGGGTGCCACCGTCAACAATAACACTCGAGACCCAAGCCGCCTCGTGCGCGCCGTGTCTTATTCACTGCTGATGAGCGGGGGCGACTCTGTGCTGTCGGAGCCGCAGGAGCTAACCTTTAACGATGAAAAATATACTGGCGGCGTTCCTCCTGAGAAAAACTACGCCCCCGACTTACGCTTGCGGCAAGTGTTTAGCGCCAAAATTGGCATACGCACCCGTGTGAACCCGGGCTGAGGAGAACGTGATGTCCACCCAAAAAACCGTGCGCGTTTTGCGCCACCACCACCAGCGCGGCGCAACCCTGTTTGTTGCTTTAATTATGTTGCTGTTGCTTACCTTAGTGGGCGTGGCTGGCATGCAAAACACCCTTCAGCAAGAACGTATGGCCGGCAGCGCCCGCGACCACGCACTGGCAGTGCAGGCCGCAGAAGCCGCGTTGCGCACAGCAGAGAGCAAGCTAAAGCCGCCGGCAATAGCGCCTAGCACCGTGCAAGCCATCGCCAGCACCAATGGGTTGATACGCAAAAAAACAGACGGCACAGAGATTAGTGAAACCGCCTATTGGCAAAATTCCGATCGCTGGAAAAGCACAGAGCCGGGCGTAATAACAGACACCACATTAGCCACCAACATGGGCGTGGCAGAAAGCCCGAAATATGTGATTGAAAAAATGCCCAATGAGTACAGCAAAATTCCGGGTAGCCGCAATGCGGATCCTGGCTCCATCGACCCCGCCGTGAAATGGGTGCGCGATTACCGCATTACCGCCCGCGCGGTGGGTGGAACAACCGATGCCGTGGTGATTTTGCAGTCCACGTATCGGGTTTTGGAGTAGGCGCGCTGTTACGCACATGCCGTTTGCCCCGAGCTTGTCGAACCATGAACACAATAAAACCAATGTTTTTTAGCAACAAGCACAACAAAAACAATGAGGGCAACACCATGCAGCACACAAAACGCAAACGCAAAATAAATGCCCTTCGACAAGCTCAGGGCGAACGGTTTGTCAGCCCCAAAAAATGGCGCATTTTGTTTGTGTGTTGCCTGCTCACGGTTTTGTCGGCACAGGCAGAATTCCGTTACCACCCCACGCCGTTGTTCTGGAACCTAGGCGCAAAACCCAATGTGATGCTGATGATGGATAACTCCGTGTCGATGCAAAACATCAGCAACAGCGCGGCGTATAACGATTATTTGGTGGCAGATGCCAACACAGCCGCCAAGCTGAAATACAACCAGCCGTGGTATTTTTGTAACGCCTACGATAAAACAAACAATGTCTGTACCGCCGTCGAAACATGGACAGTAGCTGGTGTAAACACGCCAAAAGCCATTGCCGATTACGGCATTAACAGAACAAAAGCAGAATTGGATAACGCCACCGGTCGCATTCGTTGCGATGTGAACAGCGGCACGCAAAGTGACACAGGTGATGGTGTGGTAGTGGCCAATCGCCGTGATGAGCCTAGGCCTGTATTTAACGCTTGGTACCGATATTGGTTCTATAACCGATCGGATGTCGATGGTTGGAACGACACCATTACCGTACAAAGCGGTGGATGGAACGGCGGGCCGGTCGATGAACCACTCGATGGCCCGCCCCTCTATGACGGGGCTGAATTAACGTTTTGGCTACAAAATGGTGGAGGGAATGTCCCTGGCATGTCTAATGACTGGTGTTATAGGCTAAAAAGAGTCAGTCCAAATGGACGAACATTTGCGTTGGATTTTAGTTGGAATGGAAGCTGCAATCCCAGCGGCTGGAGCAATCAACTCATCGAGCCTGGTGCAATCAATCATTGGGCGAAGCTGGAAGGTTATATCAACAGTTACCCCAAAGTAAAAAACCCCATTATCGGCGACCGCTACGTCGTCAATGCCTGCGTCAAATTCCGTGAATCCAATACGGCGGTGAGCCTTAACCCTATAGCGTCTAGCACGGCTGGCTACCCCGTGGGCAGCAACCTTGACCTTGATACACGCTACAGCGGCGACTACGTCACCTTTCTCATTAACAAAGCCTTGACCGAATGGCGGCCTGTGCCATTGAGTGCGTCACTGGCTGCGCCCATCGACAAACTAACGGCGACAAACCCAGCCAACAAAGGCGCGAACAAGCTGGTGTTTAATATGGCCGCCCGCACTGACATCGTGCCCCCCACCAACCGTATGCAGGAAGCGCGTATGGCGGCGGCAAAAGTCATCAACGCTGACACAGCCGGCACTGGCACAACGAACGCCGCTGGCGATGCTATACACGCACGTCTTGGGCTGGCCAGCTTTACAGCGGGTGAAGGCAATATCGACCTAGGTTGCGCAGACGATCAAGCCACCACCGTGCTCACCAAAATCAACACCACTCTATTTGCCTCAACTGGCGTTTCCCCTTTGGCCAAAGGGCTGAAGAAAGTGTCGGATTATTTCAAGAACGACAGCACCAGCCCCATTACCCATCGCTGCCAGAAAAACTATGCGGTCGTGATGAGTGACGGTGAGCCAGGCCGTGAAACGGGGTCTAGTGGCGACGACCTTACGGATGCCAGCAACAATGCCGACGACAGCACCGACACCATTTTCGGGGGCAGGGGCTTTTTGGACGATATTGCCGAAACCGGTTTTCGCGCTGACTTCAAAACCGACAGCAGCGCGGCGGTTCGCTGCCCCGATGGCAGTTCTTCAAAAGCCAACGAAGACTGCGGGGGTAAATCTTGGCAGGGAACGGGCGTTGATAACAAGTTGTTCAAGCGCCAGAACCTGATTACATACAGCATCGGCTTTGGCGGGTCTAACGACATGATGAGCATGACCCCGCTGGTCAACCGTGTTGATGTAGTGGCAGGGGATGTCATCACCTCGTCCACAAACCCGCTGGCCAATACGCTCAAAAGTAGCGCGTTGGATGTGAAAACAAACACACGCATAGCGGTTGCGCATGGCTTGCGCACCGGCGACCGCGTGGCTTATGAAGAACGGGCGACGGATGCCGATGGTGCTTTGAGCGCAACAAAAAAAGACAGCGGTTGGCTAACCACCAACAATGTTGCGCTGAAACGCCATACCGCCGACGCAACGCTCAACCCCGACGGTTTGTATTCGGTCATTCGCGTGAGCAGCAGCCGTTTTGCGTTGGCGCCTGCCAGAGTCACCCTCAAATGCGTGAAGCCAGACGAATGTTCGGCCACTGAAACGAAGGGTTTTATGGACACGGTCGCCCTAAAACTGACCGGCCAAGGCAGCGGCACACACAGCTTCAGTACGGGGCCTGGGCGGGCGTACGTTAACAACGCAGACGACGCAGCCACATCGCTCTACAACGCCTTTATGGATATTTACGAAGGCGATTTAGCCGCCTCTGCCGTGGCCGCAAACTCGGTAAAACTCGACACCCAAACCCGCGTTTATCAGGGCAAATTCAACAGCAAAAACTGGAGCGGCGATATGATCGCCTACAAAATAGGTGGCAATACCGATGCCACGCTTACTGGCATTGTGGATATCCAAAACCCGCTTTGGCGTGCTAAGACCGCGAACCCCGTGGTCGACGGCACGGCGACAACATTAAGAACAAACACCACGTTTACGTGGAATCCGTCAGCATCAAAAACAGCAGGCGCAGGGGTGTTGTTTAGTTACGCCAGCATCAGCACCGCACAACAAGCGGCTTTGGCTGATGCGAGTTTGGCGGCAGATCAAGCCCAAACCGCGGCCAGCGCGAAAAACACCATCGCCTGGCTGTTAGGCAACGCCGTGTCGACGTACCGTGAACGCGTCAGTATGTTGGGCGACATCATTAACTCAGCACCGCAATATGTGGGGGTGTCCGACGAGGGTTATAAAACGCTCAATAGTGTGACTGGCTCAACAGCAACCGCGGCACATGCAGCAGGTGCCAGCTATAAAGCGTTTGTTGAGAGCAAAGCGGCGCGCACGCCCCTGTTGTATGTGGGCGCTAACGACGGCATGGTTCACGGGCTGGACATTAGCGACGGCAAAGAGCGTATGGCCTATATCCCCAACTTGGTGTTCCAAGGTTTTACAGACACAAACAACAACGGCGTAATGGATACGGGTGAAACGGCCATCAACAAACTCTATAAAACCAGCCAGCCCGATTACGGCCAGCCGACGAACCCCCATCTTTGGTTGGTAGATGGTACGCCGACAGTGGGCGATGCCTACTGGGGTGGCGAATGGCATACGGCATTGGTGGGCGGCCTGAGCGCGGGTGGGCGCGGCATTTATGCGCTGGATGTCACGCGCAAAAACAATGCCGATTTTTCCGCCACTAATGTGCTGTGGGAGTTCACGCACGCCAACATGGGCTATTCCTACAGTCGCCCACAAATTGCGCGTATGCCGAACGGCGACTGGGCGGCCATTTTTGGCAACGGTTACGACAGCGGCGGCGACAAAGCGCAACTGTTTATTGTGAATTTGAAAGACGGAACAATCATCAAACAGCTCGACACCGGCGAGGGTGATAAAGATCACCCGAACGGTTTGTCGTCGGTGCAAATACAACTGGGCGGCACCGACGGAAAAACCGTGCAGGCCGTGTATGCCGGTGATTTGCTAGGCAATGTGTGGAAGTTTGACGTGAGCAAAGAAGACACCAGCGCGTGGGTAGTGGCCTTTGATGGCAAGCCCCTGTTCACGGCTCTCGACACGGATCCGCACGGTCGTCACGGCAAAAAATACAGCCAACCCATTACCAGCGGCCTTGCCTTAATGCCGTATAACGGAGGCACTCTCGTCTTCGTTGGCACCGGTAAGTATTTTGAAACCGGCGACAACACCTTTAGTGCCGCTTCAAAGCCGCGTGCTAACAGCATTTATGGCTTGTGGGACGATGGCAAAACGGCCATAACGGATAAGGGTCTGTTGGTGGAGCAAAGCATGAGTGCGCTGACGGCGGGTACCGATTTATACACCGGTGAGCTGTTCCGCACCGGCACAAATGAAGCCGTGAAATATTCTGCCACTCAACGCGGCTGGTTTATGGACTTGCAGTTCGACACCATCTTTGAAGGCGAGCGTGTGATTAACCGCCCCGTGCTGCATGGCCAGCGCATTCTGTTTTCCGCCATTATTCCGGGCGATAAAGATGCCTGCGACGGCGGCGGCGGCAGCGACTTCATTGAGTTGAACGCAGCCAATGGCGGCATGATTCAAACGCCGACGCTGGATACAAACGGCGATGGGCGGATTGACTCAAACGACTTTGCTGTCATCACTCGACGGCTTGACGGCTTAATCAGTGAAGCCAACGTGTTAAGCACGGAAGGGCGCACACTTGAAACCAAGGTGATGAGTTCAACCAGTGCGGAGGTGCCGGTGGTTTCCCTGCTGGAGCGCCGCGCAGGCTGTACTGAGAATGGCACCTGCGTGAGTAGCAAAATCGGCCGTATGTCTTGGCGGCAGTTGCAGTAAATCTGAAAAGCAGTTGAGTCACACGCAAACCCTTTGATACGCCTGCGGTGCGGGCTACTCAGGGCGAACGGGTTTTCACCCAATGGGTGATTTTCCGTTCGTGCTGAGTGGTGTGGTTTTTCGTGCGTATCGAAGTATGAACGGGGCGGCAACTGTTTTTCTAGGATTAGCTTTGCAGCCGTAAGTGGCGTTTGCGTAAGCCGGTGGCCAGTAAAGTCGCCGCGTAGGTGAGGAATCCGGCTACGCACATCACGCTCAAGTAGGCGGCGCGTTGATGCCAGTTATACCCGCTCCAGCTACCCCAGTAATTCAGCAAAGCTACTAATACCAGCGTCATTGCCGCGTTCGCGGAGATCAAACGAAACAAAAATGCGCCCCACCCTTTCGTTAAGTGGTAAATGCCCTCGCGCCATAGCCCCCTAAATAACAAGCCGGCGTTGACATAAGAGGCCAGCGCGGTGGCCAGTGCCAGCCCCACATGCCCCATGTCGATGGTCATGTAAAACACGACGGCAAAACTGACGTTCATGATTTGCGCAACCACGACCGAAATAATGCCGATGCGCACGGGCGTTTTCATGTCATGACGCGAAAAATAGCCCGCGGCCAACACTTTAATCATCATAAAGCCCATCAAGCCGATGGCATAAGCACGCATCGCCCACGCCGACATCATGATGTCGCGCGCTGTGGTTTGGCCGTGCTCAAACAAGGTGCTTAGGATAGGCGTGGCGAGCACAATCAGCGCGAGTGTTGAGGGCACGCCCACCAATAAATTCAGGCGGGTTGCCCAATCGAGCGTGGCGGAAAATTCTTTGGGCGATTCGCTGATATGGCTGCGTGACAGGCTCGGCAAAATCACCGTCACCAGTGCTGCGCCAAAAATGCCCAGCGGCAGTTCAGTAACGCGCTCAGAGTAATACAGCCACGCCACACTGCCGGTGGGCAGAAAGGTGGCGATGACGGAATCGAGCATTAAGTTGATTTGGCTGACCGACACACCAAACAGCGCAGGCATCATCATGGTGAGTACGCGCTGTACGCTCGGGTTGTGCCAATCCCAACGCGGCATGGGCAATAAATGAATACGCTGTAATGATGGCAATTGAAATAGCAATTGCACCACGCCCGATACCACCACGCCCCACGCCAGCGCAAACGCGGGCTGCTCAAACCACGGCACAGCAACGGTGGCGGCAAGAATCAGCGTGAGGTTCATTAGAATGGGCGTGGCGGCAGCGACCGCAAAACGGTCGTAGGTGTTGAGGATCGCGCCGGCAAAACCGGTCATTGTGATGAGGAAAAGGTAGGGGAAGGTGATGCGCAGCAGGTCGACGGTTAGGCCAAAACGCTCAGGATCGTGTAGGTAAAAACCTGGCGCAAACAAGATGGTAAACCACGGCGAGGCTACTACCACCAGCGCGCTGACCGCGAAAGACGTGCCGCCCAATACGCCGGCGACGCAGTTGATAAGTTCGCGCACAGCGGCTTTGTCGCCTCGCGTGCGGTATTCGGTTAGTACCGGAATGAACGCCTGCGCAAACGCGCCTTCTGCAAATAAGCGGCGCAAAAATTGCGGAATACGAAAGGCGAGAAAAAAAGCGTCGGCTCCTGGCGTGTGCCCTGCGCCGATGGCATTGGCCAGCACGATGTCGCGCACCATGCCCAGCACACGCGAAATTTGCGTCATAAAACTGACCATCGCGCCGGAGCGCAACAGTCGGCGCGTACTAATAGGTTGATCCGCGCCCGTTGTCACAGCCCGCTCCACTGCCCTGTTGGGGTCTAAAAACTATGTTGCTGAGTTTAGCAGGCCAAAGCTAGGATTTGGCTGAATATAACGCGCCGTTCGTCCTGATATTCTCAAAAAGCAGTTGAGCGATGCAAACCCTTCGATACGCCCGCTGTGCGGGCTACTCAGGGCGAACGGTTTTTCGCCCAATTGGTGATTTTCCGTTCGTACTGAGTAGTGCGGCTTTACGCACGTATCGAAGCATGAGCAGGTGGCAAATGCGGCTTCTAGTCTCACCACGTACGGTGGAAGCGGCTGTAAGCCTGCATTAAGGAATCACAATGCTTCTAAAAACCCGTCGTCCATTGCGCTGAATGAAGCCTATGGGCTGCAAGCTGTTCTTCGGCAAGTGTGCGGCTTGCTTGTTGAAATCCGCTACGCTATTGACCGCTCGCGCCCCTAACTGCGTGATGATGTCGCCTGGCTGAATGCCGGTTTGCGCCGCCGGGCTGTTTGGCTCCACAGCGCGCACCAGCACGCCAACGCTGATTTGAAAGCGCAGGCGTTGTTGCTGATCTATATCGCCTAACACCAAGCCCAAAAAGTTGTGCGGTATCTGCTGCTGTTGGCTGACACGCGGTGCGCGGCCATCCTGCAATTCACCCACGCGCAACGGCAGGGATAACGGCTTGCCTTCTCGCACGATGCGCAATGTGACCTTCGTGCCCGGTTCTATTTGCGTAATACTGTGTGGCAAATCTGCAGAGTACAAAATGGCTTCGTCGTTCACTGCGGTCACAATATCGCCCTGCATTATTCCCGCTTCCTGTGCGGGGCTACTCTCTAATACTTGGGCAATCAATGCGCCTTCGGGTTTTTTTAGGCCAAAACTTTGCGCTAGGTTTTTATCCACTTCTTGGATCATTACGCCTAGCCAGCCGCGCTTTACAAAGCCGTGTTTTTTCAGTTGTGCAACCACGTTGCCAGCTACGCTCGCGGGAATGGCAAACGATAACCCCATTGAGCCGCCAGAGCGCGTATAAATTTGTGCGTTAATGCCCACGACGTTGCCTTCAAGATCAAACAAAGGGCCGCCTGAGTTACCAGGGTTTATGGCGACATCCGTTTGAATAAACGGGACGACATTGCCTTTTTCGTTGGGCAAACTGCGGCCTTTGGCACTGACAATGCCTTGCGTGACGGAATAATCAAGGCCAAAAGGCGAGCCTATCGCCAATACCCATTGGCCTACTTTTACGTCGCCTTTGTCAGCAAGGCGCAGGGCGGGTAAGTTTTTCGCATGGATTTTCAACAAGGCTAAGTCGGTTGCCTCATCACTGCCGACCACCTCTGCGTCAAATTCACGCCGATCATTGAATTGCACGGTAATTTTTCTTGCGCCGTCAATTACGTGATGGTTAGTTAGGATGTAGCCGTCTGAATCAATAATAAAGCCAGAGCCTAAGCCCATTTGTGGCGGTTCTCCGCGCTGTTGCGGTGTTTGAAAATAACGGCGGAAGGGTTCGGGAATAGAAGGGTCTGGCGTTAATTCTGCCGCGCTGGACATGCCAGCCTGTGACGTAACCTTTATTTTCACTACGGCAGGCGAATAACGCTCAACCAGTTTCGCAAAATCCGGCAGCTCGCCGGCCATTGCCGCGCTAGAAAGGCAGAACAAAGACAACAAAATACCGCGTGAGCGTACAGGGCAAAATAAGCGCGCTCTTAAAGAAAAAAAAAGAGCGAAAGAAACAATAACGTGCATGATGACCTCAGAAAAATACAAGACAAAGTAAGCAAAAAAGCACAGGCCGCCTCGTCGGCTTATGCGCGCCCGCTATTATGACAGCCAAAAACCATAGTTAACTATAGCTAATCGCATAAACAACAAGAAAGGCGTATACTAACCGGATGAGCTATAGTCAAGACCTTAAAAAACGCGTGTTGTTGCATATCAAAAAGGGTAGCGGCAAGACGGAAGCAGCGGCATTATTTTCTGTTGGACGC
>JAYVJM010000014.1:0-8498 GCA_043769275.1 Cellvibrionales bacterium | reverse complement strand
CCAATGTCTGCTTGGGTATGTCCAATATCTTGGCTGTATCAGTCAGCGGCTGACCACCTTTGACTACCCGAACCGCTTCAAGTTTGAATTCAAGGGTATATTTGCCACGCGCTTGCTTTTGTTTTCTGTCGTTCACAATGTCTCTCCAATTGCTGAATTTTAACTCCAGCTATGGAGTACGTTTTTCGGGGGCAAGGTCAACTCCAGCGGTATTAAGCTGTGTTCTGCGGCATAAACCGCTTTAATTAGATAAGTCGATGGCGTGCCTCTTGCTAGCTGCTAGGGTGGTATGGCTAAGGCTTTTTACACTCCTGCATTTTTTAAAATTGTATTCACAATCACAATCACCGTACCGATAAATAGCACTACAAAAATAATCCCTGAAATGACATAGATTTTAAAATTACCGCCGACAAAGTCGCGTTTACGATTTTTGCTGCTCTGCACGCCAAAAGCGGCGCAAACGGTGCTCAAAATAATGTCTTTTAGTCTGGGTTTTTCTTTTTGTGGTTCCTGTTGCTCTGTCATAACTGCTTCTCAATTATCGTAAGCCAGCACTGGTGAAAGGTCGCGCTCCACTTCCCCTGCCGTTTTGCCTTTGCGTTGCGCCAGTGATTCCACTTGGTCTTTTGTGATTTTTCCAGTAGCAAAATACCGTGCTTTTGGGTGTGAAAAATACCAGCCGCTCACGCTCGCTGCAGGCAGCATGGCGAAGGATTCCGTCAGTATCACGCCTGCCTTTTTTTCTGCTGAAAGTAGATCAAATAATTTGCGCTTTTCGGTGTGGTCTGGGCAAGCAGGGTAGCCAGGAGCGGGGCGTATGCCGCGATATTTTTCGCGGATAATTTCATCACTGCTAAGGCTTTCTGTTTGCGCATAGCCCCAAAATTCACGGCGCACGCGCTGGTGTAACTGTTCGGCAAAGGCTTCTGCCAAGCGGTCGGCCAAGGCTTTCACCATAATCGAAGAATAGTCGTCGCCCTGTGCCTCATAGGCTTTGGCTAGCTCATCACAGCCCGTGCCGGTGGTGACGACAAATGCGCCGATGTAATCGTTAATGCCAGATTCTTTTGACGCAACGAAATCCGCTAAAGAGTACAGCGGGCTGTCTTCTGCTTTTTGATTTTGCTGACGAATGTGGTGTTGTGTGGCGAGCACTTTTTGGCGACTTTCATCGCTGTAAATTTCAACGTCATCGGCATTGACTTGATTGGCGGGGAACAGGCCAAACACGGCGCTGGCGGTTAGCCGTTTATGTTTGATGATGTCTGCCAGCATTTCTTGTGCGTCGGCAAACAAGGTGCGTGCGGCTTCGCCGACCACTTCATCTTTTAAAATGTTGGGGTATTTCCCTGCCAGTTCCCACGTGATAAAAAACGGAGTCCAGTCGATGAAGTCAACCAGTGTTTCGAGCGGATAATTTTCCAGCACATGAATGCCAAGCTGTTTTGGCACGGGCGGCAGATAATCATCCCAATCCAGTTTTCCGCCTGTGCTTACTGCGTCGGTGTAGGCCACATAGTTTTCACCGGCGCGACGTTTGGCAGTGCGTTCGCGTACTTTTTCATATTCGGCGCGAGTGTCGGCCACAAACTGGTCGCGTAATTCTGAGCTCAATAAGTTGCTGGCAACACCGACGGCACGCGAAGCGTCCGGCACATAAACCACTTGGTTATTGATATATTGCGGTTCGATTTTTACCGATGTATGCGCTTTAGACGTGGTCGCGCCGCCGATCATCAACGGGATTTTTACGCCCGTGCGCTGCATTTCTTTGGCGATGTGTACCATTTCATCCAGTGACGGTGTAATCAAACCCGACAAGCCAATAATGTCGGCTTTATGTTCAATCGCAGCCGCCAAGATTTTATCGCACGGCACCATTACGCCCAAATCAACCACGTCGTAATTATTACAGCCCAACACTACGCCGACGATATTTTTGCCGATGTCATGCACGTCGCCTTTTACCGTCGCCATCACTATTTTGCCGTTGGTTTGGCGGCCGCCTTCTGCTTTGGCGGCTTCAATAAATGGCGTTAAATGCGCGACGGCTTGCTTCATTACGCGCGCGCTTTTCACCACTTGAGGCAGGAACATTTTGCCCGCGCCAAATAAGTCGCCTACTACGTTCATGCCGTCCATTAACGGCCCTTCAATTACATCGAGTGGGCGCGCACTTTGCGCACGGGCTTCTTCTGTGTCTTCCACAATAAAGGCGGTGATGCCTTGCACGAGTGCGTGTTCTAGCCGCTTGGAAACCCGCCATTCGCGCCATGCTAAGTTTTCTTCTTTTTGCGCGCTGCTGCCGTCGCCTTTATAGCTGTCGGCAATGGCGAGCAAGGCTTCTGTAGCGCCTGCGTGACGATTGAGTACCACGTCTTCTACTTTGTCGCGCAGTTCGGTGGGCAGGTCGTCATACACGGCCAATTGACCGGCGTTGACGATGGCCATATCTAAACCCGCTTTAATGGCGTGATACAAAAATACCGAGTGAATTGCCTCGCGCAAATGGTTGTTGCCGCGAAAAGAAAACGACACATTCGACAAGCCGCCTGATACCAGCGCGCCAGTTAAGTTTGCTTTAATCCAGCGTGTGGCCTCGATGAAATCCACTGCGTAATTGTTGTGTTCTTCTATACCGGTGGCGATGGCGAAAATATTCGGGTCGAAAATAATATCGTTCGGATTAAAGCCAATGTCGTTGACCAAAATATTGTAGGCATCGCGGCAAATGTCGATACGGCGTTGCAGTGTGTCGGCTTGACCTTTTTCATCAAAAGCCATTACCACAACGGCTGCGCCGTAATGCAGGCACAAGCGGGCTTGTGCGACAAATTTTTCCACGCCTTCTTTCATGCTGATGGAGTTAACAATGGCTTTGCCTTGCGTGCATTTCAGACCGGCTTCAATCACCTCCCATTTGGAGGAATCTAACATCACCGGCACTTTGGCGATGTTCGGCTCCACCGCAATCAAATTGGAGAAGTGCTTCATCGCGTATAGCGAATCGAGCATCGCTTCGTCCATGTTGATGTCGATCACTTGCGCGCCGTCATTCACTTGTTCCTCGGCCACGGCGAGAGCTTGATCGTAGGTTCCGTCCATTACGAGGCGTTTGAATTTTGCCGAGCCGGTGACGTTGCAGCGCTCGCCCACGTTCACAAATAAGGATTCTTTCGTGACGTTGAATGCTTCAAGGCCAGACAAGCGTAACGCGGGTTCAATTTTTGGAATCGCGCGAGTGGCACTTTCTTGCACGGCTGCGTAAATGGCGGCGATGTGTGCAGGGGTGGAGCCGCAACAGCCGCCGACGATATTGATGAAGCCGCTGTCGGCGTAATCGCTAATAATTTCAGCCATTTCATCGGTAGTTTGATCGTAGCCGCCCATCTCGTTCGGCAAGCCTGCATTGGGGTGCGCGCTGACATAAACACCCGCTACACGCGACAATTCCTCTATGTATGGGCGCATTTCTTTGCCGCCCAATGCGCAGTTGAGGCCAACGGCTAAGGGTTTGGCGTGCGCGACCGAGTTCCAAAACGCTTCTACCGTTTGGCCTGTGAGTGTGCGGCCATCGCGGCCGGGAATGGTGCCGGAAATCATGATCGGCAATTCAATGCCGCTTGTTTCAAAATACTGGTGCGTGGCGAAAATGGCCGCTTTGCAATTGAGTGTATCAAACACGGTTTCGATCAAGATAATATCTGCGCCGCCTTCGATCAGTGCCGCGCACGATTCGGTGTAATCATGCACCAGCTCATCAAACGTGATGCTGCGTTTGGCGGGGTCATTTACGTCGCATACGTTGCACGCGGCTTTGGTGGTGGGGCCCAATACGCCCGCCACGAAGCGCGGTTTTTCTGGCGTGCTCGCGGCATCGCACACTTCGCGTGCCAGTCGCGCAGCAGCGACGTTGATTTCATAGGATAAATCTTCCATGCCGTAGTCGTGCATGGAGGCGCGGGTGGAGTTGAATGTGTTGGTTTCGACGATGTCCGCGCCTGCATCTAGGTAGGCGCGGTGTATCTCGCGGATAATCTGCGGTTGGGTTAATACCAGCAGATCATTATTGCCTTTTACATCGCTAGGGTAATTGGCAAAGCGCGTGCCGCGATAGTCGGCTTCTTGTAGTTGATAGCCTTGCACCATTGTACCCATTGCGCCATCAAGGATGAGAATGCGTTGGCTGAGAGCGTGTTTGAGGGCGGCGGTACGATTCGGTCGGCTGGACATGCGGGCTACTTCTGTTTAATAAGGCGCGCATTCTAGCAGGGCGCCAACCTATATCAAAGTTTTTTGATATAGGTTGGCGGGATTTATCCAGTACAAATACATATCAAACCCCATCTTGTTAAAAAATGATTTAGCCCAGTGTTTTTACGCAGCTAGTAGGTAGGCAAGGGCGTAAGCATTAGTTTTTTTGGTTGATCGGTACCCCATAGCGTTTGGCAATAGTCGGCATCCGGTTTGCTAATTCTTTGCGTGAAAAAACGACTTGATTATCATGGGGTGCAAAGCTCAACCTCAGGTAATCAGATGCCTTTTCTCTGCCTTTTGTTTCTGGCTGCAGTTTTTCACGTAGCTCTTTAAGATTGCGAACGGGACTGCCGTTAACTTTTGTCAAAACAGCAAAGCGCGCTTTTGAATATCCGATATTTATGTCATCTGGCAATACACTTACTACCAGCAGCAAACGATCATTTACGTCCTTTCCTGTGCGGCGGTACTCGAAGCGTTTCAGCTCTATGCTGGGCGGTACAAATTTCCAGCTTCGCAGCAAATCTTCATTGACTTCTACCAGCACTAGGCCGCCTATTACTTCATAGTCCGGCACAAAATTGGATTGATGCCCCGGCACTATACGCGCGTCTTTTAATGTGTATGCCAGCGGGTAATCAATTGTAAGCGGCTTGCCATCACGGATAATTTGCAAAGATACATGTTCGCCAATTTGCTTTTGTGCGATCAAAATATTGCTGTCGATTCTGTCTGCACCGGCAAAGCGCACTGTGCCATCATCGCCGACGGATTGACCGTCTATTGCCACCAAAACATCGTCAACACGCACTAAGTTGCGTTCTTTTTCTAGGCCAGACAGGCTTGTAACGAGTACGCCACCGCTCTTTTCGCTTAGGCCATAGCGTTGGCGTAGCTGGGCGTTTTCCATGGGCTGAATAACAATGGCCATTTCTGGCACTCCACTGACGTTCCCCTTTCCAATGTCTTTTAGAAAAGATTGAATCACTGGCGCGGGAACAACGTAACCTACATTATTGGCATTTTGCAGCCCTTGAAAATTTAAGCCCGCCAGTTTCCCATTAACAATCGCAGGACCGCCGCTGGCACCAGGATTGATCGCGGCATCAATTTGGCACACTAAATTGGGGTATCCAGAATGCGCGTAAACATCGTAGTCAATACGAGAAACAATTCCGCGCGTGATGCCTAGCTGGCTTCCTCCAACAGGGAAGCCGTAGGTCGTTACTTCATCACCTAGTTGCGGCAATTCGCCTAGCTGCATTGGTTTTGTATCGTCAAAAAAATGCTTGTCCTCCACCTCTAAAAGCGCAAGGTCACGTTCATCAGAAATGAACTTTACACTTGCCAAAAATTTGGTATCCGAGCCCACCTTGCGCACCTGCAATTGCAGGCTGTTATCGACTACATGTGCATTAGTGAGTATGCGATTGCCGCTAATAATGACCCCGCTGCCGTAGCTAGCATTGATATTGCCGTTTTGCCATGGGTATTGAAAATTAACCTCATTATTTTGATTAAATACTTGCACCACTGCGCGGCGTACATCTGAAGGGGCTAGTGTGGCTGGCGATGCAGACTCGCTTGCGCCAACATATAAACACAGACAAATTAACCAATAACGCATTTTTTGTTCCCTCAGTATTGCGTGCAGTAACGCGGCGAAAAGCTAGTTGTTTGTTAAAAGTACCCATAATCGATTAGCAAAAAAGCACCTATAAACAATAAAAAAACAGCAAAAAACCGTTGAAGTTTTTTGGCAGGCCAGCGGTGAGCCATTGCGGCTCCTGCCCGTGTGAATGGGAAGCTGGCAATGCTGATGCCAAGTAGAGCCGGTAAATACACGAAGCCTACGCTGTACTGCGGTAAGCCTGCATGCTGCCAGCCCTGAAAAACATAGGCCAATCCACCACCGAGTGCAATGGGGAAACCGCACGCTGCTGATGTGGCCACGGCTTCCTGTATACGCACACGGCAGGCAGTTAAAAAAGGGACGATAAGCGCGCCGCCACCAATTCCAAATAGTGCCGCCATAAAGCCAATAATGCTGCCAGCAATACCAAGACCCATACGGCCTGGGACTTCACTCATGGCGGATGGTTGCCAGTCAAGCAGCATTTGTGCAGCCATAATCCACACAAACAGGCCAAAGAGTATTTGTAAGTGGGTACTCTTCATTGCTGCGGCAATGTCGGCACCAAACCATACGCCCAAGATCAGTCCTGGTACGAGTCGCCATACGAGCTGCCAGCGCACAGCACCTGTACCGTGATGCGCTAATGTTGAGCCGGCAGATGTGACGATGATGCAGGCCAAAGATGTTCCGATGGCAATGTGTGCCTGCAAGCCTGTTGCTAGCCCTTGCCACTTAAAACATAAAAGCAGCGCAGCTACGATAATGGTTCCGCCACCCACACCAAATAACCCAGCGAGCACACCAGCTATAGCGCCCACAACAAGATACACAAGAAAAACCATGCGGTGCACTCCAAGTTATGCGGGTGTTATAGAAGGCGGGCATTCTAGCACTGGCACCTCTTCATGCATCAAAACTATACTGCTTGGCTACTGCTAGAAATAGCCGCAAATGACGAGTGGGTGATGAATAAATCTAACGGTATTTTGGTTATTGGTGGCACAGGGTTTATCGGCTATCACATTGTTAGTGCTCTATTGGAAGCCGGTTGCTCAGTAGGGGTAATGTGCCGTAATGCAGAAAAAGCTAAGGAGTTATTTTCTGATCGCGCCACGATTATTTCAGCCGACATCAATACGCTGCATACGTCTGACTATATTGAACTGTTACGTGACTTCGATAGCGTTGTATTTGCAGCGGGTGCAGATGAACGCAGTAAAGTACAGGGCGATGCGAGTGAGTTTTTTTACCGCGCTAATGTTTGGCCTTGTGAGCAGTTATTTGCGGCAGTGCCACAAACCAATATTAAGCGAGCGGTATTGCTAAGTTCGATCTTCGCGTGGCTAGTGCGACAAAAGCCGGACATGGATTTGATGCGGCATCACCCTTATATTCGCTCGCGCGTGTTGCAAAACAGCGCAGCTCATTCAGCCATCAAGAGCAGTGATTGCATATTAAATACCCTTGAAATCCCATGGATTTTTGGCAGTAGCCCGCATCAAATATCGCAGTGGTCAGGGTTGGTTAATTATGTACGCGGTGCTGTGCCGCTGCGTTGCATCCGTGGCGGTGCCAATATGATGTCGGTGCAGGGTGTTGCGCGTGCTGCGCTAGGAGCCTTACGTTACCCGAAACACAGTGGCACAATGCCGATAGGTGATGAAAATGTCAGCTATATAGGTTTAATGCAGCGTTTATCTGCTATCGCAGGAAGGGCAGGGGTTCGGGTATCCCCAGTATCTGATGGCTTTTTTCAGGATTTAACTGCATTAGGCAATTATTTCAGCGAAAAATTTGGCATGCAGGGGGGCATCGATTTGCGCCATATGAGCGATTTGCTCTTGATGGATATTTTTTTTGATCCGGCTGACGCGCAACGGCAACTGCATTACGCAGGTGGCGATCTTGCGCAGGCTCTGCACGCTACAGTATCGGCAGTGCCGGAAGGCGTTTTAATGAAAGGTTGGCGCAGGGGTTTGCGCTGGTTAGGACAATAAACAGTTTTTACGGTGCAGCTATGCATCTGCTGGCATTTTGTTCGCAGTAAAAAACAGGGACAGCAAGAAATTTTCTCCCCCTAATCTATGCTCAAATTTGGTAACAAATACCGTATCTGATGCTTCACGCTTGGGCTTTTCTCAGAGTTCATTTTTGGCGTGAGGAATCACGCGACAGCTTTAAATGGAAGGCAGGCGAGCTTGTGCCTGTTTATGCGCTTGCCCTGTTCGAGCAAGCAAAAAATGAGGGATATATTATGCGTTCTATTTTATATGCGTTCTATTTTATCGGCAGTATTCGCCACTCTGTGCTTTTTGATGTTGTTTGCATGCGTGGATAAAGTGGCAAAACCAGACCAGTACTCAGGTTTTCTTGACGACTACACAAAACTGCAAACAGCAACTTCTGACATGTGCTGTCAATTCTGGACACCAAACCTTCAGGCAACTGCCAACTTTATCGTCTGAATTATGAACACGCCTAATCTAGCTATAGCGTTTGGTGTGTTGTTACTATTGTTGAGGCGGTGGGGTTGTGGGTAAAAGGCGGCTTTTGGCCTTTTATCCACAAATCCACCGCCTGTTTTGGTTCTGATCTCAAGCAC
>JAYVJM010000013.1:0-16845 GCA_043769275.1 Cellvibrionales bacterium | reverse complement strand
TACATCAGCCCGCAGACGTTCGAGCAACGCTGAGACGCGGCTCAGCAGCAAGATAGACAAACCACATCATGAGCAAGTTATGGGGTACGTTAAATAGGGGCAAGGTCACTATGAATTATTTTTTATGATTGTCCTATAAGCGATGTAGACGAGGCATTGCGTAGTTAACAATAAGCAATCAGCGTCGCGGCCATTGCAACATTCAAGGATTCTACGCCGTTGTGCATGGGAATGAAAATGCTTGTGTGGCGAATGGCAGCCACGGTTTTTGATACGCCTTCTGTTTCATTACCAAGAACGTAAATCACTGTTTTTTGTATATTTTTGTATATTTTCTGAAAAGCAAAAAGTGACTGTTTGGCATTTGCTTGCATTAAACACAGTTCTGCACCGTCGGTTTGTAAGCTGCTTAAACATTGCGCCAAACTGTCGCAGAGAAAAAGTGGTGTTCGAAAAAATGTACCTGCGCTGGCTTTGATGACAAGTGCGTCGAGTCTGGCGCAGCCGCGTTTAGGCAGGATGATGCCATTCATGCCGCCTGCGCAAACAGAGCGAATAATCAAGCCCACATTTTGCGGATTCGTCACATTGTCCAGAGCCAAAAGTCGCAGTGGTTTTTTGTGCATTGTTTTGTTCAATGTCTGTGCTTGTTGCAAGCATGAAAGGCGGATGTCCAGTGCAACACCTTGATCTTGTTTACCGTTTTTTGAAATGCGCGACAGTTGCATGCGTGAATGTCGAAGGAGCGGTATTTGTTTTTTTTGAGCAATGGTCAAAATTTCTGCCATTGTGCCTTCCTCTTTGTTGGAGTCGGCCAGATGCAGTTTATAGGGCTGGATTTGTGCGTCACGCAGCGCCTCCAAAACGGCCTGTCTGCCGTATAAAGTAAACAGGTCAGAGGGGAGGCTGCTTTTCGGCGTGTTGCGTAGCTGATGCTGTGTTGTCATGGGCGATTGCGCAAAAAAAGAAAGAGGCCGGCGTGCGGCTGCGCAGTATAAACGCAGGAAAACCGATAGGACTGCATCAGCCCAGGTGTTTTCGCATTGGGCACGGCTGCCGCTTGGTGCTGTTGGGGCATTCCGTTAGAATCAGCGCTTTTTGTGCTCGCGGGTAGTGCTTCGCCTATGTCAAAATCCAAAACAACAACCTGTATTCTTGGCATTTCTGCGTTCTATCATGATAGTGCCGCTGCGCTGGTGGTTGACGGAAAAATTATTGCGGCCGCACAGGAAGAGCGTTTTACCCGTAAAAAGCATGACGAGAGTTTTCCTGCAGGCGCGATTAACTATTGTCTGCACGAGGCAAATTTACAGCTTTCTGATATTGATTATGTGGTTTTTTATGACAAGCCTCTGATTAAATTTGAGCGTTTGTTAGAAACCTATCTTGCTTACGCGCCTTTTGGTTTTCGCTCTTTTCTCAATGCGATTCCTGTATGGGTGAAAGAAAAATTGTATTTAAAGAAAGTATTGCGCCGTGAGCTGGCAGCCCTTGGCAATATAAAAGAAAAAGCATTGCCGCCGTTGATGTTCACGGAACATCACCAATCGCACGCAGCTTCAGCGTTTTTTCCTAGCCCGTTTGAGAAAGCCGCTGTAATGTGTCTGGACGGCGTGGGTGAGTGGGCGACAAGCTCCGTTTGGCTGGGCGAGGGAAGCACGCTCACGCCGCAGTGGGATATCAGTTTCCCGCACTCGCTGGGTTTGCTTTATTCCGCGTTTACCTATTATGCGGGTTTTAAGGTCAACTCTGGCGAATATAAGTTGATGGGGCTTGCGCCTTACGGCACGCCAAAATACGCCGATTTAATTCTCGATCATTTGATTGATGTGAAGCCTGACGGCAGCTTTCGCCTCAATATGAGCTATTTCGATTATGCAGCCGGCCTGACGATGACGAATGCAAAATTTAATCGTTTATTTAATGGCCCGCCACGGAAAAGCGAATCTGAGATCACTCAAAGAGAAATGGACATTGCTCGCTCTATTCAGGTGGTGACGGAAGATATTGTGCTCAAACTGGCGTGTAGCGTGCATAGTGAGTTGGGTGTGGACAAACTCTGTCTTGCCGGTGGTGTTGCTCTGAATTGTGTATCAAACGGAAGGCTGTTGCGCGAAGGCCCTTTTTCAGAAATTTGGATACAGCCCGCGGCAGGTGATGCTGGTGGCGCACTGGGTGCCGCGTTGGCGATCTGGTATCAATACTTGGAAAAGCCGCGTGTTGTGGATGAAATAAGCGATGCCATGCGCGGCAGTTATCTTGGCCCCTCTTTTTCCAATGATGAAATTCGTGTTTTTCTCGATAGCGTTGGCGCAAAATATCAATGCTTGGATGATGATGTCTTATTGCCAAAATTGGCTCAACTGATGGCATCAGAGAATGTTATCGGCTGGTTTCAAGGGCGCATGGAGTTCGGGCCACGCGCTTTAGGTGGACGCTCCATTATTGGCGATCCGCGCAGCACTAAAATGCAGTCAGTGATGAATCTTAAAATAAAATACCGTGAGTCTTTTCGACCCTTCGCGCCTGCTGTCAAGGCGGATAAAGTCAGTGAATGGTTTCAACACAAGGCGAGTAGCCCTTATATGCTGATGGTTGCTCCTGTGGCGCAAGATAAAACTCTTGCGATAAGCTCAGAGCAAGAACGGTTGTTCGGTGTAGCCAAATTGCATGTGCCACGCTCGCAGATACCAGCGGTAACTCACGTTGATTATTCAGCTCGTATCCAAACAGTTCACACTGAAACCAATCCGCGTTTTTATCATCTGCTGGATGAGTTTGAAAAACTCACCGGCTGTCCTGTGTCGATCAATACGTCTTTTAATGTTCGTGGCGAGCCCATCGTGCATACGCCAGAAGACGCATATCGTTGTTTTATGCGCTCAGAAATGGACTATTTAGTGCTAGAAAATTACCTGCTCACCAAGCCGGATCAGCCGGTAAAGGAGCGTGATGATAGCTGGAAAAATGAATTCGAGTTGGACTGATGACAAAACAATCGAAGCAAGTAAGTGCAGAGGAAATGCGGAAGTTTGGCTTAGTAACAGGGGCTATGTTTGCCGGTATTTTTGGCGTTGTTTTTCCGCTATTTAAAATGTTGCGTCATGGGGAGTATATGTTTCATTGGTGGCCTTGGGCGGTGCTGGGCGCACTAGGGGCTTGGGGTTCAGTGCATCCGAAAAGTCTTATTTATATTTATAAGCCATGGATGAAGTTTGCTGAAGCTTTGGGCTGGGTGAACACCCGCATCATTCTATTTGTTGTGTTTTTTTTATTGTTTTTCCCCATCGGCCTTGTTTTAAGGTTGTGTGGTCATGACGCAATGCGTCGCCGTTTTGATGCCAGTCTTTATAGTTACCGTAACCGTCGCGTACCACAAGATAAAGACCATATGGAGCAGCCTTACTGATGTTTGAACTACTCAAAGATTTTTCTGGATTTATGGCAAAGCGCAAAAAATTCTGGCTGGCTCCAATTTTTGTGATGCTGGTATTGCTGGGTGCTTTAATTGTGTTTGCGCCAGGTTCAGCTATTGCGCCGTTTTTGTACACGCTGTTTTAAAATTGGCCAATAAGTAGCACAAAAAGCCCGCAATGCGGGCTTTTTGTGCGGGCTATAAACGCAGAAAACTACAGTTTTTTGGCGTTTTTTGCCAAATAGTCAGCTACGCCAGATGTGCTTGCTTTCATGCCGGCATCGCCTTTATTCCAGCCTGCTGGACATACTTCACCGTGTTCTTCATGGAATTGCAACGCATCTACAAGGCGCAACAACTCATCCATATTGCGACCCAGCGGCAAGTCGTTGATGATTTGACTGCGCACAACACCTTTTTTATCAATGAGAAACGCGCCGCGAAATGCTACGCCGCCGGATGTTTGCACGTCGTAGTCTTTGGCTATTTGTTGCGTTAGGTCAGCAGCCATCGTGTAGCGAACTTTGCCGATGCCGCCATCGTTGATCGCCGTATTGCGCCAAGCGTTGTGCGTAAAGTGAGAGTCGATAGACACACTGATGACTTCCACATTTCGTGCCTTGAATTCATCAAAACGATGGTCGAGTGCAATCAACTCTGATGGACATACAAAGGTGAAATCCAGAGGATAGAAAAAAATCAATCCATATTTGCCTTTGATGGCGGAAGCAAGATGGAAGTTGTCGACAATGTCACCATTGCCAAGTACGGCACTACATTTAAAGTCGGGAGCTGGTTTTCCTACAAGTACGCCCATGATGATTTTCCTCTGTTAAAGCAGTGGGTTGAACAGCAAGTTAAAAGTTATACGGTCTGGTTTTCTGCGGCTGCGCGAACCAGTGGTGCCAATTCGCCCTTGGCGTGCATTTCACACACAATGTCGCAGCCGCCAATCAGCTCGCCTTTGATCCATAGCTGTGGGAAAGTCGGCCAATTGCCATAACGTGGCAGGTTAGCCCGAATGTCTGGGTTGCTTAAGATATCCACAAATGCAAAGCGCTCACCGCAGGCCATCAGTGCCTGCACGGTTTGCGAAGAAAAACCACATTGAGGCGCATTGGGGCTGCCTTTCATGTAAAGAATAACGGCGTTGTTGGCCAGTTGTTCTTTGATGGTGTCCATGATGTCCACAACGTTACCTCGGCTCTGTGTTGGCTAAATAAAGAGGCGACATTCTAACCCTCGCGTAAGAAAATTACACCCACACGAAAAGTCGGTTTATTGATGTAATGGGCTGCTTTTAGCGTTTGTTAGGCTTGCTGCCGTTTGAGGGCCGGAGAGTGTGTGCACGATTTTCCCTTCAGGGTTAATAACTATCGTTGTTGGCAGCCCTTGTGGCATAGGGTGTTTAAATGCTTGCTGGATGTCATTGGTCACCACGGGAAATTCGATGCGCATGGCGCTGATCTGTTTTAACAGTGTTGCACTATTGACCTTGTCAAAATTAACACCCAGTAGCAGCACATCATTATTGGCTTGCGCAAAGGCGTTAAGTTCGGGAATTTCTTCGGCGCAGGGTTTGCACCATTGCGCCCAATAGTTGATATAAACCCATTTGCCTTGCCAGCTTTGCGCTTTAAGCACGTTGCCGTCGTCTAACTCCAGCGAAGCCTGCGCCGCTTCGTTGTCGCAGGAGCTGAGTAAGAAGGCAGCAAAAATGAAAAGCAATGTGCGCATATTGAGTTCCTATTCGTTCGCGGTGCAGTACAGCGGCGATGCACCTATGTTTTGGGTCTGGCTTTACCGAATACCGTGACATTTTTTTGTTGGAGACCAGTGTATCGGAGTTGCTTGTTTTATATGTGGACGATAAAAACTCTTTGTTTCATGTTTTCTTGTTTACCGTGTTAGGTGTGCTGACTATAATCGCGACGTTTTGTCGCACCCTGAATCTCTTGTTTTTTTTGATGTTCTTTGGTTGCGGCAGGTTTCGTTAAGATCAATAAGAGTTTTTTAATAACATTTCAATTCGTTGGCAGGTTTTTTATTTTTATTGTCAGAACCTGTGCGTCACGGCGCTCCTACGACTTTATTTACGATGGCAAATTTTAATAAACACGGAGATGAATGCATGCATTCCAAAGTAAAAAAGCTGCTGTCGCTGCTGAGTCCAATGCTATTGGCTCCTACTGGTGCTTGGGCTGATTTGGCTGATCGTAGCAGGATCAACCTGTCACCAGGAGCCACTGCGTTAGGTCATGATGTGTATGACCTGCACATGTTGGGGTTGTGGATTTCTATTGTTATTGGCGTAGCTGTTTTTTTGGTGATGTTTTATTCGCTGATTGCGCATCGAAAATCGCAAGGCCATCAAGCACAGCATTGGCACGAGCATTTGGGCGTGGAAATAGCGTGGACATTAATCCCTTTTGTAATTCTCGCTGTGATGGCTTTTCCTGCCGTGAAAGCACTGCTTAAGGTATACGACTCTAAAGAGCCTGCCATTGATATCGTAATAACCGGCTATCAGTGGAAGTGGAAGTACGATTATTTAGGGCAGGATGGGGTGAGTTTTTTCGCCAATCTTGCTACATCAAAAGATGAAATTCATGGCAAAGCTCCCAAAGGCGAGTTTTATCTCTTGGAGGTTGATGAGCCGATTCACATCCCAGTCAATACTAAAGTGCGATTTCTCGTAACAGGCTTTGATGTTATCCACTCTTGGTGGGTGCCTGAATTATCTGTCAAGCGCGATGCGATTCCCGGCATTATGAATGAAGCATGGACTAAGGCCGAAAAAACAGGCATCTATCGCGGCCAGTGTGCTGAACTGTGCGGTAAAGATCACGGCTTCATGCCAATTGTGGTCGTGGTGGATGAAAAAGTCGATTACGACAAATGGATTGCAGGTAAAAAAGAAACAGCCAAAAAACTCAAAGAATTGATGGCGCAGCATTTCACAACGGAAGAGCTGATCGCACGCGGCGAAAAAATATACGCTACTTCCTGCGTGGCCTGTCACGGTGCCAAAGGTGAGGGCGGCGTAGGCAAAGCCATTGCGGGCAGCAAAATCGCCACGGGTGCGATAGAGGAACATTTGGCGCGTGTGGTTAACGGTTTGCCCGGTACGGCGATGCAGGCTTTCGGGGGGGTGCTGAATGATCTGGATACCGCCGCTGTTGTCACTTATGAGCGCAATGCCTTTGGCAACAATATGGGCGACAGCTTGCAAGCTGTTGACGTATACAAATTTAAAAGCAAGAAGTGAGGAAACAATAAATGGCACACGGTCCAGCAAAAGGTTTGAGTCGGTGGCTGTTTTCCACCAATCATAAAGACATAGGTACCTTGTATCTGTGGTTCAGTTTTATCATGTTTATCCTCGGCGGCGCATTTGCCATGCTCATTCGCGCGGAGCTGTTCAAGCCTGGCTTGCAGTTGATGGAGCCTGAGTTTTTCAACCAAATGACGACTATGCACGGCTTGGTAATGGTCTTCGGTGCCATCATGCCCTCGTTTGTTGGTTTGGCGAACTGGATGATCCCTCTCATGATCGGCGCGCCAGATATGGCCTTGCCGCGTATGAATAATCTGTCATTCTGGCTTTTGCCTTTCGCTTTCCTCATTTTGGCATCCACTTTGTTTATGGATGGTGGCGCACCGAATTTTGGCTGGACGTTTTACGCGCCGCTTTCCACCACCTACGCGCCGCCGTCGGTTACTTTCTTTATTTTTGCTATACACGTAGCGGGCGCATCCTCGATTATGGGTTCCATTAACATCATTGCCACCGTGCTGAACATGCGCGCACCTGGCATGACAATGATGAAAATGCCGCTGTTTGTGTGGACGTGGTTAATCACCGCGTTTCTGTTGGTGTGCGTCATGCCGGTACTTGCGGGGGCGGTGACCATGATGTTGATGGATATCCATTTCGGCACATCGTTTTTCAGTGCCGCAGGCGGTGGCGATCCAGTTCTGTTTCAGCACGTTTTCTGGTTTTTTGGTCACCCAGAGGTTTACATCATTATCCTGCCAGCGTTTGGTGTGATTTCGCAAATTATCCCTACCTTTGCCCGTAAGCCGCTGTTCGGTTATAGCTCGATGGTTTACGCCACGGCTTCCATCGCGTTTTTATCGTTTATCGTGTGGGGTCACCACATGTATACCGTGGGTATGCCCATTGCCGGCGAAATGTTTTATATGATCGCCACCATGCTAATTGCCGTGCCAACGGGCGTGAAAGTGTTTAACTGGGTGGCGACAATGTTTCAAGGCTCAATCAGTTTTGAAGCGCCGATGCTGTTTTCCATCGCGTTTATTATTTTGTTCACGACCGGCGGTTTTTCTGGTTTGATGCTCTCGCTCGCGCCGGTGGATTTTCAGTATCAAGACAGCTACTTCGTGGTGGCGCATTTTCATTACGTGATGGTGGCGGGTGCGGTGTTTTCCATGACAGCAGCGGTGTATTACTGGCTGCCAAAATGGTGCGGAAAAATGTACGACGAGACGATGGCAAAAGTGCATTTTTGGATTGCGTTTATCGGTTTTAATCTCACTTTCTTCCCGCAACATTTTGTGGGCTTGGCTGGAATGCCGCGTCGTGTGCCGGATTACAACCTGATCTTTGCCGACTGGAATATGGTGTCATCCATCGGTGCCTTTATTTATGGAGCCGCGCAAATTTTGTTTTTGTTTAACGTGATTCGTACCATCGTTGCCGGCAAGCCGTGCACAGCAGCCAAAACATGGGATGGTGCGGTGGGACTGGAGTGGACGGTGCCAAGCCCTGCGCCATATCACACTTTTGTAAGGCCGCCAGAGATTCATACTGAAAATTTGCCTGGCATTCATGACTGGGATGCGCAGAAAAGCTGAGTGGTTTTTTGTGGTGTCAACAATAACTTCCCATGTGCCCTGAGCTTGTTGGGTGGACTGTTCATGGTTCGACAAGCTCACCACGAACGGGGGGCGTGAGTTAATGATGGGCTAAAAAGTCTTAATCGGAGGAAGCTATGGCTTTCAGATTTCGTAAAAGCATAAAGTTGTTCCCTGGACTGAAAATCAATTTCAGCAAAAAGGGTGCGAGCCTTTCGTTGGGGGCTAAAGGCGCTTCGGTTAATTTAAGTGCGAAAGGGGCGAGAGCGACTGTCGGTGTTCCGGGTACGGGAATGTCGTACTCTGAGAGTATTTCCGCAGCCTCCATTCGCAACGGCGATTTTGTGGGTTCTAAGAAAGGCTCAAAGGCTTATGTTTTTTGGGCTTTGCTGTTAATTGTTTGTGCCGTCTGGGCTTTTTATAAGTTTTATTCGTAGACGAGGTAGCCGACGTTTTGGCGAATGTGGATAAAGAAGGCGATTCTCGAATCGTTCTAAAGTTAATTGTTCTGGTGGTGGTGATGTTTGCTGCTGCGCTGTGGGCGATGCCGCCGTTGTATTACACGCTTTGCAAAGTGTTAGGAATCAACACGCGCACCAGTAACGTGGCGTATCAAGCAGAGCAGGTGAAGGTAGATACATCGCGCACGGTAAAAGTGCAGTTTGTGGCGACAAATAGCGCGGGCATGGTGTGGGATTTCCACCCCAATACGGTGCAGGTAGAAGTACACCCGGGTGAGCCGACGAAAACGACGTTTTTCGCGCGTAATCCGAGTGGTTTGAAAATTACAGGGCAAGCAGTACCTAGTGTTGTGCCGGCGCGGGCAACCGAGTTTTTCCATAAAACGGAATGTTTCTGTTTTAACCAACAGATACTGGAAGCAGGGCAAGCGGTCAATATGCCGCTGGTGTTTATTATCGATCAGGCATTGCCTGCGGATATTCACACGATTACCTTGTCTTACACTTTGTACGATGTGACAAACATGACAAATGAGGGGGCTACGCCAGCACCCGATGAAAAAACGGTACCGAATAACAGTTAAAACAGCGGAGAAGCAGCATGGCAAGCGAACACGGGCATTCACCCGATAAATCTATCTATTACGTGCCAGACCAAAGCAAATACCCGCTGTTCACGGCGATGGCGGTGGCTGTCATGTTGGTAGGCGTGGCGACGTGGCTGAACAATTTACACGCGCACCGTCCAAGTAGCCCAGCCATTTTAATTGGCGGTTTTCTGGTGTTGTCTGTTGTGCTGCTCCAGTGGTTTGGTGCAACTATTCGCGAAAACTTGAAGGGTTTAAATAACGATCAATTAAAACGTTCTTACCGTATGGGTATGCAGTGGTTTATTTTTTCAGAAGTGATGTTTTTCTTTACTTTTTTTGGCGGGTTTTTCTACGTGCGCACACTGGTCGGTCCGTGGTTGAGTGGTGAAGGGGTGGGTCATTTCACCAATACCTTGTTGTGGCAGGGCTTTAATTTTCAGTGGCCGATGTTGGAAACGCCGCAGCAAGCGGTGGGCATCGCTAATCAGTTGATTGCCAATAATGGTGTGTTTGATGGCGCTGAAAAAGATTTGGGCTGGCCTGGTTTTTCTAAGGCATTTGAGGGGCACTGGCTGCCGCTTTGGAATACCATTTTTTTAGTCACGTCCAGTGTTACCTGTGAAATTGCTCACCATGCATTGAAGGCCGGTAATCGCAATAAATTTATTGCGTTGTTAGGCGTAACGCTAATACTTGGTTTTAGTTTTGTTGCTTTGCAGGCTTTGGAATATCACGAAGCCTATACCGAAATGGGCTTGACATTGAAAAGCGGTATTTACGGTACTACGTTTTTTATGTTGACGGGTTTTCACGGTTTCCATGTTTGTTTGGGCGCATTTATTTTGTTGGTGATGTTCTTGCGTGCGCTTAAAGGCCACTTCAATAAGGACGACCATTTTGGTTTTGAAGCGGCATCTTGGTATTGGCACTTTGTGGATGTGGTGTGGCTGTTTCTGGTGGCAGTGGTTTACGTGTATTGAAATAGCGGCTCTGGCCTATGATGTATGGTTGACGGCATCATGGAAGAGACCCGCATTGCGGGTCTTTTTTCCCTCTCTACGGGCTTGATGGCTGCTGCGTTTTTGGTTGCTGCAAGCCTGCTGGATTATTCCACGGCGCGCTGGAGTGCAGTTTTCCGCTGTAGAAGCCGTAGATCATGGTGGCGAGTAGCGCGGTAGCAAGCGATACGCGAATAATTAAGCGATGTAGTAGGCGTTTGGATTCTGGTGCGCCATTGTCTTGAAATAGCACAAACAAGCTGTTGAATAGGCTGATGAGCATCAACACGATTAGCACAAAAATTATCATTTTTAATTGGGCTGTAGACATGGTGGCTCCAGAAAATTGGGTGGCGCAGTATACTCGCCCGCCGTGTTGAAATTTAGATGTATATGGCGGATATAAGCGGTTCAAAACGTAGTTTTATATTCGAATGGCGCACGGCATTGCTGACAGTATTGCTGCTCCCACTAATGGTGACTTTGGGGTTTTGGCAGCTGCAGCGTGCGGATAAAAAGCGTGAAATACAGGCAGCTTACGAGTTGCAGCAAGCACGACCAGCAATGGATTTGATCAATCTGAATATGGGCGAGCCGCAGGCGCTGCACTACCAGCCCGTGTTATTGCAGGGCGAATGGCAGCAGCAGAGTTTTTTACTTGATAACCAGCGGCTGCAGGGACGAATGGGGTATAACGTAATTGGGGTGCTGCGGTTGATGGATGGTCGTCGTGTGTTGGTTAATCGTGGCTGGGTCATCGCGCCGCGACTGCGCAGCCTGTTGCCCACTTGGTCGCCCCCTGTCGTGGGGGCTGTCGAGCGCGGCGAAGTGTACGCCATTCAAGATTGGTTAGCTGATGGTAATGTGTATGCTGAGCCAGGTTGGCCGCGTCGTATCGAGCGTTTGCACGCCAAGGCGTTGGCGCGTGAGCTGGAGGTAGATATTCTGCCCGTCATGGTGCGCTTGCAGGCTGGGTCGTCATCCGCTTTGACTGTCAACTGGCCAGTGGTTAATGTGTCGCCTCTCAAGCATGTAGCCTATGCCGTTCAGTGGTTTTGTATGGCAGTCGCGCTGTTGATTTTTTACCTTGTATTCAGTTTTCGCCGTGTCGATGCCGTATCTGAAAATAAAAATCTATCAGACAATGAAAATATAAAATGACAAAAAATTCATATATCAATATAGCGAAAGCGCGTTGGCAATTAATCAGCATCATGATGCTGCCGATTGCGGTTGTCCTGCTGGCGACTTTTGTTTATTACACGCGCATTGGCTTGCCGTCTGGCACTAAAAATGCCGGCGAATTAATCAATCCTCCGCTGCAAATCAATAACATAGCCTTGCGGGACGATAAGGGCGCAGCCTACATTTTTAAAGAATCGCCTGATATATGGACATTTCTTGTTGTGGGTTCTGCGCAGTGTGATACCGCTTGTCGCACGCAAATGTGGGAGCAGCGGCAGACGCGTACTGCACTGGGTAAATATCAAAATAATATTCGTCGTGTGTGGCTGCTCACCAGCGGCGCGCCAGATGCTGAAACACGTGCATGGTTGGCGCGGGAACAGGCTGATGTTCAATTACTTTATGCCGATGCAGGCGACTGGCATCGATTGCTTGAATCGTCGCCTGCGGGAAAGAGTAGTTTGTCTTCTACTCAGCCTGCACGTTTTTATCTGGTCGATGATCGCGGATTCGTAATGATGTATTACACCGCACTGGATGATTATAAAGACGTGATCACAGACTTGAAGTTTCTTCTTAAGGGTGTGCAGTAATGACCGCAGTAAAAGGGGTAAATAGACCTTCGTTTTACATTGCGTTACTGGCGGTAATTGTTGCTGCTGTGGTGGTGGCACTTGGTGCGTTTACACGCTTGTCACATGCCGGTCTTGGCTGTCCTGATTGGCCTACATGTTATGGTCATTTGTGGGTTCCCAGCAGCGAGGCAGATATTCAATTGGCCAATCAGTCTTTTGTTGATACGCCCGTAGAGACGGACAAAACTTGGCCAGAGCAGACACACCGTATTTTTGCCAGTAGCTTGGGCGTATTGACGATAGTGCTGGCGGGTTTCGCGCTGCGTTATGGACGCTTGCTCGGCCAACCTAAGCGTTTGCCACTATTTTTGGTGGCTTTGATTGTGCTGCAAGGGTTGTTTGGTATGTGGACGGTCACGCTTAAACTATGGCCGCAGGTAGTCACCGCGCATTTGTTGGGCGGTTTTACTACGCTGGCTTTATTGTGGTTATTGGTTTTGCGTCTAAGCGGATCGCGCTGGCGTGTGTCACCACAGCAAATCAATGCCATCAATAAACTGCGTAGCCTGTGTGTGGTCGCCTTGCTGGTTGTGATTATTCAAATTGCCTTGGGTGCGTGGACAAGTGCTAATTACGCCGCGCTCGCCTGCCCTGATCTGCCGATGTGCCAAAACGAATGGTTGCCATCGAATATGGATATAAAAGACGGTTTTAACTTGTTTCAACATGTGGGGCCTAACTATCTTGGCGGGCAGTTACACAGCCATGCGCGGGTGGCGATTCATTTTTTTCATCGTATAGGAGCCGTTCTTACTGCGTGCACATTGCTGCTGCTGGTAGTCGTGCTGCTCAAAACCAAAGAGGCGCACGCGCAGCGTATGGCTTTTTTGATTACTGGCGTATTGTTTCTGCAAATTGGACTCGGGTTGAGTAACGTGTTTTTTACATTGCCGCTGCCGGTCGCTGTGGCGCATAACTGCGTAGGTGCGCTGCTTTTGCTGTGTTTAGTCACGCTTAACCAGCGCGTTTGGACGGTGTGTCTTGCATTGCAGGCGGCGAAGGTTTATCCCGCATCGTTACGCAGGCGAGAGCCGCAGTTCAATGAAGCCGATGTCGTATGTTGAGAGAGAAGTCATGATAAGCGGTGAAATAAGCAACTCACTTGGTGCGCTATGGCGCGATTATCTGGAGTTGTGCAAGCCTAATGTTGTGGCGCTCATGTTGCTTACATCGCTGATTGGTATGTTGTTGGCGGTTCCTGGCATGGTGCCGTGGCAGGTGCTGATTTTTGGCAATTTTGGTATTGCGTTGTGCGCGGCTTCCGCTGCCACGGTCAACCATATTGTCGATCAGCATATTGACTTAACCATGAAGCGCACAATGAATCGCCCTGTGGCACAAGGTCGCATCAGTAATTTTCATGCCATTGTTTATGCTGCCGTGTTGGGTGTTAGCGGAATGCTGGTGCTTAAAATATTTACGAATGACCTGACTATGTGGCTGACCTTCGGCGCCTTGATCGGTTATGCCGGTATTTATACTGGTTTTTTGAAACGCGCCACACCGCAAAACATCGTTATTGGCGGCTTGGCCGGTGCGGTGCCGCCGTTGTTGGGCTGGACTGCTGTCACAGATCAAATACAGGGTCATGCGCTGCTTCTGGTGCTGATTATTTTTGCGTGGACTCCTCCACACTTTTGGGCGTTGGCCATTCATCGCCGCGATGATTACGCCAAAGCTAAAATTCCGATGATGCCGGTGACGCACGGCATAAAACTTACAGCATTGCACGTGGTGCTGTACACGCTGATGCTGATTGCTATTACCTTGTTGCCATTCGTGACCGGTATGTTTAGTTGGCTTTATTTAATTGGTGCGCTGGTGTTGGGTTTTGGTTTTTTATATCGCTCTGTTCAACTGTATCGCGGAAAAAAAAATGCAGGTATGGATGCGTTCAAGTATTCCATTATTTACTTGATGGCACTGTTCGTGATTATGTTGAGCGATCACTACCTGTTGCCCATGCCGCCTATGCGGGGATGAAAAAGTAGTTTAAGAGGTATCCGTCAGCGCATGAAAAACATCAGCCGTGTAAAAATAACCGTGACAGTGATCATGTTGTTTATGACGGTTTTGGTAGCGGGTTTCGTGCATCGCTTTCTGAAACCAACCATTTTCAATAAAGAGAAAATGGAAAATTACGGCGCAATTATGTTTGATAAGCCGCGTATTTTTCGTGAATTTTCATTACTCGATCAAAATGACAAAGCATTCACGCCGCAAAATTTCAAAAATAAATGGACGCTGCTGTTTTTTGGTTTTACGTACTGTCCCGATATTTGCCCGACCACGTTGGGGGTGTTAAATAAGTTTTACGCGGAATTACAAAAAGAAAATACCGAAAAAGACGTGCAGATTGTTTTTGTGTCGGTAGACCCAACACGTGATACGCCAGAAAAGCTGCGTGATTATGTGCGCTATTTCAATACGGGCTTTACTGGTGTGACAGGTGAATTTATGTCGTTGCAAAAAGTCGCTACTGATCTGAATGTGGCATTTGCCAAAGTGTCAGGCGACGGGGGCAATTATTTAATTGAGCACTCAGGGAATATCGTGCTGATTAATCCACGGGCGCATTACCATGGATTTTTCAAGTCGCCATTCGATCCGTTGCGTTTGCGTCTTGCATTTGATTCAGCTCGGGCGCAGTACACATATGATTTTGAGCAATAAATGTTGTTTACAAAAAATGAGAACCCCAGTTTTCACTGGGGAATGTAGAATCATAAGTCGTGAACATTTAGCCACGCTGACCTAGGCTTTTCTCTTTATGGCGAATTAGTTGACGATTGAGTTTGTCAGTCAATGTATCAATGGCTGTATACATGTCGTTGGATACGGAATCAGCAAATAAATCGGCTCCTCGCACGTGCAAGCGAGCCTCTGCTTTTTGCTCCAATTTGTCGACAGATAGAGTGACATCGGTAGTCGTTATTTTATCGTGATAGCGTTCGAGGCGGTCTAATTTACTGGTGACATAGCTCCGAAGGGAGTGTGTCAATTCAAGATGGTGACCGCTGATATTTACTCGCATAAATAACTCCTCTTGAGTGCGTTATTACGCTGCGCTGATCTTTGAGCTAGAAACCACAACGCAGATCGGTCTCGCAATACTGGCCTGCCTAGCAAGTAGGGCGAGCACAAATTTGCGCTTGCGGAATGCATTGCGCAAATCACAAACAACCCGTAAAACAGCGAAACAACCTAAGCTCTCCATTGAGTAAAACGAGTTGTACGCCACGTTCTGTTTGTCAATGCTTTTTTCAAACACTTCACCCCAATATACGCACGCCACCGGATTAAACAACCCTTTTACTTTGCGGCAAGCACGTACATCGACCTATCCTGATAAAAATAGACATGGGGTAGAACAGTGGGGTTTTTGGGTTCCGTCGCATTAACTGTTAGCACCCAAGCATATTGCCTGTGAGCCTAAAATTAGGCGGACTTATAGCCAGCCAATGCATAAAACTGATCGACAAAAGACACCTCTACTGCGCCTTGGAGCATCAGTTGACCTTTACGAATCATGTACATTAATTCGATTCCAGCCAATACACTTTTCGCAGCGTAAAATGACTTGAAGCCAAGCATGGATTTCGTTATTCGTTTTACTGCCCTGTGGTCTTGCTCGACGATATTGTTGAGGTATTTTACCTGACGCACGATCATCGACTGTTTCATTGAGCTATTCATTTCATCAATGGCTGCTTTACACCTTTCACTTTGATATACGTTTCATCCATACGCCAACTGCCGCCCACTTGGCACTTGTTCTTGCGGAAAACTGTTTCAAGCAACGGCAGAAATCGGATCGCCCAGCGATTAATCGAAGAGTGGTCGACAAACACACCACGCTCCTGCATCATTTCTTCAAGATGGCGGTAGCTTAATGGGTAGGCTGCGTACCAACGAATGCAAACCAAAATTACATCTAACGGGAACCGCATCCTTTTGGTATCCAACATACAAACTTACTCTCTTTTCAAAGGCAGCAGTTTATCTGATTGACTCAGTGACATCATTTAATGCGACAGAACCCTAACAGTTAATGCGACGGAACCACATTGAATTGGTGCCCGGGAGAGGACTTGAACCTCCACAGCCATAAGCTACTAACACCTGAAGCTAGCGCGTCTACCATTCCGCCACCCGGGCCTGTCATGGCAACGATAAGCCAAGGCAGTCGCGCACTCTACTGAGTGAGTTTTTATGTGTCAAGCGGGAGTCTTGTCCAGCCACACATGGAGCTGAACAAAGGGTGCTGTCGCATTAACTGTTAGCACCCAAGCATATTGCCTGCGAGCCTAAAATCAGGCGGACTTATAGCCAGCCAATGCATAAAACTGATCGGCAAACTACACCTCTACTGTGCCCTGGAGCATCAGTTGACCTTTACGAATCATGTGCATTAATTCGATTCCAGCCAATACACTTTTCGCAGCGTAAAATGACTTGAAGCCAAGCATGGATTTCGTTATTTGTTTTACCGCCCTGTGGTCTTGCTCGACGATATTGTTGAGGTATTTTACCTGACGCACGCTCATCGGCTTTTTCATTGAGCCATTCATTTCATCAATGGCTGCTTTGTTTGCCCCGCTTTTATCCATAGTAACTTTTTCTGGAAAACCGTTGGCCAACATTGCCTTGTGAAAAAAGCGCATGGCCGCTGCTTTATCGCGT
>JAYVJM010000012.1:0-8776 GCA_043769275.1 Cellvibrionales bacterium | reverse complement strand
TCACATTGAGATGCGCGGCCAACTCCTTTTGCAGCATGTCAGGATTAGCTTCCAGCAATTGACGCAAGGCACAACGCTTGAATTTTCGGCTGTCTTTTGGGCCCGGCTTGCTGGGTTGATGATGATCAGGTTCAGACAGCCATTTATAGATCGTGCTGCGTCCAACAGAAAATTTCGCCAAAAGTGTATGTTTGCTGCGACTTGCACTATAAAGACTTACTGGCCACTTCAAACACATCCGCAGACAGCGAGCCGCTTTGCAAAATACGTTGTAACTCGCCTCGCATTTTTTCCTGCTTTATCGTCGGCATGTTTCTCCATCGCGTTAATGGTGCCAACAAACGCGCAGCGAGCTGCGGATTAAAACAGTCAATTTCAAGCACTTTAGTCGCCAAAAACTGGTATCCGGCGCCATCTTGCGCGTGAAAATACAGTAGATTTTGTGTGCTAAATGCGCCTATCAATGCACGAACTTTGTTCGGATTTTTGATGTCGAATGCCGGATGTTTGAGCAAGGCATCAACACGATCTAAAGCGCCAGGCAGTCGAGATACTGCTTGCATTTGCAGCCAGATGTTGACTGCCAGCGGCTCATCTTCCCACCGACGATAAAACTCTTCCAGAGCTTGAACCCGTATCGGCGCAACAAAGCTCGCATCGCAGTTCATGAGCGCGGAAAGTGCAGCGCCTCTATCGCTCATGTTGTTTGCTTCTTTGTATTGCGCCAAACATTGTTCAACAACATCACACTCATTTAGCAGCATCAAATAAGCGAGTGCTATATTTTTTAAGCTTCGTTCGGCTATATCCTGCGCATCAGCATGATAGGCTTTAATAATATTGAGCCTCTTATACACAGCCTGAAATTCTATTTTTAATTCACGCGCCAATGTTTTGCGAGCAAACAAGCGCGCTTCGTGTAATGCCTCTGTATGCGCAAGAGGCGACTGTTCCGCCAGATAGAGTTCGCTAGGAAGCTCAAGCATCAAAGCGACCATGGCGGCATCAAGACGCTTATCCGTCAATAAAGTGCGATACGCTTCTATCAATTTGGGGTCAAGATGCAACGGTATTTTTTGTAGAACATTTGCAGATAACTCTTGTAAAACAAGCACTCCCAGTTGCTGACTAGCTTCCCAACGATTAAACCCGTCACTATCGCGGCTCATCAAAAAAACAAGCTCATCGCGTGTGTATGGATAAGTTAATTTCACTGGCGCAGAAAACCCGCGCAGCAAGGATGGAACCGGCTTTTCCATCACGTTTTCAAATACAAACTGCTGCTTTTCTTCGGTTATTTCCAGCACAATGGACGTATTGTCTTCGCTGTCATGGCTAGGCTTTCCACGCAGATGCAACGGCAAACTTCCCGCATCACCTAATAGCCCCATTGAGAGAGGAATATAAAATGGTTTTTTATTGCGCGCTTCGGGTGTGGGTGGGCAGCTTTGCATCACGCCCAAAACATAGGTTTTTTCCTGTTCGTTGTACTGGCCATATACAGACAAAACGGGTGTGCCAGCTTGTGTGTACCAACGCCGAAACTGTGTAAGGTCTTGTTTAGAAACATCCTCTAGCGCGTTAACAAACTCTTCAATCGTAACTGCCTGCCCATCGTGACGCTCAAAATATAAATCAGTACCTGAGCGAAATAATTTTGAGCCCAACAAGCAGTGCAGCATTCGCACCACTTCAGCACCCTTTTCATAAACAGTAGCCGTATAAAAATTGGATATTTCAATATAAGAAGGCGGCTGCACAGGATGCGCCATAGGGCCTGCATCTTCTGCAAATTGACTAGTGCGCAAAAGGTTCACTTCTTCTACACGCTTAACAACCGGCGAGCCCATGTCAGCCGAAAAACAGCTATCACGGAATACGGTAAAACCTTCTTTTAAACTTAGCTGAAACCAGTCTCGGCATGTAACACGATTGCCAGACCAGTTGTGAAAGTATTCATGTGCAACAACGCCTTCCACTCGTTGAAATCCCTTGTCTGTGGTTATCTCAGGAGAGGCTAATACACAAGACGTATTGAAAATATTGAGCCCCTTATTTTCCATTGCTCCCATATTAAAATCGTCCACGGCCACGATCATGTAAATATCAAGATCGTACTCTCGACCATACACTTTTTCGTCCCATGCCATAGCCCGTTTTAACGAGAGCATTGCATGATCACATTTCGTTAAATCTTTTTCTTCAACATAAATTCGTAGCAGTATATTTCTTCCAGAATGTGTCACAAAAGCGTCTTCTACAAACGGCAAATTGCCAGCAACTAATGCAAATAAATAACAAGGCTTTTTAAACGGATCACGCCACGTTGCCCAGTGCCTTCCGTCACCCGTCTCCCCACTGTCTATCAAATTACCATTGGACAGTAAAACGGGATAACGCAACTTGTCACCCGCAATAGTTACGGTGAACATGGACATGACATCAGGTCTATCCAGGTAATAAGTAATTTTTCGAAAGCCTTCGGCTTCACACTGTGTGCAAAACATCGTGCGCGACTTATATAAACCTTCCAGTGATTTATTTAACTGCGGATTTATTTTAACCGTGGACTCAAGCTCGAAGGCATCTGGCAAAGCTGCAACTATATGCAGCTTGTCTCCCACAATACGGTATTCGTTTTCCTTTAGCTCTCGACCATTTACGGCGAGCCGCAACAACTCCAATTCGCAACCATCCAGATGCAGCGTCGCATCTTTTTCTCCTGCTGGATTGCGCCGCATAATTAAGCGCGCGTTCACCGTTGTAACGGCTTCGCTCAAGTCAAAGTTGAGACGTGTTTCGTCTATACAAAAATTGGCGGACTTATAGTCTTTAAGATAAATCGCTTGCGCTGTTGATTCTTTCATTACTTATTCCCTGCATACTAACGAAAAAAATGCCTACAGTGAAACTTCAACTTCGTAAGCCGTAAATTTACGAATGTTTAGCCCGCCTTTTGCAAACAACAAATACTGACCTTTGATGCCAAGTAACTGTTCCTCAATCAAGGGGGTTTTATCAAAACTGAATGTACTGATCTTTTCAGGATACGCATTAACCGGATAAGAAAATTGCTGTTCCATTTCATCAGACAGCAGTTGGATAGCAGCAAGCCCAAATGTATCCTGCAAGTGCTCTATACCGGTTTTCGCCTGCTCAAATAACACTTCACGAAAACGCATTAAATCAATACTTGCCGTATCACCGCGTAATAAGGCACGCCAATTTGTTTTATCAGCCACAAAATTTTTACAGAGGACTTCCAGTAAACCTGACTGATAACGCTCAGCAACACGCGCAATAGGCAGTGCTTGTATCGCTCCCTGATCGAGCCAGCGCGTCGGCATTTGCGTGGCGCGTGTAATGCCAATTTTTATGCCAGTTGAATTTGCAAGGTACACAACATGGTCGGTCAAACAGTGGCTCTGCGCCCATGCCGGTTCACGGCAAGTACCCTGATAAAAGTGGCATTTTTCCGGACTCATAATGCACGCATCACACTGCGCCAGTTTTTTAAAACACTGAAAACAGTAGCCCTGATTAAAACTTTTTGTTGTTTTTCGCTGACAGTGTGTGCAACGAATAATGCCCGTATGCCGTAGACGTATACTCTTACCTATCACGGCATTAAGTGGTAAGCGAAAATCACCCAGCGGCAAAATATATTGCGCAGGGCTTCCCGCCGTAATAAGCATTTTGTTAAGACAGCCAATATAAGAGCTCATCTGATTTTAGTGTTTTAACGTGTTGCTGGACTGGCTTTTAAATGCAAGTAACAGCTCTGTATTCCAGCGATTTTTATCATTGTCGTGATTTTCATTACCCTCGCTGCCGCAATGCGTATGATTTTCTCGAGCAATAAACCCCACGCGCTCATACTCTGGCTTTTGACGAGCGTCATAATAAATAACGGCTTGCAAACACAGCTCTCGCTGCGGATCAGTTAGGCGCGTGCCGTTTTGCCAGCGGCCTAATTCCACTGCACGTTTAAGGGAAGCATAAACATCTGGCGTAATATTTTGCAGTACATCATGCAGATCGTGGTGGGCGGTCACGTCAAACTCCAGCATTAGAGAGGCAGCTATTCTAACAAAAGAAGTCAATTTGGCCGCTGTGCAATCACATGGATATAACGCCCAAGCCACTTATACGGTTCTTTTTGCCCTAACTCGCGCTCAACCATCAATAAGTCCTCAGTACTTATTTCAGTTGTCGACTGCAAATAATCACTCAAGCAGCGTATGCCGCTTACATGGATAACGCACAATCCGTATTCATTTAAACAAGCTAAAACATCAGGCGCAGATTGTGGATTAGGTGGCGTTAAACCACCCTCTTCGCCTGCTTTGTTACTCATGGCGCGCCGAATATTCCCCTTTAGTAAGTTTTTAAAAACAATGGATTCTCTGTTATAAAAAGCCAGTGAAAAATAGGCTCCTGGCTTCAGTTGCTTCAGTAATTCGAGAAGCGTTGGCAGGGGTTTAGCCAACCACTCCAAAACAGCATGGCAAACAATCACATCATAGTTTGTAGTGAAATTATTTGCGTCCAGTGTTTGTATGCTGCTCTGTGAAACAGTAATCATGCCCTGCATTGGCATGCAGTTATTAATTCGTTCACGCGCCAAGCCCAGCATGCTTTTTGAAGGCTCACACAGCGTCACACAATGCCCCGCTTGCGCAAATTTTATACTCATCTGCCCTAAGCCAGCGCCCGCATCCAGCACGTTTAGCCTGTTACTACTGGAGATACTTGGAATGTGCTTTAGCAAATCATCCCACAACAGAGTTAAACGTAAATCCCCTTTTCTTGATCCGTAAATTTTGCGGGAAAAGCGTTCTGCCAAATCATCAAATACCACATCACTTGGTGTTTTATTCACAATAAATCTGCCATTTTCTTTTTACTCTAAACCCATGTGGATACCGCAATCAATATGGCTACTCCGCTCAAAAACAAGTACGACGATGCTTATATCGAACACTTGGCGCACGCATTGAAAAAAGCGCACAGCGCATTCCATGAAAAGGAATTTATGCGTGCAGTGCAAGACGAGCATTGGCATGCTCGCGAATTAAAAGCACGTATGCGACACATCACGATCTGTTTACATGAGAAAATCGACTTGCCTTACAAGCAAGTCTTAAATATTTTTCAGGAAATATGTCAATCGTTTGGCGGTTATCACGGCATGTTTTTTCCTGACTATGTAGAGCAGTATGGCTTGGGTCATTGGCGTGAGTCTATAAATGCACTGGAATATCTAACACAGTTTTCGAGTTCAGAATTTGCTGTGCGTGCATTTATTCGTGCCGATCAAAAACGCATGATGGCGCAAATGGAAAAATGGTCAAAACATGAAAACCATCATGTGCGCAGATTAGCGAGTGAGGGATGCAGGCCACGCCTACCTTGGGCAACTTTTTTGCCTACACTACAACAAAACCCCCAGCCTATTTTTCGCATACTGGAAAATCTTCAGAGGGATGAAAGCCTTTATGTGCGCAAATCGGTGGCCAACAATCTCAATGACATTGCTAAAAACCACCCTGAGCTTGTACTTGAATTGGCGGCCGTATGGCAAAAAAAACATCAACACACCGATTGGATACTTAAGCGCGCCTGTCGAACTTTGTTAAAACAAACTAATGCAAACGCGCTAGCACTTTTTGATTATAAAACGGCTACACATGTATCTGCTAATGCGTTTCATTGTCCTGAAAAAATTCGTATGGGCGAAAATCTAACAATGCAACTATGCTTGCAAAGCACGGAAGCGCTTGGGCTGTTACGTATCGAATACGTCATTGGATTTTTACGCGCAAATGGCCAGCACAATCAAAAAGTTTTCCAGTGGACAGAAAAAAACTTCGCAGAACTCCAAGTACACCTATCAAAAAAACATGCCTTTTTACCGCTCAGTACGCGTACATTGCATGCAGGGAACCATACCTTGTGCGTGCGCATCAATGGAAAAACAGTAGTGCAGCACGCGTTTGATTTGTTGCTTTCGAGCCAAAAACCCACTCAATAATGCGGCGGCTTTTCCTGTCCACTTTGTGTGTTTGTATCACTCGCTTGTGCGGCGCGTAAATCTTGGGTTTGCTGATACACCGCTTGCAACATCCGCTGCTGTTGCTCAATAAGTGTTTGTTGATGCGCCAACTGTGCGTTTAGTGCGTGCAGGGTGTCTTCCTGAAACGCACAACGCGTTTCAATTTCGACTAAGCGCCGATGTAAATCAGCCCATGTTTGTTCACTCAGCATATTTTTCATAGCTGTGCATCTTCATGAAAAACACCACGGTTATGGAAAGTTAACATAGCGAAATCTGCATGATTTTCATGGCGATACACGCGCACGCGGCTTATGCATGCGTAGGGAACATCTAATGTAGCGATACGCTCTAGTGGCATTCCCAACACTTCAGCAAGCAAAATACGAAGAGTGCCGCCATGCGCGACCAGCAATACATGCTCCCCGCTGTGTCGCGCCAAAAGTGCGTTCCAGCCTGCGACAACTCGCTGTTTAAAGTCGCTCAACTTCTCGCCATTAGGCGGTGATATAGCTCGTATATCAACAAAAAATTGCATTGCTTGTACGCCCTGTTCTGCCCACACTCCCGCAATTTCACGCCCTTCCCAATCGCCAAAATGGAGCTCACGAAAAGCATCTTGCAGATGCAAAGGCACGCTCCGATGATCGGCAAGTTCGGCGGCAAATGCGGCACAACGCTGCAATGGCGAACTTATAATGCGCTGCCACTTTCCACCTGCCGCTGCCGCACGCATCTGCTCCCAGCCGACTTTATCTAGCTCAACATCTAGGCTGCCACGATAAACATCACCGCCTTCACATTGGCCATGACGGAGAAAATCAATCGTTGTTATCTGACATTGTTCTTCCATTTGTTACCCGCTGATTTTCTTACCTGTTGAATAACCAACCATGACACATTGCCTGCCTCGATGCTTTTACAGAGAATGGACATTTTTGAAAAAGGCGAGAGTATGGGCAACCGTTTATCAAAAATCTACACACGCACAGGCGACGATGGCACAACTGGCTTGGGCGACGGTGAGCGCGTACCAAAAGACAGTTTACGCGTGGCCTGCATGGGCGAAATTGATGAGTTAAATAGCGTAATTGGCTTGATGTTGACGCAAACACTACCTGATGATCTGCGTCGTGTTTTTTCGAAAATTCAACACCGCCTGTTTGATGTGGGTGGTGAGCTAGCTATGCCTTCTTTTTGTTTGATAGACACATCCGATGTGCTTTGGCTTGAGCAAATATTAGATAAATACAACGACAACTTACCAGCACTTAAAAACTTTATTTTGCCAGGTGGAGCACCTGCCGGCGCACACTGCCACTTAGCGCGGGCTGTTTGTCGCCGAGCAGAACGTTTATTGGTTGCGTTGCACCGCAATGAGCCGTTAAGCACGCCGCTACGCCAGTATATTAATCGCCTATCCGACTGGCTCTTTGTATGCGCACGCGTTTTGAATCGTCTCCAAAATACTGACTTTGAGGTGCTATGGCAGCCTAAACCGAAACCGCAGAACTAAAGACTTCCTGCAACAACTCGCGGTGTTTTTCTGCAGGCAGTCGAGGCCCGTAGTTTTTAACCACTTCTGCCGAGGCGCGACTAGCGAGTCGACCCGCATCAGCATAGGAGTAGCCGTGGGTAATGGCGTACAAAAAAGCACCCGCAAACATATCGCCAGCACCATTGCTGTCGATAGCAGCCACAACGTAAGGGGCAATATGATGCGTGTTTTGACCGTCATAGACTCGAGCGCCGCGTGCGCCACAGGTAATGGCGAAAGTCTTTGCGTATGCTTTTAGTGCCTGCGCAGCGGCATCTATATTGTTTGTACCCGTAAATTTTTGTGCTTCATATTCGTTGCAAAACAACAAATCAACGCCATCGCCTATCATTTCGCGCAAGCCTTCGCCAAAAAATTCAACCATGCTAGGGTCTGATAACGAAATTGCTGTATTCACACCGTGTTTTTTCGCGTGTGAATACAAGGCAATAGCGGCGGCTCTGCCAGTTTTTGATGTCACAAGATAGCCTTCAATGTACACAAATTGGGCATTTTTTGCTGCATCCATATCCAGTGCTGCATTGGCAATCGTTTCGCTAATACCAAGGTGCGTCAACATACTGCGTTCGGCATCTGGCGTAATCAGCACCAAGCATTTTCCAGTAACGTCCATGCAGGTACAGAGACCAGAACAAGTACAGACATCTATATGCTTGTCTTGAGCGTTACAGTCCACACCTGCTTCTTTCATGTCCTTAAGATAAAAGCGACCATTGTCGTCGTTAGCCACTTTGCAAGAATAGAATGTGCGTGCACCGAAATGGCTGGCAGCAATAATGCTGTTAGCTCCGCTGCCGCCACTGGTGCGCTTTGAAAGCAACAGATGCGAGGCCAAATAATTGAGCAGCTCCTGTTGGCGTTGCGCATCCACTAACGTCATGTGGCCTTTGCTAATCCCAAGCCGCGTAAGATCGGCATCCTCTACTTCAATCTCTGTATCAACCAGTGCCGCACCTATTCCGTACACGTGATAACGCATACCTACCTACCCAAAAAGTTGAGCATGTTACTGAACAATACGGCCAACCCAAAATTAAAAATGTTCGACAGCACCCATCTTCTCCTAACTGATGTTACGCAACCCTCCCCTGATAAGCTTGCCGAATGAAAAAAGCCGACCTTGATTTATACACCGACTATTTGTTGAGCACTTTTGGTGCTGC
>JAYVJM010000011.1:0-4326 GCA_043769275.1 Cellvibrionales bacterium | reverse complement strand
CAATAGTAACAACACACCAAACGCTGTAGCTAGATTAGGCGTGTTCATAATTCAGACGATAACGTTGGCAGTTGCCTGAAGGTTTGGTGTCCAGAATTGATAGCACATGTCCAGTTACAGTAAATCTTAAAAGCGGCCATTGAGCACGGAAAACCCTTCGATACGCCGCTGCGCGAGCCACTCAGGGCGAACGTCCGTTTACGGGCAGTAAGGATGATTCAATCACCGCACACAAGCACACAAGCGCCCCACGATGTTGTTCTACCACACGCTGTGCGTTTAACCCCGCATGCGTGGCTTCTTGTTTGTTGATCATATAGCGCGCAACCGCGACCGCCAATTCCTCGCTGTTTTCAACGCGGATAAGCGCCTGCTCTGCATCCAGTAATCGCGCAACTTCAGCGAAATTGAACAGATGCGACCCGCTAATGACAGGGCACGCCCACGCCGCCGGTTCAATTAAATTATGGCCGCCGACCGGCACCAAACTGCCGCCGACAAATGCCATATTTGCTGCGCCGTAGAACACCAGTAACTCGCCCATGCTGTCGCCCAACACAACATCCGTTTCCAAGCTAGCGGCTTTTCCGCTACTGCGCCGCAGCACACGCCAGCCGGCGGCTTCGCACTGCGCGGCTACAGGGCTAAAGCGTTCAGGGTGGCGCGGCACTAACACCAATAGCAAATCGGGAAACTGTTTTTTGAGAGCGGAAAAAGCCGCCAAAACAACACTTTCTTCACTAGGATGGGTGCTGGCCGCCAGCCACACGGCGCGCCGGTCTTGTAGTGTCCACTGTGCACGCAATACGGCGGCCTGTGCGCGAATTGCATCATCAAGCAAAAGGTCAAATTTGATCGAACCGGTTATGTGTAATTTTGCAGGCGACAAACCCAAGGCCAGAAAACGCATCCCGTCGGCGTGCTGTTGTGCCGCTACTAGGCTCACATCGTCGAGCATGGTCCGTGTCAGTGGTGCAAAACGGGCGTAGCCGCGACAGGATTTTTCAGACAGCCGTGCATTGGCCACAATCGAGGGAATCTGTTGTGTTTTGCAAACATGCAGCAAATTTGGCCACAGCTCGGTTTCCATCACAATCAACAGCGATGGCTTAACGTGCCGCAAAAATTGGCGTACAAAAAAGGGCAGGTCATAGGGCGCATACACATGGAAAACGTCGTCAGCAAAGACAGCCTTCACGCGCTCAGAACCGGTCGGTGTTGTTGATGTAAGTACCCACTGCCATTGTGTGTGCTTTTTTTGTAGGGATTTTACGAGTGGAACAGCGGCCAGCACCTCGCCGACGGACACGGCATGCAGCCAGATGATCGGCTGCTCTCGATTAACGCGCGGCGGTGCAAAAATGCCAAAACGCTCCAGCCAACGGTGGCGGTAGGCTGGCGCTAAACGCGAACGCCACAGCAGACGCAATAAAATGAGCGGCAGGCAGAGAGCGTAAACAAGGGTGTAGAGTATGCGCGGCATCATGTACGAGTCTTGGCGAGGCTCATTATAATGCCACGACACAAGGAGCTTTTATGCCTGCCACATCGCCAGAACACACCTCGCTTTCTGTAGACATCGTCATTATTGGCGGTGGTGCGGCCGGTTTGTGGCTGCTCAACCGCGCTGTGAATGCGGGCTACAACGCGGTTTTGTTCGAGCAAACGGCTTTGGGATCAGATCAAAGTGTGGCCTCGCAGGGTATGATCCATGGCGGCGTAAAATACACGCTGGCCGGTGCGCTTTCTGGCGCATCGGAAGCCATTGCGGATATGCCCGCGCACTGGCAGAGGTGTCTTGCCGGCACGGGTGATGTCGACCTGCGCCGCACCCACGTATTAAGCGAGCAGTTTTATTTGTGGTCACTGCCCACAACGGCTTCGCGCCTCACCGCTTTTCTGGCCAGCAAAGCCCTGCGCGGGCGAGTCGATGTGTTAGAGAAAATCCATTATCCTGCGATCTTTAACAGCCCTGAATTCAAGGGTTCGTTGTATCAATTGAATGACCAAGTGATCGACGCGCCCTCACTGATCGCCAATCTACGCGACAATTGCTTGGCGCGTATTTTCAGCATCGATTGGCAACACGCCCAGTTGCAAAAACACAATGACGGTGCACGCTTGTGTTTCACGCAGGCAAACTATCGTTATCAAATAGATAGCAGCCTTTGTGTGCTGGCGGCGGGTGCTGGCAATGTCGATTTGCTGCAAAAGCTCGGCATCGACAAACCGCCAATGCAACTGCGCCCTTTACAGCAAGTGATCGTGCGGCATCAAAACCACAGTGCCTTATTTGCACACTGTGTAGACCGCGATAGCAAACCGCGCTTGACCATTTCAAGCCACAAAGATGGCGATGACAGCGTGTGGTATCTCGGTGGCCAACTGGCGGAAGAGGGCGCGTTGATGCCGTCTGATGTGCTTATCCAGCGTGCGCAGCAAGAATTGCAGGCGCTGTTTCCTTGGCTGGACTGGACGGGTGCGCGTTATTCCTGTTTGCGGGTGGATCGTGCGGAGCCAAAACAGGCTGGCGTAACGCGCCCCGACAATGCTTTTTTATCAGCAGCAGAAGCTTTGCCGCGCTGTCTGGTGGCTTGGCCAACCAAGTTGGCGCTGGTGCCGAATCTAGGCAATCGGTTGATGCAATATTTGAACGAACAGCACATTCAGCCGCGCGCGTCCGATACATTGCCCGCGTGTTTTCCGCGTATGCACGCGGTGGCTCTTGCGCCGTGGCAATCCAAAATAGAGGCGTTATAGATGTTTTATCGGCCATTGGGTTCAACCGGCATCGAGGTAAGTGCGCTGGGTTTCGGCACCGTGAAGCTTGGGCGCAATCAAAACGTGAAGTACCCTGAAGCCTTTGCGATACCCGACGACGACACCGCTCGCGCACTGTTGTTTTTAGCGCAAGACTTGGGCATTAATTTGCTGGATACCGCGCCCGCCTACGGTAACAGCGAAGCACGCTTAGGTAAGCTGCTGCGCGGCGATCGGCAATATTGGACGATTTGCAGCAAAGTCGGCGAGGAATTTATCGACGGTGAATCCGTTTTTGATTTTTCAGCCGAGCACATTATTAACAGTGTTGAGCGTAGCTTACGCTGTTTGCGCACCGACTACATCGACGTGATGTTGCTGCATTCAGACGGCAATGACGTGGCGATTATCAACAGCGGCGCACTCGATGTTTTGGCCGATTTAAAACAACGTGGCTGGCTGCGTGCTTTTGGAATGTCGACCAAAACCCTGGAAGGCGGCTTGCTTGCGGCGCAACATTCCGACGTGGTGATGCTGACCTACAACCTCAATGAGCGCGACGATGAGGCCGTGCTGGATTATTGCCAGCAACAGCAAAAAGGCGCGTTGATCAAAAAAGCACTGGCCAGCGGCCATTTGGCGGCGGATATCGACGACGCTGTGCGCGCGTCGCTGGCGTTGGTGTTTGCGCATCCGGCGGCCAGTTGTGCGGTGATTGGCACCATCAACAAACAACACCTGCGCGACAATGTCAGTAAATTGCCGCGCTAAATGGCGCGGCTTGAAGGGAAAATGATCTTTGCGCGACAGGCTGATTCGCTATAAATAACTTCTTGTCTAGACAAAACCTTCATTATGGTAAGCTGCCGCTCCTTATTCGGAGGGGCTATTTATGACCACGTATTTGTATTGGCTGGCGGTGATCGCCACCACGCTGTGCCTCATCTGGATTATCGGTTATCAATGGAAGCACTGGCAGGCGGCATTTATCGTCGCGGCCGTGCTGTTGTTGGGCGGCTACAGCTATTACCACTTTTATTTTGAAAATGTACTGGTTCAACGTTGGGGCGGCGTGATGGATGTCACTGTACCCAAAGGCCAGCACCATCTGTCCGCCTCGTGGAAAGAAGACAATTTGTGGATAGAAAATTATGAACCCAGCACCAATACCTGCTTTTTTAGAGAGTATTCACGGGGCAGCGTATGGCAGGGTGAGGTGAAAATAAAAAACTGTAATCCACTATTGGCAACTATCCTGCGGCAAAACCAGATGGAAGCCACCAGTAAGCTGCCTGACAAAATCGACGACAGTGCCGCACCAAAGTAAGGTGGCTTAACGCAGATGATCACCGCGGATGCTTTTGTCCGCCGATATTTCGATTTACTATGCGCAACCCTGCGTCGCTGGAGTTTTTATGGAAACGCCAAACCATCTGAGCTACCCCAGCGATATCAAGTACCTTGCTACCCACCAGTGGGCCTGCTGTGAAGAAGATGGCTGCGTTAGCGTCGGCATTACCGATTACGCTCAGCAGCAGTTGGGTGATGTGGTTTTTATTGATTTGC
>JAYVJM010000010.1:0-24545 GCA_043769275.1 Cellvibrionales bacterium | reverse complement strand
GAAGAAGACAGGAAAAAGAAGCGTTTTATCCGAGTAGATGAACTCAATTTTTCAGAGCAAACCACCGTGCAAGGCTGGCTCAAAGGTTATGCGAAAGCCGTCCTTCTAGTTCGCCAAATCTTTACAAACAAAGACGGTAGCACGGGGATATTGCATCTGGTTTGCAGTGACTTAACTTGTGACTATGACGCTATCACCACGACCTACAAAAAACGGTGGAACGTGGAGGTATTTCATAACTCTTTGAAGTCCAATGCTAATTTGGCAAAGTCGCCTACACGGACGACACGAACCCAAAGCAATCACGTATTGATGTCTGTTTGCGCCGCCTTCAAGCTCGAATGCCTGAGCATCAAAAAAAGCTCAATCCCTTCGCGCTTTGTCGGAAATTACTCATAAACGCATCGCGAGCCGCCTATGCAGAACTTCAGCAATTTAGCGCGGCTGCGTAACATCAGTTATTAATTGCGCCGGAAAGATATTTCGCAGCTTAGTGAAAGATGACCAAACATCCACTCAGCAAACAAGAAACGGAAAACAATGCCAAATTTCACTAAATCAAAACAAGCCACTCAATCAGTAAAGCCTCTAACAACAAGCGCACATTTGGGTTGCTGGTGCCGTGTATTTTTTTGCGCGCAATCAATAAACAATCGGCAAACTGTAGCCATTTTTTTTGCGGCGTTTTTTTGCACTGCTGATGCACATCAGCCAACCACCAATCGACGACTTTCGTTACGCCCAACTTCTCTAATGCCTCTGCGGCACTCACATAGTTCATGCCCCACTCATGACTCGCTCTTAGTATTTCCAACATCTCACCGTAGCGGATGTCGTCGTTATCGTTAACTGCCTGCAAAGCGCGCAAAGGTGCGCCTGCGCAAAACAACAACGCCGCTTGTGCGCGCTCAGCAGAGATGTACGAACATAACCATGATTGCGCCTCATCAAAATGAGGAGTGGCGCAAAAAACAGCTTGGCAACGGCTGCGCAAAGTTGGTAACAAGAGCGATGCTTGCTGCGCAACAAGAATAATGAATAAGTCAGAGCCAGGCTCTTCCATCGTCTTCAACAAGGCATTGGCAGCGCTATGATTAAGCGCATCTACAGGCTCAATCATCACGACCCGTCTACCGCCTTGATGCGCAGCGTGTGTACTAAAGTGGATTAAATCACGGATGCAATCTATTTTTATCTGTTTGCTTACAGCGGTTTTTTTGGTCTTACGCGATTTTTTTTCATCTGACTCATCGGCAACATCACTCTCGCCATAAGTAGCATGCGCCAAAAAAAAATCAGGGTGCGTACCCGCTGCAAATAATCTGCACGAAGGGCATTCTTGACAAGGCGAATACTGCAACGGCTTTTGACACAAAAGTGAAGCCGCCAAAAACCGCGCCAACTGCCCTTTTCCTATGCCCGCCGCACCATGTAAAAGAAGCGCATGCGGCAGCCGATCATGATCGCGACGCTCACACAGCGCAAGCCATAACGGCTGCTGCCAAGACAGTAACGCTGTCAAATTAGTTGCCATGAGCCGCCATAAATTTCTCCAACTCTACAATGATGTCTCGCTGTACATTTTCCAACTCTTGCCCTGCATTAATTACGCGAAAACGCTGCGAATATTGCACAGCACGCTGCCGATAAACACCAAGAACACGCACAAAAAAACGGGTGTTTTCAGACTCAAAACGATCCGGCTTTGAACGCGTACCCGCACGCGCCAAGCCAACCGCCTCATCAACATCCAGCAGCAGCGTTAAATCGGGCTGCAGGCCTTCCTGTACCAACTGCTCCAGTGCTGCAATAATATTTTCCGACAAACCACGACCACCGCCTTGATAGGCGTAAGTGGCATCTGTGAAGCGGTCACAAACAACCCACAAGCCGGCTTGCAGGGCGGGTAAGATTTTCTGCTGAATATGCTGCGCACGCGCAGCGAACATCAACAAAAGCTCTGTTTTTTCAGACATTTTTTCATCATACTGCGCCAACAAGAGCTTCCGCACCTCCTCCGCCAAGAGAGTGCCGCCTGGTTCACGTGTTTTAATAAACTTGATGCCTTTATCCCGTAAATACCGCTCCACGCACACGATATTGGTCGATTTTCCTGCACCTTCTCCGCCTTCGATGGTAATAAACTTTCCTAAAACAGACATGGCTCTCACTTGTGTTTTATAAAGACGCGAATGCATTTTGTGGTGCAGCCGACTGCTAGAATGCGGGACATCGCCGCCAACCACCTGCCTCATGCCCGTATAGTTTACCTTCTCCAGTCAAAAAAACGCGCCTGTAGGACGGCCTAATCGCTGAGCATTAAATGAGCACCTTTTTCACTCTTAACACGGCATTGCTGACACACCTAAACGAACGAACGCTGATCCTTACGCCAAACCGCCGTATGGCTAGGCACATTCAGCTTTGTTATACAGAAAAACAGACTGCCCCCGTCTGGTTAACGCCGCGCGTGTATGCAATGGAAGATTGGCTATTAACGTGCTGGCAATCGTGGGTAGACAGCGGCAACGCGCCCATACAATGGCTGCTTTCCCCATCACAGGAGCTTGCGTTATGGCAAAAGGCCGTTGATGCAGACATTGGCCTCTCCAATTTGCTGTCGCCCACGCGCGCGCTAGCAAAACAAGCGAGCAGTAGCTATAGGAAACTCTGCCACTGGCAGCTTTCAGCACAAGCGTTAACCGAAGACTTGCCCGCGTCAAACGCATTAAAAAAATGGATGACGAACTTTGCCAATCAATGCCGCGCTCTTGGCACCAGCAGCAATAGCGATTTACCAAAAAACTTACTGCATGCATGGGAAAACAAGGCGCTTCCACAGGAAAAAAGTATTGTCTTGTGCGGATTTGAATCCATCACGCCAGCGCACCAAAAACTCTTAAACGCCGCGACTAAAAACGTACTTGAAGTCGACACCGACTTAGCTCGCGCAACGACAACTTTACGTACAGAAACGGAATCTAGTGAAAAAGAAATTTTAGCTTTTGCAGAATGGGCGCGTGATATTTTGCAAGAAAACGCAAGTGCAAAAATCGCCTTAGTTGTCCCTGATTTAAGCGCCCGTCGCCGCGAAATTGAGCGTCAATTGATGCAAGTATTAGAGCCACATTATCTGCTGCCAGAAACACAAATCTACACCGCACCCATTAACTTCTCCGCCGGACTATCACTTGCACAACAACCGATAGTGTTTACCGCATTGCAACTATTAAATCTGCAACAACACAAATGGCCGCTGCAAACCTTGTTATATCTATTACATTCCCCTTTTTGGCTGGATGAAAGCCAAGAAAGTTTGCGGGCAAAAATTGAAAAACTGTGGCGCAAAAATAAACAAGATACCTTGAGCGCAAAACACGCGCTAACACTGCTTGCCAAACACGAAGATATGCAGCCGCTGTCCAATACACTGCGCGATATAAAAGCCCCTTCAGGCACACATACACCTGCACGTTGGGCGGTGATTTTTGCAAGCGTACTAACAGCAACCGGCTGGCCAGGTTCGCGCCGCTTAAACAGTATTGAGTACCAGCAAGTTGAGCAGTGGCAACAGTGTTTACATGAACTCGCTTGTCTCGATGTGGCACTAGGCGCAATCAATCTACACACAGCGTTATCATGGATTAAAGACATTGCACAAGACCACAGCTTTCAACCAAAAACAGCACAATCTCCTATACAAGTGCTGGGTATTCTGGAGGCCAGCGGCTTGCATTTTACGCACCTGTGGCTGTGCGGAATGAGCGCAAAACAATGGCCGCAATCCCCCACACCAGACCCGCTATTGCCTATTGCACTGCAGCGCAAGCACGTCATGCCACACGCTAGTTTTGAACGAGAATTTAGCTACGCGAAAAACTTAACATTGCGCTTTCTGCACAGCACTGAAGTGCTTGTTTGCTCTTTTGCGAAAACAGACAACGACAGCCATCAAGAAATAAGTCCGCTGTGGTCTTTTCTAACAAAAACCGAAAGTGAAGATTTACTCAAAAAGAAAAACTCGGTAGAAAAACCAACAAAAACCGCACTGCAAACAATATATACAGGCACTGCACCGAATGTTTCAAATGAAGAAATTAAAAATATAAAAGGCGGATTTGGCTTACTGAGAACACAAATTCTTTGCCCTTTCGATGCCTTTGCGAAACACCGCTTGTGCGTTGATACGCTCGACGAACCAGAACACGGAATCTCTGCACTGGAGCGAGGTAACGCCACTCACAAAATATTGGAATTATTTTGGGGAAAAATACCGAGTAGCGCAGCGTTAAAAGCACAATCATTACAACAAATAAACGAGGCATTGAGCGACTGCATTACGCTAATTATCAATACACAAAGCTCACGACAACCTGATCTTAAACACGCATGGGGTGTAGAAAAAAAACGTCTGCAAAGATTGTTGCCACTGTGGCTGCAGCAGGAACAGCAGCGCACAGATTTCACAGTAATCGCACAGGAACACGAATTAAATATTGAATTAAATGGCTTGCCGATGACGCTGCGCTTGGATCGTATAGACCAGTTACGCGACGGGAGCCATCTGCTCATCGACTACAAAACCGGTAAAACTCCGCTGCGCAGACAGGCTTGGTTTGACGAGCCACCGACTGAACCACAGCTACCGCTCTATGCCACCCAATACACCAACGTGAGCGGCATCGCATGGGCGCACATCAACAATAAAAAATCAGCCTATGTCGGCATTGGAAAACTGGAGGAGATTCCAGGGCTTAAAAAACATAAAAAAGATGAAAGTGCCGTTATGGATTCTTCAGAATGGTCTGCACAAATCAACGTCTGGCAAGAGCAATTATCTGAAGTCGCAGCGCAATTTATGCAAGGCGTGAGCACTGTGTGCGACAAAGGAAACGACAGCAGTCATTGGCAGGCGCTCAAGCGTTTGCCGGAAATAAATATGCCAGCAAGCGAGGATGCACCATGAGTCATGTTGGCGAAAAACCGCCTCCAATGGATGCGCCTATTGATGTACCTGTTGATGCAAGTACGCGCGAACAAGTGCTCGACATTACGCAGTCTTTTGCTGTAACTGCACCAGCCGGTTCAGGCAAAACAGAATTACTAACGCGCCGTTTTTTAAATTTACTCGCGTCCTGCACAAAACCGGAAGAAATACTTTGCATCACATTTACACGCAAAGCAGCAGATGAAATGCGTCACCGCATCCTCAAAGCACTGAAGTCTGCGCAAGATGAAAAGCCTATCAATAGCCACAAAGCACAAACGTGGGATTTAGCGCGAAAGGCGATGGAAAACGCACAAAACCGCAATTGGTTCTTGCTGGAAAATAGCGGCCGCTTACAGATCATGACCATCGACAGCCTTTGCCAAAAACTAAGCATGTCGATGGGCTTAGAAAGCCAACTGGGTGTAGTGCCGAACACGACAGAAAACGCGGACATTTTGTACACGCAAGCTGCGCGCAATACCTTGCGTGCGCTGGAAACGGATGAACCACTACACCCTGCGCTGACAGATTTTCTGCTGCACCTAGATAATGACCACAACAAAGCAGAAAACTTGATTGCAAAATTATTAGGTAAACGCGAGCAATGGTGGCCGCATTTATCAGCGGCTTATCAGCAACGCGAAGCCCTGCAAAACAATACACGCTTACTAGTTGAACAAACGCTGCTGCCAACACAAAAAATGCTGCGCTGTTACAGCGCGCGATTACTGCCACTCATGCGCTTTGCCGCTGATAATTTGCGCGACAAGCCTGAATACCCAACACTTCGATTAATCGATATAAAAGAACTGCCAGCAGTTGATGCGGGCGCGCTTTCGCAATGGCAAGCACTGGCCGGTTTTTTTCTGACGGACAAAGGAACATGGCGAAAAAAAGCTGATAAAGACATAGGATTCCCAGCCGATAAAGATGTGGCGAAAGAAAAAAAAGCCGTAGCGAAAGAGAAAAAAAACGCATTTGTTACTTTGCTAAACGACTTATATGAACGCGGCGATATTTTAGAAAATCTGCAAGTAATAACCCGCCTGCCCATACCAGAATACACCGACAAACAATGGAGCACGCTGGAGCACATCACGCACGTTATGCTCTATGCAACTAATCAATTAAAGCTTTTATTTGGCAACCAGCAGCAAAGCGACTTCACTGAAATAGCTCTCGCGGCTTTACGTACGCTAGGCGACGATGAAAACCCTACCGATCTCGCGCTGCGACTGGATTACCGCATTCAGCATATTCTGGTGGATGAATTTCAAGACACAGCAAAACCACAGTACGATTTACTGGCGCGTCTAACACAAGGCTGGCAGGCCAATGACGGTCGCACGCTGTTTGTTGTGGGTGACGGCATGCAATCCTGTTATGGATTTCGCGAAGCAAACGTCGGCATTTTTATGAAAGCGCGCGCACATGGCATAGGTACGATGCATTTAATTCCTGCGTTTTTGACGGTTAATTTCAGATCACAAGAAAATATTGTGCGCTGGGTAAACGGTACATTTGCGCAGGCATTTCCCAAAAAAGAAGATTTAAATACTGGTGCCACACTTTATTATCCGTCCGTCGCTGCGCATCAAGCAATGCCCTGCAATGCCGTATCTTGTTACGGATTTATCGGCAGCAAAGCACAAAAACAAGAAACAGAACAATTACAAGCGCAGCAGATAGCGCAAATCATTCAATCTATACGCGCACAAAACCCAGAAGACAGTATCGCCATACTGGTGCGTTCACGCCCCGTACTGCAATACATTACGCCCGCACTGCGTAGGAGCAACATTGTTTTTCAAGCGACAGACATCGAGCCACTTGCACAAAAAATGGCTGTGCTGGATGCACTTACACTAACTCGCTCGCTGCTTTCAATCACTGATGAAATGGCATGGATGGCCTTACTGCGCACTCCGTGGTTTGGGCTGGAAAACGCTGATTTATTGTCGATAGCTTTACATCGCCAACAACACAATCAAACACTATGGCGCAGCATAAACGCATGGGAAAAAGTGGAGAAACTAACCAGTGATGCGCGGAAGATTTTTGCTCGCACTGTACCAATATTGCGAGCCAGTATAGATAACGCACACCGCAAAACACTGCGGCAACACGTGCAGGGCACATGGCAAGCTTTGGGCGGGATAGAAAGTTTGCAGCAGGCACAAGACCACAGCGAAGCATTGCGGTTTTTTGATTTGCTTGAACAGCATGAACAAGGCGGAGCTGTCTTTGATACGCCGCTTTTTCAGCAAGCACTCGATAAACTTTACGCCGCTCCCGCATCAATGAACCCTTCTGAAAATCCGGTGCAAATCATGACTATGCACAAATCAAAAGGATTGGAATTTGATCATGTTATTTTGCCGAGCTTAGGGAAAAATTCCGGCATGAATGACACGCCTCTCTTACTATGGCACGAGCATATTCAGCCAGCCAATGAAGACGCAAACACAAATACAGAACGACTACTGATCGACCTTTTGCCAGAAATTTCAGCATCCACCTATAACAACGCGGATAAAAAAACAGGCAATACGCTTTACAGCTATTTGAGCGCACTGAAAAAAACACGCGAGAACAATGAAACCTTACGCGTGCTGTACGTGGCCTGTACACGCGCCATTAAAACCCTGCATTTGCTAGGCTCCGTGACAGAAGACAAAAAAACTGGCGAGTTAAAGCCGGCTAAAAACACGATGCTGGCCAGTATCTGGCCGAGCTTTTCCGCTGCTGTTCAGCAGTGGCAGAGCTGCACAACTACAAAAAACACGAAGATTGATGAGGAAGAAAATATCGACGACACAGAAAATGACGATGATGCGCAACGAAACAATACAGGCGCAACACTGACGCAACTGCAACGCCTGCCCGTTGACTGGCGCCAACCTGTCGTTACACCCAGCACGCTAATGGCCGCGTGGCGTGGCCACGAATTTAGTGGCGAAAATGCCGAACAAGAATCGAAAAACCCGCTTAACCGCCCCGCCATAGAAAGCCGTGTAAACACGTTGGCGCGTATCACCGGCACGCTTTTACATAGACTGCTGTGCCGCATTACCGAAGACGGCATCCATAATTGGACAGCTCCTCACCTACAATCTCAGCAAACAGCTTGGCAAGCACAATTGCTAGCGCAGGGTTTAGATAACCAAGAAGCGTATCAGCAAAGCACGCTCATCATCGCTGCCGTGCAGAACATGATCGACGACGAACGTGGCCGCTGGTTACTGAACAACCGCCATCAACACAGCGCATGTGAATTGGCATTGTCGAATGCCAACGGCACGCACGTAATAGACAGGACATTTGTCGATCAAAACACTCGCTGGATTATTGATTACAAATCCACAACGCCTGCACACAATGAAAACATCAAAGACTTTTTGCAAAATCAGCTCGCCACACACAGCGCGCAGTTACAGCGTTACCACGTATTGTTTTCCACATTGGAAACGCAACCCATTCGTTGCGCGCTCTATTTTCCGTTAGCCGGTTTATGGGTAGAGCGATAAGCTGCTAGTATGTTGCACCCCTTGTTAGGAGTTTTTTTATGTCTATGTCTATAGCGACTCTCGTGCCGTGGTTACTGGGCGCTTTTGCGATTTATCTGCTGAAAGAAGGCATACGCTCTGTACCGCAAGGCTTTCAGTGGACTGTAGAGCGCTTTGGCCGCTACACCGAAACATTAAGCCCAGGCCTCAACTTCATTATTCCTTTTATCGACCGCGTCAGTAATAAAATTATTGTCATGGAACAGGTGCTAGACATTCCCCCTCAAGAAGTTATCAGCGCAGATAACGCGATGGTAAAAATTGATGCTATTTGTTTTTACCAAGTGATTAACTCAGCCAAAGCCACCTATGAAATTGCTGATTTACACATGGCAATTCGCAATTTAACCATGACCAATATACGCACAGTGCTAGGCGCATTAGAGCTGGATGCCATGCTGTCGCGTCGCGATGAAATCAACGAGCGTCTGCTGCGTACCATCGACCAGGCCACAAGCCCGTGGGGCTTGAAAATTACACGGGTTGAAATCAAAGACATTCAGCCGCCACGCGATTTGATCGATTCAATGGCCAACCAATTGAAAGCCGAGCGAGATAAACGCGCACTGATTCTAGAGGCTGAAGGCAAACGCCAAGCCGAGATTTTGGAAGCAGAGGGCTTGAAGCAAGCGCAAATACTAGAGGCAGAAGGCGCACGTCAAGCAGCATTTTTACAATCAGAAGCACGCGAGCGCCAAGCTGCCGCTGAAGCTCAAGCGACACAAATAGTGTCGCAGGCCATTGCACAGGGCGATATTCGCGCCATCAATTATTTTGTGGCACAAAAATACGTAGAGGCTTTGGGCAAAGTGGCCTCAGCATCCAATAGCAAGCTCATCATGATGCCATTGGAAGCATCGCAGATTATCGGCTCAATAGCGGGTATCGGCGAGCTATTCAAACAAATCAAAACAACTGACATAGGCAGCACAAACAGACAAGGATGACAGCAATGATCGAATGGCTCCCTTTAAATTATTGGCACTGGCTAGCACTGTGTTTATTGTTGCTGTCGGCAGAATTAGCCGGCACCGGCGGCTACCTACTGTGGGCAGGTTTTGCAGCCGGACTAACGACCATTATGGTATGGGTTTTTCCTTCGCTAAATTGGCCATGGCAATTATTAATGTTTTCAGCTACAGCGATAATCAGTGCGTTTGGCTGGTGGAAACATCAGCACAGGCACCCACAACAACCAAACGAGCCAATGCTAAACCAACGCAGTGCCCAGTACGTCGGCCACCTGTTTACACTCAGCGATGCCATCCAAAATGGACGCGGCAGAATTCAGGTGGATGACGGTTATTGGAGCGTTAGCGCAGCAGAAGATATGCCGGTCGGCCACCAGGTGCGCGTTATTGCAGTGGAACCAGATCAAACTTTACGTGTAGAAAGCGCTCACTAGCCAGAAAAACTGGCTGTATGGCCGTCAATAGCGGCCAACTTTGCGGGATTTTTGATGGAAGACATATTGTGACAATTTATGTTCGTGAAAAATATTTTTGCAACGGATCAAAAAAAAACAGCGCTACCCTTTCGTTTTTTGTCTGTATTGCAATCGCCCTCGCGTCCATAGCCCATAACGCACAGGGCGCATCTAACTGCGTACATTGCAGCAAGCCAATCGCCAACGCGCCCGAACCAAGCGATGACGCGCTACAGAAAATGCTAAACAAATGGGGTTTTCACACAGCGCCACGGGGATATTTATCGACAAAAGAGCAGATAAACTTCACGACGCTACTACCTCTACCACCCACAAAAAATTCCACCGCACAAAAACTCGACGAGTATTACAGCCGTGAAACAGCTTTACTGCGCGGCACAAGTCGGTGGATGCTGGCAACAAAAGATGCCGTACCTGAGTTTGCACCAAGACTGGAGATGATGTCCTGTGCGCTGCACGCTAATATTACAGAGCACGACACCCCGCACATCTACAACATGTTAAGCCGCTCTCTAGTAGATACATGGCGCGCGCTCCTACCCACCAAAGAACACTACCGGCGCCCAAGGCCTTTCTTCTGGAACAAAGAGCCTATCTGCATACCCAAGCAGATAAACGCACTGGGGAAAAACGGCTCTTACCCATCAGGCCACAGCGCTGCAGGCTGGGCTTGGGCGCTGATTTTGGCAGAAATTTCTCCAGAAAACGCCAATGCCATTCTTGCTCGAGGCAAAGCATATGGAGACAGTCGTGTAGTTTGTAATGTGCACTGGCACAGCGATGTTGTTGAGGGTCGTATTATCGGCGCAGCCATTGTTGCGCAAATGCATACCAACCCTGAATTTCAGGCAGATATTGCAGCCTCTAGGGCGGAACTAGCGGCCGTTCGCGCCAAGAACATCCGTCCTGCGCACGACTGTAAATCCGAAGCTGCGACGCTGGCACTTAAACCCAGTGCTTTTTAAGAGCAGCTTTATTTCGCGTGGCACTAAATAGCATCTCTACGAAACCAAACGCAAGACCTAATGATGAAACTTTTCGATTGGCGCATGATTTTTTGTAAAAGATCACGCAATTTTTTCAATAACTTATAGAGGCCTATACATAATGAGTAAAAAACACTGTGCGAAATTGCTGGTTTTGTCTGCCCTAACCATCACATGCGCTTGTATCTGCTTTACTTGCTCGGCAGGGCAGACCATACCCATGAAAACATTTACAGGGCACGCAGCTATTGCTTTTGGCGCAAGCGTGCCTAACGGTTACCTATTTGAAGATAAAAAGCCGCCGGACGGCCTTTTTTTCTTGCCGTCACCGCCTTTGGGCGGCTCTGCTGCGCAAGCTCTTGATGATGAAAAAAGCAAGGAAAGCCTAGTACTAAAAGACACGCCGCGTTGGACTTTGGCTTCGCAGGATGCCATTTTAGCGTTCCCCCAGGTAGCAGAATCGTTCTCCTGTGCATTGGGCATTCGCATCACAGAGAAAGAAACGCCCCACCTCTACTTGTTAATGCGCCGCGTAATGATTGACGCTATTTGGGGTACAGATTCCGTCAAGCTTAAATATAAACGCGAGCGCCCATTTGTGAAAAATAAAAAGCCCGTCTGCAGCCCTAAAGATAAGGAGCTTTTGAGAGCGAGTCCATCCTATCCATCGGGACACGCCTCTTATGGCTGGGCAATAGCGCTTATCTTAAGCGAAATAGATGATGTGCACGCCAATCAAATTCTCGCCAGAGGCCGCAGCTTCGGGGACAGCCGCGTCGTTTGTAATGTACATTGGCAAAGCGATGTTCAAGAAGGGCGCTTGTTTGGCGCCGCAGTCGTTACTCGATTGCACACCAACGCCGACTTTCACGAAGACCTTGCGGCTGCAAAAAAAGAAGTAGCCGTTGCGCGCACCAAAGGACTTTTACCCACTCGCGACTGCAAAAAAGAAGCCGACGCATTGGCATTAAAGCCGTATAAATAGGCTTCTGCGGCAAATTAAAGCAACTTTAGCTTTTCATGCTTGCGCAGCTTTATACAAAAAACAGATACTCCACTCCCCACCGCTAGACCGTTCAAGGTGCGCGCAAAACCATGCTACGTATTCTTAGCCTGCTGGCGCACTTGCCGGCTTCTTTTTTGTACTTATGGGTGCAGCCCTTATATTTCGTGCTGTTTTATGTTACGCGTTACCGACGTAAAACCGTGAATGACAATCTAGCGCGTGCATTTCCCTATAAAAGCGAATCAGAACGCACGCGCTTAAGCAAAGACTTCTACATCCATATAGCTGAAGTGGGCATTGAAATGCTGTTGCTGTCCAACATGAGCACAGATGATTTGCGCAAAAGAGTGACAATTGTAGGCCGAGAACACTTAGAGACACTGTTTGACGCCAAACGATCCTGCCTTCTATTAGCCGCTCATCAAGCAAATTGGGAGTGGATGCTGGCGGCGTTTAATCTGTACGGCCCCTTCCCTATTGATGCCTTCTACCGACCGCTGCACAGTGAAGACAGCGACTTATTTTTCAAAGCCATGCGCTCACGCTTTGGCGTTGAAATGTTGTCTGCGGAAGGCGCTGCCCGCACTATTTTGCGAAAACGCAAACAAGTGCGTGCGATTGGCTTGATAGCGGATCAAAGCCCACGCCGCCAAGATGACAAGCTATGGGTCAATTTTCTAAATACACAAACGCCTATTTCGCCTAGCCCAGACCGTATCGCACGCCTGACACAATGCCCCGTACTGTTTGTTGGTACAGAGCGCTTGCGGCGCGGTTATTACCACTGCACCGTAACACCATTGGTAAGCCCGCCGTATACCGACAACATACAGATAAGTGCGCTATACATGCAGGCAATTGAACAGCAAATTCACCGCCAGCCAGCCTATTGGATGTGGTCACATCAACGCTGGCGCTATCGCCAAGAAGAATGCCCAGCCCCCACCACACCCAACACCTAACAAAGAGAGTTCCATCCTGCTTTTACTTGGCGTACAATTCGCGCCCTTCCATGCCTGATGAACACAGCGGGCAATTTTTTGTGAACAGTTTTTTAAGAGAGCGGAAAACATGGTAATTATTCGTCTGTCACGCGGCGGCTCAAAAAAACGCCCCTTCTACCACATGGCTGTTGCCGACTCACGCAGCGCACGGGACGGCAGCTTTATTGAGCATGTTGGCTTTTTTAATCCTGTTGCACGAGGCCAAGAAGAGCGTATGCGCGTTAACCGTGAGCGAGTGGCATTCTGGGTTGCACGCGGTGCACAGCTATCTGATCGTGTTTCTCGGCTATTGGCTGAAAAAGCCGCATAAATTCAGTGGCCGAACAAGTTTTGTCACAAGAAAGCTTTGTTATAGGCAAAATTACAGCGGTCTATGGCGTGAAGGGCTGGGTTAGAATCCACGCCTATACTGACAGCCCTGAACATATTTTTAGCTTTCCATCATGGAAATTACGCCGCGACGGGGGTCAAGCAGAAAAAACCGTGGAGGTTGATAGCTATCGCGCCCACGGGAAAGGGTGGGTTGCACATATTAAGGGTGTTGATGACCGTAACGTAGCTGCGCACTATTGCCAGCACGAAATTATGGTCCACTCAATGAACATGCCCGCACTGTCTACAGATGAAATTTACTTGCAAGACCTGATCAACCTACAGGTCTTGAGTGTTTTTAACGGAGCTTCCCACCCAGAACTTTTGGGCAGGGCTTCTAATTTGATGGAAACAGGAGCTAACGACGTGCTTGTCGTTGACCCATGTGAAAACAGCATTGATAAGCGGCAACGTCTGTTGCCCTATGTGCCCAATGTGCACGTACTTGACGTGAATCTCGAAACAAAGACCATGCTGGTCGACTGGGATCCAGAATTTTAGTGTTAGGCGTTAAGAAGGTGAGCAGGTGAAGTTAGGCATCATCACACTGTTTCCTGAAATGTTTGCGGCGGTAACTGAGTACGGCATCGCTGGAAGGGCTTTTGATAACAAGTTGATTAGCCTTGACTATTGGAATCCCCGTAGCTTTACTCGCGACCGCCACCATGCTGTGGATGACCGCCCCTACGGCGGCGGACCTGGCATGGTGATGACGATTAAACCGTTACAAGCAGCGATTTGTGCTGCGCGTGCGGCACTGACAAGCGCAAAAGTGGTCTACCTTTCGCCGCAGGGACGAAAGCTCGACCAGCAAGCGATACAGAATTTTTCTGCGTCGCATGAGCTAATTTTGCTTTGCGGGCGTTACGAAGGCATCGACGAGCGGCTGCTGGAGCTGGAGGTTGATGAAGAGTGGTCTATAGGTGATTACGTGCTGTCGGGTGGCGAATTGCCAGCGATGGTACTAATAGATGCCTTAACGCGTTTGTTGCCTGGCGCGCTAGGACACGCAGAATCGGCCGAACAGGACTCATTTAGTGCAGGCTTGCTGGATTGCCCCCACTATACGCGCCCTGAGATTTTTGAAGGCTGCGCGGTACCGCCAGTATTGCTGGCCGGCAACCATGCAGACATTAAACGCTGGCGTTTACAACAAGCGCTCGTGAGAACACAGCAAAGACGACCAGATTTACTGGCGGCAAAACAACTAAGCGCAGAAGAAAAGCGCTTATTAAACAGCTGCGTAAGCAGTGATATTGAGGAGCGCAAACCATGAGTAACAGCAGCATTATCGCGGCAATTGAAGCCGCCCAAATGACCCGCATCTTGCCTGCATTTGCACAGGGCGATACCGTCGTTGTCAGCGTAAAGGTCAAAGAGGGCACACGTGAGCGCATACAGGCTTTTGAAGGCGTTGTCATTGCCAAACGTAACCGCGGCCTGCACTCTGCGTTTACTGTGCGCAAAGTGTCTCATGGCGTAGGGGTTGAGCGTACTTTTCAATCGCACAGCCCGCTAATTGCTGGGCTGGAACTGAAGCGCCGTGGCGATGTGCGTCAGGCAAAACTGTATTATCTGCGCGCATTAAGCGGCAAAGCGGCGCGCATCAAAGAAAAACTCGGCTAATATTAAAAAAAGAAAAAGGTGGCGAAAGCCGCCTTTTTTTTTTGAAACAAGCACATAATGCCGAAGCAAACGCAAAAGGTGACCCCATGAAGAAGATTTTTGCCTCGTTACTTGCCGCAATTATGCTCACTGTTTCTGCGTTGTCCTACGCAGCGGTAGCGACTACAAAACCAAATCCTGAAACGCCAAAAACACCCGTTGATGCCAAACAAACCGCCTTGTTACATGCCAGCTTACACAATGCGCGACCCAAAATACCCTTAGGTGATGTACGCGCTGCCGCCATCCCTGGGTTGTTTGAAGTCGATGTCGCCGGTAGCGATACTTTATATATGTCTGCCGACGGCAAATACCTTATCAGCGGGACAATGTTTCGCATTGATGGCGATAAGTTAGTGAATATAGACGAGGAACGTTTGCGCCCCCTACGAGCAGCCAAGCTTGCCGCAGTAAAAAACGAAGACATGGTGATTTTTTCACCATCCGGCAAACCCAAAGCGCATATTTACGTGTTTACCGATGTTGACTGCGGTTACTGCCACAAACTGCAGGGCGAAGTAGCACAGCTAAATGCAATGGGAATTGAGGTTCGTTACCTTGCGTTCCCGCGTGCGGGCGTGCCTTCTTCTTCTGCAGAAAAAATGAGCACCATCTGGTGCGCCAGTGACCGCAAAGCCACGTTTGCCAAGGTAATCGACGGAGAATCGGTACCCGACAAAACCTGTAAAAACAACCCTATTGCCGCTCAATATAAGCTGGGTTCAGAGCTTGACGTTAACGGCACTCCAGCGATGTTTAAAGCCGACGGCACCCTGTTTCCAGGTTATATGCCAGCGGCAAAAATAGCTGAAGAACTGGGCGTTTCAACAGCCGCCGCACCTGCTTTATTGTCAGCACCTGCGCAATAATGCAGCAAAATACACGGCGACCACACAGGTATTTACTGTACGCTTTTGTAAATGCCTGACGCTGACTTTTCCATCGCGATATTAGCTTGGTTTGAGCGTGCTGGACGCAAACATTTGCCATGGCAGCATGACATTACTCCTTACCGCGTATGGGTATCGGAGATCATGTTACAGCAAACCCAAGTGGCCACTGCTATCCCTTATTTTGAGCGTTTTATGGCGGCGCTGCCCACCGTAAACGCCTTGGCGCAGGCACCGCTCGACCAAGTACTGCAACTCTGGACAGGGCTTGGCTACTACGCTCGCGCACGCAACTTACACCGTACAGCGAAGATTATTCACGACACTCACTGCGGGTTATTTCCAAGCAACGTTGAGAGCCTTACTGCCCTACCAGGCATTGGCCGCTCAACTGCTGGAGCCATTGCAGCCATCGCCTTCGGCCAACATGCCTGCATTTTAGATGGCAATGTTAAGCGCGTACTGGCACGTTTTCACGGTATTGCTGGCTGGCCTGGGGAGTTAGCGATTGCTCGCAAGCTATGGTCGCACGCTGAGGGACACACGCCAACGCAACAAGTAGGCGCCTACACACAAGCCATCATGGATATTGGCGCAACGCTATGTACCCGCAGCAAACCAGCTTGCGAGCGTTGCCCGCTTCAAAAACAATGTGTGGCCTATTTGCAAAACAGCATCGCAGACTACCCGAGTAAAAAACCTAAAAAGAGCTTGCCTGTTCGCTCAGTCAAACTATTGATGATTCGCAATACCGCAGGTGAAATCCTGCTGCTGCAACGCCCGCCCACCGGACTGTGGGGTGGCTTATGGTGTTTACCCGAGATCGCAGAAAACGAAAATATTCGTGACGCACTGGCGGAGCTTGACTTAATACACGCGGCACTTATAGAGGAATGGCCTAGCTGGCGGCACAGTTTCAGCCACTACCATCTCGATATAAGCCCAATGCTCCTACAGACCAGGTACACGCAGAACAAAATTGCGCAATTGCACGAACGCTGGATAAACCCCGCTAACCCGCTAGCGGTAGGTGTAGCCGCTCCGATAAAAAAACTGTTGGCACAATTGGCTGAAAAATCAGACTTTACTTCCGACTCGTATATCCGCCTTGATAGAACGCATTCACAACCTTGAGCGCCTCTGGCTGCTAGAATAACCTTTTATTTCCAACGGCAAACAGATATGAAGTTCTGTTCTCACTGCGGCAGTAGCATTAGCCGCAAAATTCCAGACGGCGACAACAGAGAGCGGCACGTATGCAGTGGCTGCAAGGTTATTCACTACAATAACCCGCGCATCATCACTGGCAGTATTCCAGTCTACCGCGACACAGACGGCGACAAACTATTGCTGTGTCGTCGCGCCATTGAGCCGCAGCTCGGTTTATGGACGCTGCCTGCCGGCTTTTTGGAGCTAGGCGAAAGCGTTTCCGAAGGTGCTGCGCGCGAAACAACCGAAGAAACAGGTGCAGTTGTTACAATGGGCGAACTCTACTGCCTGTTTAACCTTCCCCATATCGGGCAGGTGTATATGCTGCACCGTGCGCAATTACTCACGCCTGAGTTTGCACAAAAAACAGATGAGTCGCTTGAAGTGGCGCTGTTTGCCGAACACGAAATCCCTTGGCAAAAGCTCGCTTTCCGTACAATGAAACGCACCTTGTTTCACTACTTTAATGATTGCAAACAGGGCGTTTTTCCTCTGCGTATCGAGGATATAGGCCCCCCGCCTCAAGACCCAATCTATAACAAACCAGCCCCGCGTTGAGGACTACATGCCACACACCTATATCAAACGCATACTCAATGCACGCGTTTATGATGTCGCGCAGGAAACACCACTGGATTCCATGCCGTTGTTGTCACGCCGCTTGCAAAACCATGTGCTGTTAAAGCGCGAAGACTTGCAGCCCGTTTTTTCATTCAAGCTGCGCGGTGCCTATAACAAAATGTGTCAACTTTCGCCCGAAGCATTGGCGCGTGGCGTTATTGCCGCTTCTGCTGGGAATCACGCGCAAGGGCTGGCACTGGCAGCACAAAAAATAGGCGTAAAAGCCGTGATTGTGATGCCGCGTACAACACCACAAATTAAAGTCGATGCCGTGCGATCACGCGGTGCAAAAGTGGTTTTATTTGGCGACACATACGACGAAGCCGCTGCCCACGCCCACCAGTTAATGGCAGAAAGAGGGTTAACCTACGTCCACCCTTATGACGACCCCGATGTCATTGCAGGCCAAGGCACCGTTGGCATGGAAATTCTGCGCCAACATCCCGATGCCCTGCACGCAGTCTTTGTGCCCGTGGGTGGTGGCGGTTTGTGCGCAGGTGTTGCCGCTTACATTAAATACCTTCGGCCAGATGTAAAAATATTTGCCGTGGAATCGGAAGATGCCGCTTGTCTTGATGCAGCCATGAAAAAAAACAAACGTATTCAGCTTCCACAAGTAGGATTGTTTGCCGACGGCACGGCCGTAGCGCAAATCGGCAAAGAAACCTTTCGTATTTTGCGCAAAACAATTGACGGCGTTATCACCGTAAACATCGACGAAATATGCGCGGCAATAAAAGATATTTTCGACGACACCCGCTCCATTGCAGAACCATCCGGCGCACTCGCACTGGCCGGCCTAAAAAAACATGTGCGCGAAAATAACACGCAAGATCAAAACCTAATCGCCATAGACAGTGGCGCAAACATCAATTTCGATCACCTTCGCTATATTTCTGAGCGCACAGAAATTGGCGAAGAACGTGAAGCCGTATTAGCCGTCGCTATTCCAGAAACGCCTGGCAGTTTCAAAAACTTCTGCACAGCACTCGGAAAACGCAGCATCACAGAATTTAATTACCGTTACGCAGATAGCCAGCAAGCGCACATTTTTGTTGGCGTACAAGTTGCAGCCAACAGCATGGGGACTGAAAAATACAGCGATCACCAAGACCTGCTAGAAAGCCTCAAAAACAAAGGCTATTCCGTGCTGGATATGAGCAGCAGTGAAATAGCAAAACTCCATATTCGACACATGGTTGGGGGGCATGCACCGCACATCGACAACGAACGCTTGTTCCGTTTTGAGTTTCCAGAGCGCCCGGGCGCGTTACTGAAGTTTTTAACCAGCCTTGGTACTCGCTGGAATATTTCTCTGTTTCACTACCGAAACCACGGCTCAGCTCACGGACGCGTACTGGCTGGCCTGCAAGTGCCCACCACGGAATACAAGCAGCTAGACGACTGGCTAAACGCACTAGGCTACACGTGGGCGGAAGAAACAAATAATCCAGCTTATCGTTTGTTTCTTGGCTAAATGCCCAACGGTTTAACAAAAAAACAACCCCGTTTTTTGCGCTAAGGATTTTTTATGCACCTGCACTTTCTTGGTATTTGTGGCACATTTATGGGTAGCTTGGCGATATTGGCGCGCGATCTTGGCCATGAGGTTAGTGGTTCTGATTCCAGTGTTTATCCGCCGATGAGCACACAATTGCACGCGCAGGGCATCACGCTTATGGAGGGCTATGATCCCGCCTATCTACAGCCTACGCCCGACTTAATCATCGTCGGCAACGCGATGAGCCGTGGCAATCCCGCCATCGAATACATGCTCAACCGTGGCCTGCCTTACACATCCGGCCCGCAGTGGTTGTGTGAGCATGTTTTGCAAGGGCGCTGGGTGTTAGCCGTAGCGGGCACGCACGGCAAAACCACTACGGCCACTATGTTGGCGTGGATTTTAGATTACGCAGGCATGAAGCCTGGCTTCTTAATCGGTGGCGTACCGCAAAACTTTCCGCTTTCTGCGCGTTTAGGCAGCAGTGATTTTTTTATAGTGGAGGCAGATGAATACGACAGCGCTTTTTTCGATAAACGCAGCAAGTTTATTCACTATCGCCCACGCACCTTGATTTTAAATAATCTTGAATTTGATCACGCTGATATTTTTGATGATCTTGCCGCTATTCAGAAACAGTTTCACCATTTAGTGCGCACGGTGCCTGAGGAAGGGTTAATCATTTATCCGCAAAACAGTGCGGCATTAGACAGTGTGATAGCGGCGGGCTGTTGGACACCGCAAACCACATTTGGCACAGCAAACAGTGATTGGCAGGCCGACTGTTTGCGTGCAGATGGCTCTTGTTTTCGCGTGTTATTTGAGGGCGCGGCCGTGGGCGACGTGAACTGGCCACACAGCGGCATGCATAACGTCAACAATGCGCTGGCAGCTATCGCCGCTGCCCGTCATGTGGGCGTATCGCCGGCGACTGCCTGTGCTGCGCTGTGTGAATTTATCGGCGTTAAACGGCGTTTAGAGCTTTTATATGATGTGGATGGCGTGCGGGTATATGACGATTTTGCCCATCATCCAACGGCCATAGAAACCACGTTGAGTGGCTTGCGCAAAAAAGTGGGCACTGAAAAAATCATTGCTGTGTTGGAGCCGCGCTCTAATACGATGCGTATGGGCGTTTTCCGCGCGCAAATCGCGCCTGCATTGCAGCAGGCAGATGAGGTGATTTTTTATCAGCCCAGCAACGTTGAGTGGGGACTAGATGAAATTGCCGCGCAGTGCCACGGCGCAAGCGTGGAAACAGCTATCGATACGATAGTCACACAATTGGCAGCGAGTATGGCACCTGTGCATATTTTGATTATGAGCAACGGCGGCTTTAGCGGCATTCACGAAAAATTGCTCACCTGTTTGCAAGACGGGAGTTAATGGCGCGCTTGCAGTAAACTGCGCGGCTTTCAATTACGGGCAGCGCAGGAAATGAGCACAGAGAATAAGCCGCTTGTCGGAGTGATTATGGGGTCACGCAGCGACTGGGACACCCTTCAGCACGCCGTCGATATTTTGCAGGAGCTGGGCATTCCTCATAGCGTGGAAGTCGTATCGGCGCACCGCACGCCCGACAAGCTATTTGCGTATGCTGAGGCAGCCTCTGAGCGCAGCCTGGAAGTTATTATTGCCGGTGCGGGTGGTGCTGCGCACTTGCCGGGTATGGTCGCCGCAAAAACACTCCTGCCTGTGCTGGGCGTTCCGGTTCAATCAAAAACGCTGAATGGGGTCGACTCGCTACTGTCTATTGTGCAAATGCCGGCGGGCATTCCCGTTGCCACGCTGGCGATTGGCCGCGCCGGCGCTGTCAATGCCGCGCTACTGGCCGCCAGCATACTGGGTGCGAAATATCCGGCGTACCGTGTGGCTTACGCGAGCTACCGTACACGCCAAACAGAACAGGTTCTTGCGCAGCCTGACCCTAGGCTTCCGTTGTAAGCCAGTTGTTTATGAGGTTCGCTATTCTATGAAATTGGGGGTTTTAGGCGGTGGTCAATTGGGGCGCATGTTAGGCGTGGCTTGTGTGCCGCTTGATATAAAGCCCCTATTTTGGGAGCCAGAGGCTTCTGCGTGCGCACAAATTATCGGCGAGCATCTTTGCGCCCCTTACGAAGACCGCAAGGCCTTGGCAATTTTTGCGGCGAATGTTGATGCTTGCACCTACGAATTTGAAAATGTGCCAAGCCCAGTGTTAACGGAGTTGGCTAAAAAAGTACCTGTTTATCCGCCCTTGGCGGCACTTGAAGTCAGCCAAGACCGCTTAAGTGAAAAAAAATTATTTGCCAAATTGGGCATTAACACCGCGCCCTATTTCGCTGTGGATTCAAAAGAAGACTTATCGAACGCTGTTGAAAAAATCGGCCTGCCAGCAGTTTTGAAAACACGGCGCTTTGGCTACGACGGCAAAGGTCAATTTATGCTGCGCGATAGCGGCGACATTGAAACTGCTTGGCAGCAATTGGGCGGAACGCCGTTAATTCTGGAAGGCTTTGTTAAGTTTTCCCGCGAGATTTCTATTATCGCCGTGCGCGCCATTGACGGCGAAATAAAATTTTATACCTTGTCTGAAAATGAACATCGTCACGGCGTGTTATTTATTTCGCGTGCGAAACAAAACGATCCGCAGCAACAGGCAGCGCAAATTTGTGCTCAAAAACTATTGCAGGAGTTACATTACGTCGGTGTGCTGTGTCTGGAGTTGTTTGATGTGAATGGCGCATTGATCGCCAATGAATTTGCGCCGCGCGTACACAATTCTGGCCACTGGACAATCGAAGGCGCAGAAACTTCACAGTTTGAAAACCACCTGCGCGCAGTGGCGGGTTTGCCGTTGGGGAGCACGCGCTGTTTGGGTTCGCCAGCATTGATAAACTTGGTGGGCACGTTGCCCGCTTTGGAAAAACTGCTTGCTATTCCCTATGCGCATGTTCATTTCTATGGAAAAGACGAAAAACCTGCAAGAAAATTGGGGCACGTTACAGTGCGCGCAAACGATGCTGATGAGCGTGAAAAGTGCATCGCATTGGTTTTGCAAGAAATAGAACTATCGTAGGGAATGCAAAGATGAAGTTATTGCCAAAGCTGTTTGAAAACAATCGCGCTTGGGCTGCGAATATAAAAAAAATACACCCAGATTTTTTTCAGCAGCTATCAACGCAACAAGCACCAGAATATTTGTGGATAGGCTGCTCGGACTCGCGTGTTCCTGCCAATGAGCTTCTTGGTTTGTTGCCGGGTGAGATTTTCGTGCATCGCAATGTCGCAAATATCGTGGTGCATACCGACTGCAACTGCCTCTCAGTTTTGCAATATGCAGTTGATGTGCTCAAGGTCAAACACATTATTGTATGCGGTCACTACGGTTGCGGTGGCGTGCGTGCCGCCATGAACAATCAAAAATTAGGGCTGATCGATAACTGGCTGCGCAACATTAAAGACATTTACCGGCAGCACCAAGGCAAACTGGAAGCCATTGCCCACGAAGAACAGCGCGTGAATTTATTGTGTGAGCTCAATGTGGTTGAGCAGGTGAACAATGTTTGCCACACCACCATTGTGCAAGATGCATGGGAGCGCGGTCAGGCGCTTTCTGTGCATGGATGGATTTACTCCATACGCAATGGACACCTCAAAGACTTGGGCGTGTGCATGACCGCGAAAGATCAGCTCGATGAAATTTACCGCATTGAAAGCGAGCTTGAAAACAACGCCGAACGTGAGTCATGCGACGGCGACGAATAAACGCTTAACCCTAATTTGTCACTGGAGTAAAACATGTCATCCCCAAAAACTGTCACCGTGAAAGCCGTCTCCAAAAACCCCTATGCAGATTATAAAGTGGCCGATATAAGCCTCGCCGCGTGGGGCAGAATGGAGCTTGAGATTGCCGAAACAGAAATGCCCGCATTGATGGCGCTGCGCGAGAAATACGGCAAAAAACAGCCTCTGAAAGGTGCCAAAATCCTCGGCTGTATTCACATGACGATTCAAACCGGCGTGTTGATTGAAACGCTCATTAAACTCGGCGCAGAAGTACGCTGGTCATCCTGCAACATTTTCTCAACACAAGACCACGCTGCGGCCGCCATTGCTGCTGTCGGCATTCCAGTCTACGCATGGAAAGGCGAAACAGAAGCCGAGTACGATTGGTGCCTTGAGCAAACCATTCTCAAAGATGGCACGCCATGGGATGCCAACATGGTGCTGGATGACGGCGGTGATTTAACGCTAATGCTGCACAAGAAATTTCCAAAAATGCTCGAAAAAATTCATGGTGTGACTGAAGAAACCACCACTGGCGTACACCGTCTACTCGACATGCTAAAAGCGGGCACATTGAAAGTGCCTGCTATTAACGTTAATGACTCGGTTACAAAATCCAAAAACGACAACAAATACGGCTGCCGTCATTCATTAAACGATGCCGTCAAGCGCGGAACTGACCACTTGCTTGCAGGTAAAAAAGCGCTGGTTCTTGGCTATGGTGATGTTGGTAAAGGCTCGGCACAATCGCTACGCCAAGAAGGGATGATCGTCAAAATTACCGAGATCGACCCCATTTGCGCCATGCAAGCGTGTATGGATGGCTACGAAGTGGTGTCACCTTATATTGACGGCATTAACACAGGTAAAGCAGATGCCATTAACAGCCAGTTACTCGATAGCATTGATTTGCTGGTGACAACCACTGGCAACGTGGGCGTATGCGACAAACACATGCTGAAAGCCATTAAAAAAGGCGCGGTTGTGTGCAATATCGGCCACTTTGATAACGAAATAGACACAGCGTTTATGCGTAAAAGCTGGCAGTGGCAGGAAGTAAAACCACAGGTACACAAAATTTATCGCAGCAAAAATAAAAGTGATTTTTTGATTTTATTGTCAGAAGGCCGTTTGGTAAATCTGGGCAATGCAACCGGCCATCCTTCGCGCATTATGGATGGCTCTTTCACCAATCAAGTGCTCGCGCAAATTTATTTGTATGAGCGCAAATTTGCCGACCTAGAAAAAGCACTCAAACCAGCAGAAATTAGTGTGACTGTACTGCCGAAAAAACTGGATGAAGAAGTAGCCGCGCATATGGTGCGCGGTTTCGGCGGCGTAGTAACGCGCTTGTCAGAACAGCAGGCGAAATATATCGGCGTGAACGTAGACGGGCCGTACAAAGCAGAAAGCTATAAATATTAAGAACTGATGTTACGCAGCCGCCCTAAATTGCTGAAGTTCTGCATAGGCGGCTCGCGATGCGTTGATGAGTAATTTCCGACAAAGCGCGAAGGGAT
>JAYVJM010000009.1:0-15631 GCA_043769275.1 Cellvibrionales bacterium | reverse complement strand
ATCGTGCTGCGTCCAACGGAAAATAATGCTGCTGCTTCCGTCTTGCCGCTACCCTTTTTGATATGCAACAACACGCGTTTTTTAAGGTCTTGACTGTAGCTCATCTGATTAGTGTATTCCTGTCTTGTTATTTATGCGATTAGCTATAATTGCGGAGGCCACATGTGCTTAAGATCAGAACCAAAACAGGCGGTGGATTTGTGGATAAAAGGCCAAAAGCCGCCTTAAAGAGGCCATAACGCACGAGCGCAATGTGCTCAATTGCGCAGACCGTGGCGAGATTATTGAAACTAAAACCGACAATAAAAGCTGTCGGATATTGTCGGCCTGTGGTTTGATCTATATGGCAATACACTTAAAACCGGTGAAAAGCGCAAACAGTGGGTGTTGTTGACCTGTGAGAGATTTGGCAACTTGCTTGCGCGAAACTTCTCCCCTGAAGTATTTGGTACGATACCGTACCGAACGCAGGGCGCAGGGCGTAACAGACAACACCATCAATCACGAGCAGGCTTATTTCAAAGCCGCATTCTCCACCCTGACTGAAATAGGAAAATGGCGCGAAGACAATCTGCTAAAGAAAATCAAACTCATCAAACTGGATGGAAAGGAACTGGCATATCTGACCATGCCACAAATAAAGGAGTTGCTGGCGGGCTTAAAACAAAGCAATAGCCGCGACGTTTACATGGTGGCCAAGACATGCCTAGCGATTGGCTGCCGCTGGAGCGAAGCCGAAAGCTCACCATTCGGCAAGTTAAACACAAGCCTAACGCCATTTTGTTTGAAAAAACCAAAATAGCCGTGTACGGCTAGTGCCAGTGTCTGCTGAATTTTACGCTGAACTATTCAGCCTTCTTCCAGAAGGCACCAAGACAGGCTCTGTATTCAAATATTGCTACAAGGCTTTTGGGCGAGCCCTTGTTAAAACAGGGATTGAGAGCTGCCTGATAGGCAATGCACGCACGTTTTGCGCCACACCTTTGCCAGTCACTACATGATGAACAGGTGACATTCTCATCCTGAACAAAATCCTTGGCCACCAGACACTCCAAGTCACACTGCGTTATGTGCACCTTGCCCTTGAGCACTTTTCAGATGTGATTACCAAAGAGCCAATGCCCGGTCTTAGCGTGTTGCAATGGTCAGAGTGGCCAGCCGCTGAAAACATTCAGGCCACTTTACCGGCCACCTAACAAAAAGCGCGCCATCAGCGCGCCTTTGTTTTTTTCTAATGTATCGACGTTAAAACCAGTAAATGGAGGCGCGGGTCGGAATCGAACCGGCGTACGCGGAGTTGCAGTCCGCTACATGACCACTCTGCCACCGCGCCAAACTGGAGCGGGAAACGAGACTCGAACTCGCGACCCCGACCTTGGCAAGGTCGTGCTCTACCAACTGAGCTATTCCCGCATTGTTATCTTACTTTTTTGTCTTGTCGAAGATGGCCGCTGTCAACAAGGCCGCTCATTCTATGGGCTGAGTGGCAATAGTCAACAAAAAGTCTTGTTTCCGTTAGTTATGCCGCTGTTTTTTTAAGTGGTGATCAGCGCTCAGGAGTCGGACTTACTGTGCAATAAGCGCGGACTGATGCCAAGAGCGGTCAATGCCTCCAGCACGTGGTCGTTGATGGTGTCTGCGGCATCCATTGCGAGAACTTCAGCCAGTAATCGTTGGGCATCTTTTAGGTGCATGCTGCGAATCACTGATTTTACTTTAGGCAAGCTGTTCGCGTTCATTGACAATACGTCGTAACCCATCGCAAACAGCAGTATGGCAGAGCTAGGGTCTCCGGCCATTTCGCCGCACACGCTCACCGTTTTTCCTTCTATGTGCGCGTCTTGCACAATGCTTTGCAGTGCGCGTAAAACAGCGGGGTGAAAGCTGCTATAAAGCCCTCCTACACGCGGATTGTTGCGGTCGACAGCTAACAGGTATTGCGTGAGGTCGTTGGTGCCGACCGAAAGAAAATCTACGCGCCGAGCCAGTTCTCGGGTTTGGTAAGCCGCAGCCGGCACTTCGATCATCGCGCCCGTAGGCGGCAACATAATGTTGTAGCCTTCTTCCAATAGCTCGTGCCAAGCGCGATGTACCATTTTAAGCGCCTGATCTACTTCCTGTACGCCGGAAATCATCGGTAGCATGATACGCAAATTGTCGAGGTCTTCGCTGGCTTTGAGCATGGCGCGAACCTGCACCAAAAAAATTTCAGGGTGATCGAGTGAAACACGGATACCCCTCCAGCCAAGAAATGGGTTGTCTTCTTTGATGGGGAAGTAGGGCAGCGATTTATCGCCGCCGATATCCAGCGTGCGCATCGTGACAATTTTTGGCGCAAAAGCTGATAGCTGTTCACGGTAGGTGTTGCGCTGTTCTTCTTCACTGGGGAAGCGGTCTTTAAGTAAAAAAGCGACTTCTGAGCGATAGAGGCCAACACCTTCTGCGCCGCGATCCAGTGAGCGTACTACGTCGGTCATCAGGCCGGTGTTAACCCATAGCGGCAGACGTACGTGATCGAGCGTTTCGCACGGCAGTGGTGTTAGCGCATGGTATTCGCGTGAGAATTGCCGTTCCTCGCGCACGATAATTTCAAATTGCTGGCGCAGCTCGGGCGAGGGGCTTGTGTAGATGCGGCCACGGTAAGCATCGAGAATAATTTCTCGTTTATCGAGTTGTTGATAGGGCAGGTCTTGTACGCCCATGATGGTTGGCACGCCCATTGCGCGCGCCAGAATGGCGACGTGTGAGGAGCCGGAGCCACGCACCGACACCAAGCCGACCAAGCGGTCTTCAGGCACTTCGCCCAGCATGGAGGCGCTCAGTTCTTCCGCGACCAAAATGGTGCGTTCTGGGTAATCTGTGCGGCGCTTGCGTTGGTTTTGTTGATCCAGTGCGGCCAAAACCCGCAGGCCGAGATCGCGTACGTCGGTGGCGCGTTCGCACAGGTAGGCATCGTCCATCGCCTCAAATGTACGCACGTGCTCCAATATCACTTGCGCCAGCGCAGAACGCGCTTGCATGGAGTGATGCACAATGCGGGAAATTATCTCGCCACCCAGCGCGTTATCTGTGAGCATGCCCATATAAACATCAAACAGGGCGCGCTCCTCTTCGCGCAATCGGTGTTGAAGCTGTTCCGATAATTGTTGCAGTTCAGCGCGTACTAAGCACAGTGCCGAATTGAAGTGCCTGAGTTCTGCTTCAACATCGTCTGTGGTGACGATCGGTATGCCTTGCAGATCGGCGGCGGGGTAAATAACTGCGACTTCGCCTATCGCCACACCTTGCGCGCCACTGACACCACGAAAGGTCGCCGCTGACGGGCGATAGCCGTGCAGATACACAGGGTTGAGTGAGCGCGTGGCATCTGCGTGAGCAATGACTGCAGCCAACTGCGCGGATAGCGTGACAAGAAAAGCTTCTTCTGCCTCACCAAAGCGCCGACGCTCTGTTTGTTGTACTACCAGCACGCCGAGCACTTTGCCTAAGTGAATGATCGGCGTACCGAGAAAAGCGCGAAAACGTTCTTCGCCGGTTTCAGGAAAATAACGGTAACAGGGATGTGATTCTGCGTTTTCAAGGTTGATGGGCTCTTCGCGCTTGGCCACCAAGCCAACCAGTCCTTCATCGGTGCTCAGGCTGACCCTGCCGACAGCTTCGCGGTTCAGTCCTTCTGTCGCCATTAGTATGTAACGTTGGCTAATGGTGTCTAGCAGGTATATGGAGCACACCTGTGTGGCCATAACTAAACGTACGCGTTGGACAATCAGCCACAACGCCTGCTCAAGGTTCGCAGCCGCGTTGACTTCCTGTACCAGCTTGCGCAGGGCATTCAGCATTCCAAAATCCTACCGTGTATTACCGTGTGTATTAAGGTTGTCACTATGAGGTGTTGCTTAGATTATGCATGGCGCACTGTCGACTTACCAATGCTTGTTGACTGCCGGCCAGTTCTTTCAGCGCATTACGATACACCTCTCGCTTGAAAGCCACTACTTGCGTCAAAGGGTACCAATAACTAACCCATCGCCAGTGGTCAAATTCTGGCGGTTCCTGTGTGTTGTGAAATTGAATGGTGTGCTCGCCGCCGAGCATTTGCAACAGGAACCATTTCTGTTTCTGTCCAATACATAAAGGGTCTTGGTGACGACGCACCAAACGCACTGGCAAATGATAGCGCAGCCAGCCGCGTGTGCAGGCTAGTATGCGCACGTCGTTAGGTAGCAGGCCGATTTCCTCATGCAGTTCACGAAACAGCGTATCTTCCGGTGATTCGTGAGCCAGAATTCCGCCTTGCGGAAACTGCCATGTGTCCATGCCGCCCACGCGTCTTGCCCACAGTAAATCGCCGTGTGTATTGCACAACATAATGCCAACATTGGGGCGGAAGCCGTCTGCGTCTACCACGGGTGAGTATCTCTCAAATAATCTTATTGTTCCACATCCCTGCGTGTGGGCAAAGTCGCTTTGTTGCTATGCGGGTTTTCCGGTGCAGCTATGCGGGTTTTCCTGAGAGTAAAGCGCGTGTAAAAAAAGGAGAATGCTTGCGAGCGTCGATGTTTTCTTTCGCTTAATGCGGTGGATATCAGCAGCGTATTGTTGGCTCTCTAGTTGGCTACTGTAAACGTGAAGTGTACGGCCTAGGGCAGATGCTCATGGATGAACTAACCTATCAGCGATAATAATGTAGGAGTATAAATTATGCGGGATGTTTTAAACTTGGATGCGGCTTTACATGATGAGTCCGTCGCCGATAAAGAAAGTTTTGATCGTCGTGCAGAAAGCCTTTCTGCATTGATGGATGACGAGGCGAGTGATTTGGAATTGCAGGCGCTTTTGAATGAAATGGGCACGGACGATAAAATGCGAGCAACTTGGGAGCGCTATCAAAAAGTATCGACGCTGCTTAAACGCGAAGATGTCGCGCCGCGTGCTTCATTGGGTTTTGCTGATCGTGTGCGAGCGGCAATAGCCAATGAGCCAGTGCCCGCGCCGATGGATGTGCGCACAACACGCTCAGTGGAGTAGTTTTTTCAAAGTATTTCTCTAGTCCCCCCCACCCAGTGCTGCCAGCAAATCGGCCTGATGCTCGTTAATTAGCGGTTGAATAATAGCATCTAAATTGCCCGCCAAAATATCATCAAGCTGATACAGCGTTAGGTTGATGCGATGATCGGTGACGCGGCCTTGCGCGTAGTTGTAGGTGCGAATGCGTTCGGAGCGGTCGCCGCTGCCCACCAATAAACGCCGTTCGCTAGACTGCGCTTGCTGTTGCTGTTCTAGTGCGCTGTTGTATAGCTTAGCTTGCAGCAGCGACATGGCGCGGGATTTATTTTTGTGCTGGCTGCGTTCATCCTGACATTCCACCACAATGCCGGTGGGAATATGCACGATACGAATGGCGGAGTCGGTTTTATTCACATGCTGGCCGCCCGCACCGGAGGCGCGAAAGGTGTCGATACGCAAATCGTTTTTGTCTATGGCATTGTCTTCAATTTCATCCAATTCCGGCAAAATCGCCACTGTGCAAGCCGATGTATGAATGCGCCCTTGTGTTTCGGTTTCCGGCACGCGCTGCACGCGGTGCGCGCCTGACTCAAATTTGAGCTTGGCGTACACATTGCTGCCGGTCACGCGCGCGATAATTTCTTTGAAGCCGCCGTGCTCGCCGTGGCGTTCGCTTAGAATTTCGATGCGCCAGCCGCACGCATCGGCGTAGCGCGTGTACATGCGGAATAAATCGCCGGAAAAAATCGCCGCTTCGTCGCCGCCTGTGCCGGCGCGCACTTCTAAAAATATATTGCGGCTGTCGTTTTCGTCTTTCGGTAGCAATTGTTTTTGCAGTTCTGTTTCCAGTTCGTCGCGGCGGCTTTCCGCGCTTTTTATTTCATCCAATGCCATTTCACGCATATCGGCATCATTGAGCATTTCTTTTGCGTCGCTAATATCAATGAGCGTTTTTTCGTAAGCGCGAAAACTTAATGCTACGGGTTCGATTTCGGCAAATTCTTTGGCGTAAGCGCGGAATTTATCTTGCTGCGCGATGGTGGCAGCATCGCCCAGCAGTGCCGCCAGCTCTTCGCAGCGTTGTTCGAGCAGTTGCAGTTTTTGCAGGATGGAAGTTTTCACTTATTTCTCAATGCCAATAATCGTCACCGCGCAGCCGGTAGGAAAGCCGCCGATGTTGTGTGTCAGTGCCATTGTTGGGGAAGTTTTTAACTGGCGTTTATCTGCGCGTCCTTGAAGTTGCAGCACATTTTCTACCAGCATACGCACGCCGGTTGCCCCCGTGGGGTGGCCGAAGGTCTTTAAGCCGCCGTCGGTATTTACTGGCAAGGAACCCATTAATTCAAAGGTGCCGCTGGCAATGTGCTCTTTCGCTGCGCCTTTGGCGATAAAGCCTAAATCTTCGTAAGCCAATAATTCGGTGAGCGTAAAACAGTCATGCACCTGCGCTAGATGAATTTCTTTAAACGGATTGCTGATGCCTGCCATTTTGTAGGCTTCCGCAGCCGCGTTTTCAGTGGGTTTCCAGCGCAGAAAATCGTGATCTGGGTCGGTGTGCGGATTGGCCGCCGAACCGCTGGCCACGGCTTTTACATACACTGGATCAGAGCGGAAATTTTTGGCCAAACTCGCCTTGGTAATCACGGCAACAGCCGCGCCGTCGGATTGCGCCGCGCAATCAAACAGCCCAAACGGCCAAGAAATCATGCGGCCATTCAAGGCCTCTTCCACGGTGATGATTTTTTTCAAAAAGGATTTGGGCGACAGTGTGCCGTTGTAATGATTTTTCACCGCGATTTTGGCTAAATCTTCACGGCCTGCGCCAAACTTTTTAAAGTAAGGTGCTGCGCACATCGCAAACCAACCCGCCGGTGTGGCCGGTAAATCGCGCACGCCCTTGATGTTGACGCTGGGGCCGGACACGCCACGGTCTTTGGGTTTGTCGTAACCCACCACTAGCACGGTGTCATACACGCCGCAGGCGACGGACATCACTGCAGCGCGAAAGGCTTCTGTGCCGGTGGCGCAGTAGTTGGAAGCGGCGGTAAGTGGCTTGTACAGCTTCAACGCCTCGCCCACTTCCACTGGGCCGTTTTTGGTGTAGAGCGAGCCGCAATAAATCGCGTCGATTTGTTTGTGCGGTTCGGTGATGCCCGCGTCTGCATACGCCTCATACGCGGCATCGACGATCATGTCTTCTTCAGATTTATCCCAGTTCTCGCCGAATTTGCAACAGCCAACGCCGACAATCGCCACTTTATCCTTGATGCTCATGCGGCAACTCCTGCGCTATTTTTATTGGGTGCTGTTGCTGTGCAAACAATGGGCGCAGCTTTCCAAAAATAATTGGGGCGCAATCCCTCGCGATGAATGCAGCGAAACGTGAATTCCACAGGCAGATCAATGGCGACATCAGCGGGACTGATTTCGCATACTTGCATGTGAATACGCGCGCCTGCTGTGCCATCGGCGTTCACGATTTCCACAATGCCGACCGCTGTGGGCGGCTCGGGCGAGGGGAAAAACGCGTCCAGTGTGTAAGTGACCACTTTGCCGGTCAGCACGCTGTAATAGACGGGTTGCCATTGGTCTTTGCTGTGGCAGCGCACGCACACGCGGCCTTTGGGGAATTGATGCGTGCCGCAGTACAAACATTGCTGGCCTTCCAGCGACAAATCCGCATCGCGGTCGCGGTAATGCACGGTGGCGGAAATGCCAGGCTCGTCTACGTCGGCGTATTCGCCCATCACCAGCCCGCGCGCTTTTTGGTATTTGCTGTACGTGTCTACCGTTTTCCTGCGCGCCAAGTGTGCGACAACGTCACGGTATTTTTCAGCGGTTTTGCGAGGGCTGCTTACATTCAACAACAAAGCCTCCGCGCCGTCGCCGTAATTGGCCAGCAAAATGTTGTCGCCGGTTTTTGCGTTCTCTAGCGCGCTCACCAACAACAAAGGCGCAAACGCGGCACCGGCATTGCCGACTTTGCCAAACAGAGGGTCTTGTATTTGTTCTTTGGCGAAACCGCAGCGTTTAACCAGCTCGCCCAGCGTGCGTGCATCGGGTGCGTACAACGCGGCCTTGTTAATCGCCGTTAATGCTTTGCCACTTTTCGCCAGCAAACCTTTGATCGCCGCCTGCATGTTGTCGAGATAGCCGTGCGTGTTCACAAAACGGTCTTCCCAGCTATGCACAAAACGGTCGCCCTGCTTGCGCCAGGTGTCGATGATTTCTATGGTGTGCGAACAGGCGTTTTCCAGCATGGCGATCACGTTTTCGCTACCGATCAAGAACGCAGCCGCCGCGTCGCCGCCGTTGTTTTCTAAACTGGAATTAGGCGCGCCCATACGGCAGTCCGCAGCAATTACCAGCACGTTTTTTGCGCTACCCGCTTTTACTGCATCAATGGCCGATTGCAGCGCGATGGTACCAGCGCGCGTGCTGCCGCTAAAATCTGCCGTGCGTACATCGCCTTTTAAATTCAACACCTTGGCAATGATCGCAGCGGCCTGTTTTTCTGCAAAAGCGTAAGTGGTGCTGGCGAATAACACGGCATCAATCGAGGCGCGATCAAATCCCTGCAAGCAGTTCAGCGCCGCCGCAACACCTAATGTGACGCAATCTTCGTCCATCCACGCCACCGCTTTTTCCGGCGCATTTTCTTTGGCGTGTTTGCCAGCGATCACCGCCAGCGGTAAGCGCATCAAGGGAATGTATGCGCCGTGGGAGATAATGCCGGTCATGGTGCTGTCCTGTTGGTTTTCATACGGCTTGAAAATAACCTTGAAAATATCGTCATGCGCGCGAAGGCGGGCATCCAGTTTTTTAAATTTTCTGGGTTCCCGCCTGCGTGGGAACGACGAAATAAAAAAGTGTGCACATTTATAAACAATTCATTATTGACGCAACACTTGACGTGACAGTGGCCACATCTGGGAGCATTTTTAGCAACCTAGAGACAATCGTTTTTTTAGGGTTTCCAGATTTGAATTGCTCTTCAATCGCATCTATACACTCGACAATCTCAGTTCGCTCCTCTTCTGAAATGTGCAGTTGATTAATTTCTGCTCGGAGCATTTCTATGTTTTGAAGTGCGGTTGAGTTGATATGGACTTTGTTTGCTGAATTGTCGATGGAGTTTTGATTGATGCGAGCATTATTTCCGACGATATTGTACGTAATACTCTGAATGCTCTGAACTGCCTCTTTCGTTTCTTGGATGCCTAATTTTCGCACTTCCATTTGATAATGGGCTTGGATGTGACCCGGCAACCCTTCCTTAAAACCAGGGTCTATTACACGGTATGTCTCTTCGGCTCCATTGGACATAGTCCTGTGAATTAAGTCTTCCGGCTCAATTAACAACTTGTTTTTTACTGGCGGTAAGATGACGATTTTGCTGCCCCGAACGCTCGCCTTCAAGCCTTTAGTTTCAGTGCCGTTTTTCTTAAGCAGGGAAACTGTATCTTGCATTAAGTGATCAAGCACATTGTTCTCCTCGAAAAACCTAATCAACTTTTACAGGCGCTTTCACACCTGAATTAAAAGGATACGGCTTGCCCAACATGCCCAGCGCGCCAAATTCGGGCTGCATGTGCTGTTTGAAATACGTGCGAATCTGGTCGATTTCCCAGCCGCCGGGTTGAATTAAAGTTTTGCCGTAATGCGGCTGCACCATATGTGAAATACGGTCGCCGCCGGTGCCAAAAATTTGGCCAGAGACGTAATCGGCTTCGTCGGAGCACAGCCAGCACACGATGGGGCCGTTATTTTCGGGCGGGAAGTAGGGCATTTTGTCGGCATCGGCAAAGGTGGCTGACATGTGCGTAGTAGCCAGCGGGCCGATGGCATTCACGCGAATGCCGTATTTGGCAAATTCCATCGCCCATGTGTAAGTCATGGAGGCGATGGCACCTTTGGCAGCGGCATAGTTGGTTTGGCCAAAACTGCCGAAATGCGCGCCGGAGGTGGTGTTAATAATCGCGCCGCCCGTGCCTTGTTCCACCATCTGTTTGGCGGCGGCTTGCGCCACCCAGAATGCGCCCATCACGTGAATGCGCCACACCAGCTCGAAGTCGGCATCTTCTAATTTGAGCATGGTTTTGTCGCGCACCACACCGGCGTTGTTGATGGCGATGTCGATATGGCCGAAAGCGTCGATGCATTGCTGCACTATGGCTTCACAACCGGCACGGCTGCCAATATCGGAATTATTGGCCACGGCTTTTCCGCCAGCGGCGATAATTTCTGCGACGACTTTTTCGGCTTCCGCGAGGGCGATGTCATTCACCACCACGCTCGCGCCGTTTTTAGCCAGATGCAAACAATGCCCGCGCCCGATGCCGCGCCCTGCGCCGGTGACAACGGCGGCTTTTCCTTCAAGTAATTTCATAAAGCCTCTCAATTGAGTGATATCCTGCTCCCACAAGGGGAGAGGGAATTGATGAAAACAGGCCGCATAATCAATCCAGTAATTCCTTGAGATATAAACGGGCAGAATTGGTGACCTCGCGCTTGTAAGCGGCGTCGAGTTTGCTTTTTCCCATTTTTTCGGCTTTTAGAATTGTCGTTGTTTTGTTCAGTAAGGGCGCTTTTCCACCATACAGAATCACGTATCTTTCTTCTGCGATGCTTAGCTTTTCCTGATGAAATTCTTCGAGAAGGCCCAAGGCATAACGCACAAATTGACGCGTGCTTTTGAACTGCCCGGCGTAACCCACGGGATTGCCTGACTTCAAGTCGATATACACCACAGTAAGCTGCCCACCCCGATTGACCACCACCACACAATCACAAGCACGGTGATGATCATAGCCATCGATTGCCAACAACGGCGACATCACCACGGCATTACAGGGGCGATGGATGCGTTTGCATTTTCGCCCGTCATCAGGATTGAAGCTTAACCAGTCTCCTTTTGGTGCTGCCAGCGTGATTTTTTTGAGTTTGGCAGCGGCATCCGTTTCATCAATCTGAATATCGGTGTGTTGAGCTCCGTTGTAGGTAATGCAGCTCAGTGAATCTTTCAGTTTCACCATCGCATTCGCCAGCATCAGAGATCGCCTCCATACAGAATCTCGCTCTGAATGGCGTTCATTTCTTCAATCGTGGTATCGAAGGTTGTGACCTCAATACCCCGGTCGTGATGAATCGTGGCGGGTTTGAGCGTATTGATGCGTGTGGCACGTTTACCTTTGGCGCTGGCGGGTTTGAGTTCGGTGCCAGTCATGTACAAACGAACCCGTTGTGGGCTCAGCAGCTCTTCATCCGCATAACCGTATGTCTGCTGCATTTGCTGGGTATGCGTTGTTTTTTGCGCAAGCATGATCAAGGTGTTGAACTCTTTGATCAGATAATCGCTGTGCGTGGTAATAAATACCTTGATGCCCGCGTTTACCATTCGCGCTACTAGCCGCGCAAATGCCCGCTGATTGCGCGGATGCAAATTTAACTCTGGCTCATCAATGATGAACACGTCACCTGGCTTTGCCTTACAGCGCAGATAAAAGCCAACATCCAGCAAAGCACGGATGCAACTGGACGATTCATTCATCGAGAATCGTGGCTTGCCGCTACCTTTAGGCTGATAGACCAAGTCCTGATCTTTAATGACCTTATAGCTGCCGCCAATAATGGCATCGAAGGCCTTAAGGAGCATGGGGGTTTCTGAAGCCAACTGGCCTGTTTGTTTGTCGATATCCTCCAGTTGCCGGATAAACTCAACGTTATCCTCTACAGGCCATGCATAGCCGGCATCCACCTGCTCCGACCGGTTAAATTGATTTTGTTTGATTTCTTTGGAATCCATATTGATGAGTTTTTCCAGCATTCTGGTTCGAGCTATGTCGAGCTCGCGCCGAAATATGGCGGCCCCTGTGCGCTCCGCACTGGAGACATGGGTATCTGGCAGGTAAGGGGAAAAAACGATCTCGGCAATTGCATCGACAACAAACTGACTTAAACCGCTGAAGGGTGAGCGGAGCAAAGAGTCGTCGGCTATTAGAAGTTCAAGCACATTACTGCCCGACTCCTTGCTAAGTGTTGCCAAAACTTTACCTGCAGGGCCATCTTTGATCGTTCGCTGAAAGGGCGCACCACTGAAATCCAGTGTGTCGTCAACCGACACCAAAATTCGAACACCATCAAAGAAGCTCTTATTCGCGGCAAAAGCACGCGGCAGCAAAGAGATGTATTTTTCGCCGAGTTTGGCGAGATAGGTATTCACCTTGCCATGAAACATGTCGTGCAAGTCAAATTTGTAGGCTCCCTCAGCCTTGGCAATAGACTCAATTTCCTGTGTAAGAACCATCTGCAACAAACGACGCCAGCTTCGCAAAAACCCATACAACGCGTAGGTGGCATAGGTTTTCCCTGTGTTGTTCTCGCCGCAAATAAGCGTTAAATCCGCTAGCTCCAATGTTGCCTCATCCAGGAGCCCTAGCTTTTCAAATTCAAATTTCATTTTTAACACCACTCAAATATTTTCACCCTATGCGTGACCGCGCCCTGCGCCGGTGACAACGGCGGCTTTTCCTTCAAGCAGTTTCATGCGTTTTCTCGGTGTTTTTTTGTGTTTTGTTGGGGACGACAGAGGCGGGCGCGTCGAGAATCAGTGCGGCGATGCGCTCTTCTAAATAGGCACTGTCCCAGTTTGTTACTTGCTGGTATTTGGCGCGGCGGAAAAACAGTTGCGGGTCGCCTTCCGAGGTAAAACCAAAACCGCCATGAATTTGCACGCCGGTAGCCGAGGCTTTGCGGAACACGTTGCAGGCTTGCAGTTTGGCCATCGCGGCTAAACGGGCATAGGGTTTGCCGGTTCTTGCAAAATTGTCTATCGCCCAAGCAGCTTGATACACCAGCACTTTTGCGCCTTCGATTTCGACGATTAAATCGGCCAGGTAGTGTGCAATGGCTTGAAAGGAGCCAATGGGCTTGCCGAACTGTACGCGCTGTTTGGAATAGTCCACGCTTATGGCGTGAATGGCTTGCGCGCCGCCGATGGCTTGTGCTGCCAATGCCACGATGCTGCGCGTCATGGCTTCGTCCCATGCTGCCCAGAATTTTGTATTCAATATTTCGCTTTTTTTCACGGGCACATTGGAAAAATCAACTTGATAAATCGTTTCGCCAGCGTGGTTTTGTTCTTTTGTGCAAGTTACGCCGACGGCTTTAGGATCAACCAGCAGGCCGATTACGTCTTCCACTCCTACGCCTGTGCGTGCAAGCACAATCAAGCGATCCGCGCTGGCGGCAAACGGCACCATTAATTTTGTGCCATTGAGTGTGTAGCCGTCGGTGGTTTTGGTCGTGTTGAGCTGAATGCCTTCCGCGCCGAAGCCGTTTTTTGGTTCTATCCACGCGGGGCTAAAAATGGCTTTGCCAGCGGCGATTTTTGGCAGCCAGTGGTTTTGTTGCGCTTCATCGCCCGCCAATTCCAATAACTTGGCGGCCAGCACACAGCTTGTCCAATGCGGGCTGGGCGCGAGGCTGCGGCCAAATTCTTCGTAGACGATGGCCATTTCCAGCGCACCCCAACCCATGCCGCCATGCGCTTCGCTGATGCCCAAACTCGTGATGCCAAGTTCTGATAGTTGCGCCCATAACGGCGCAGGGTAGCCTTTTACATCCGTTTCCATGGCGCGCACTGTGTCGGATGGTGCTAATTCTTCACACACGCCGCGTGCGGTGTCGCGCAGCATTTGCTGCTCTTCGCTGAAATCAAGATCCACGCTGAAACGCCTCGCTGTTGTTTTATTGGGAGATATCGCTGATTGCGCTCATTAAAAGCGGCTGACATCAAAGGACACGAATTCTACCATTGGCGGGCGTGGTGGCGGTATACCGCCTGCTAGTGCTCGTTCGCCGCGACTTGTTTACCTGCGCGTCTGCCGGAAAATATGCAGTCTGCGAGTGAAAGCCCGCTGACGTAAGATTGGGACGCTACGCCAACGGCTGTGCGTCCTGCTGCGTATAGATTGGGAAACAGGCTGCCATCTTCACGTTTCACTTGGCCGGTTTTTTCATCCACCAGCAAGCCGCCAAGGCTGATAACGGGGCAGATAAAGCGTTTGTTTTTCAAGGAAATATCCATGGCGTAATACGGGCCTTTCAGCATTGTTCGCATAAATTCCGGCGACTTGTGCATGGCATCCTCCTCTTTGCCAGCGCAGGCGGCATTGTAGTGCGCCAAGGTTTTGGCTAGGCATTCTGGTGGTATGGCGCATTTTTTCGCCAAGGCATCAATGCTGCGGGCTTTGTGGGTATTGAATAGGATGCTGAGTAATGCGGGGGCTGTTTGCAGCATTAGCCACACTTTGCCTGGCCGTAGTTGTGAAAAAGCATTCCTGAGCATGGCGCGATTAAAAATCAGTGTTGCGATGCCATCATTTTCTTCGCACATAAATTCACCGATGCGTGCGCCATAGCATTGTTCATTAACAAAACGCTTTCCTTTGCGGTTGACGATAATGCCTTGTACCCAAGCCTTGGGCGGATTAATAAAACGCCATGCCGAGCCGCGCTGCATATTGCCGGTGGCAGCGCCGATGCTTTCGCCCAAGCGGATGCCGCTGCCGTTGCAACCTAGCGAGCCCAGCGGCGCACCAGCGGCGTATTTTGGCGCGTGAAATTTGGCCATGTCACGATTGAAAATAAAGCCGCCAGCCGCCAGAACCAAGCCTTTACGCACGCGCACCAAGTGCATGACGGCATGTTCGCGTTCTATTTTTTCCATGCGGGCCCGCAGTTTTTGCGCAATGGCCGGCACAAACATACGCAAACGGCAAAACCATTTGTAATCAGAGGCAAAGGTGTCGGCGTGGGGCGAGTGAGGGGGAATTTGCAACATTTTGAAACCGAGCACTCGGCCTTCGTTGTTTTGAACCAGTTGCGTGACGCGGCTCATAAAAGCTGTTTGAACTCTTGTTTTGCGGCAGCTTCGCAGTAGCGCATCCATTAAGCCTGCGCCGGAAAAGCCTTTCCATTTCACGCGATGGCCGCGTGGCGCGGGGGTCGCGACATCCGTAAATTCTTTGACCAGTTCGTTACCGGAGTAATACAGAAAATATTTGTTGGTGGGGTACGATGTTTTTACGGGGCTCATGCTGGCATCGAACGATACGCCGTGTTTTTCCAGCCATTGCAGATTGGGAATGCTGTCATCGCAGAATTTTTTTAGTGTTTCGTCGCCAACGATGCCGCGCGTTTCCAGTTTCAAGTAATTAAACATGTTTTGTGGCGTGTCGTTGAATCCCGCTTGCTGTTGGTATTTTGTGCCGCCACCCATGTAGATTACGCCGCCGCTGATAGCCGATGCGCCGCCACCGGTAAATCGGTCGACCAGTAACACGCTTGCGCCTTGTGCGCAGGCTTCCAGTGCTGCACTGGCTCCTGCTGCACCGGCACCGATTACCGCGACATCGGTTTCCCTGTCCCAGTGAAAGGCTTCTGCGCTGGCAATGGTCATGGGGACTTCTGTTTCAGAATACCAATGTGGGTCATTTGGCTTCATGGCTTGTCTTCCTTAATAGCTGATGTTACGCAGCCGCGCTAAATTGCTGAAGTTCTGCATAGGCGGCTCGCGATGCGTTGATGAGTAATTTCCGACAAAGCGCGAAGGGATTGAGCT
>JAYVJM010000008.1:0-14255 GCA_043769275.1 Cellvibrionales bacterium | reverse complement strand
CCCTTTTTGATATGCAACAACACGCGTTTTTTAAGGTCTTGACTGTAGCTCATCTGATTAGTGTATTCATGTCTTGTTGTTTATGCGATTAGCTATAGCCGTTTAGCTGATGCGCGTGCTTGGGCGCTGGATGCGCATGCTCACCATTCCTAATCAATCCTCCGTGGCAAAGGCGTGGATGGAGTTTGATGACAATGGCCGTATGAAAGATTCCGCTTTTTGCAGCATAGGTCAGGTGCTCTTTGGGCGGGCTATCAGTCGCCAGCGCATTGGGCATCAATCTCATCCGCCAACATAAACGGTCCTTTGGCTCGAATTGGCAGACGGTGTTCTTCGCCATATTCAACTCGCACCAGATACAGCGCGCCAGCGTATTCTGTTTTGCCTGCTTGTTTGCGGTCACGCGCGGCCAATACGTCGCGTACCCACGTGGGCGGGCGCTCTCCGCGACCGACGGGCAGTAACAAGCCCATCAAATTGCGCACCATGTGTTGCAAAAAAGCATTGCCGCAGATTTCGATAACAATCCAGCCGTTGTTGTTTGTAACGCTAAAGCGGTGCAGGGTGCGCACGGGGTTTTTGGCTTGACAGTGTGAGCCGCGCACGGAGCTGAAGTCGTGTTCACCGATACAAAACTGTGCAGCCTGTTGCATCGTTTGAATATCCAGCGGCTCTCGTGCCCACAGGCACTGCCCGTTTGTGATGGCAGGCTGTGCGGGGGTGTTGGCGATCAAATAACGGTAGGTGCGCATGCGAGCGGAAAAACGCGCATGAAATTGCGGCGCAACAGGCCGCGCCCACTGGATGCGTATGCTGGCAGGCAAATGGGCGTTGCCGCCCAGCACCCACGCTTTTTCGGGGCGCTCTGCCGCTGTGTCGAAATGCACGACTTGGCCGGTGGCGTGTACGCCGGCATCCGTGCGGCCGGCACAGGTAAGCAAAACGGATGCAGCGGCGATTTTCGACAGCGCTTGCTCCAATTCGCCCTGAACGGTGCGCATCGCTTTGCCGGTTGCGGTACAAGGGGGCATTTTTTGCCAGCCGCTATAGCGCGTGCCAACGTATTCCACGCCGAGTGCAATACGAAAAATGCCCGGCGGGAGTTGCTGGCCGGGCATGATTTCTGCGTTGCGTTTGTAGGTTTTTACTGCAATCAAATGATGCTCTCTTTCGGTGTGGCCGGCCTGTTTTTCGTTTTAGGCCATGCTGGCGAGCAGTGTTTTTGCCTCATGTTTTTGTTCGTCACGGCCTTCTTCTAACACTTCCTCTAATATGTCTTTGGCGCCGTTTTTATCACCCATGTCGATATAAGCGCGCGCTAAATCAAGCTTGGTGGCGGCTTCGTCGGTGCCTGAGAGAAACCCGAGCTCTTCGTCATCGGCATCTGCGTCGGCCAACATCAGCATGTTGTCAGCCGCATGGATAGTCGAGGAGGGCTTTTCCGTAATCGCTGAACCAAAATCAGGGATGGTGTCAAAAGACAGCTCTTCATGATCCGTTGTCATGGCTTCTAGGTCGATGTCGTCTAGGGTCGCAAAATCCAAGATGTTGTTGTCCAGCTTGGCGGCAGCAGCGGGTGGTGCCTCAGGCTTTTTAGTCGGCGCGTCGAAAGCGTGCTCTGTGTCTAGGCTGAAATCAAAAGCGGGAGAGGCGGCAGGTGCCGTGTTGTCTACTGCTGCGGAGCTGTTCGCAGGCGGGTCTATGTCCAGATCGAAATCAAATGTGGGCTTGTTCGCCGCTGCGGCAATGGGTGTGCTGGGTGTCGCTGCAGTGGACAGTATGGGCTGGACGCTGTCTTTGTTGATTGTAGGGGCGTTACTGTTGATGTTGGCAGGGACGATACGTTTCTCGGCCGCGCCTTGTATTTTGCTGCGCAATTCCTCAGCGCGTTGGTTGGCGGCTGGCTCATTGAGCAGTAACAAGTCCTGGTAGGCATCGTCAAAAGCCGACAAATTGCTTGTTTCTTTGTAAAGCTCTAGTAGTTTTACGCGGTAGTCGCTTCGGCTTGGCTCGTTCTTAATGGCTGTTTTTAGCAGGTTAGCGCCTTTATCAAAGCCGCCGAAAGAAATATAAATATCGGCTTCGCCCAAGACATCGCCAGTTTCCGGCTCGGCATCTGCTTCGGGAACGACCGCTGTTGGAAGCGTCTCTTTTCGTACATTGCTGTGTACAGGGCTCGTCTCAAAAGCGGTTTCATCTCCTAGCGTTTCATCTTCATCTTCGTCTTCATCCAGCTCGTATTCATAATCGTATTCTTCTTCTTCGCGTTTGTTGGCTACGAAGCGATAAGCAAACCAAGCCAATAGCGCAGCAAAGAGGGCGGCTATTCCAGCAAGCATCGGTGTATTAAACAGTGGTTCTTCTGCGGCCGCTGGCGCGACAGCAGGGGGCTTTTTATCCACAGTTGGTGTGAGCTTTTTTTGGTTGGGGGGGGGGGGTGCGGCTGTGTTTGCTGCAGGCGCGGGTGGCGTTGTTGGCTGTGTAGTAGGGAATTTGGCGTTGGGAGCCGCTGGTTTATCGGTTGATGCCGCTGTGCTGACGGCGTTTGCCGCTTGTTCTTCTGCCATTTTGAGTTGCAGTGCAGCAAGTTCGCTGCTCTGCAGTGTGATTAAGCGCTCGGCATTGCTGATTTGCGCGTCCAGATCATCTCTACGCGACAGCCGATCTTGTTGTTCGCGCGTCATGCGGCCGACTTCTTCCGTATCGGATGTTAGTCTTGCTTCGAGCGCAGCGCGTTCGCCAGCAATCGGGTCGGCATGGGATGCGTCCGTTTTGGAGAGGGTCGTTAAACGCAGTTTATCGTCAACGGCGGCAGCATTTTCACTTGCTGTGGCTGCCACCAATTGCGAGGGCGGCTCTGGTGCCTGCGTGGATGTTTTGTTTTTCCACTGGGCGTATTGTGTCTCAGTGGCAGCGATGGCATCGGCTGGGTTGATGAGCTTGATGTCGGCTGGTGTGGGCAAGCGCAGGTGCTCCCCTTTCTTCAGTCGGTTTATATTGTTGTCGACAAAAGCATGAGGGTTCAGCTGCTGAATGGCCAACATGTTTTGTTGCAAGCTGCCGTGACGACGCATGCGCTGGGCAATGAGCCAGAGCGTGTCGCGCCTGCGTGTGGGGCCGTAAACGGGGGCTGTGGCCGTTTGCTCTGCAGTTGCGTCGGATTCGGCGTTGGGCGTGGTTTGTTCGGCGCTGGGTCTGTTGTGCTGCGCCTGCACTGTGGCGCTAATTTCTGCTGCCGTTGCACGGCGCACGCGCACGCCGGATCGCGACGGCGAGCGGTAGGCGAGTGTTTCCTGATTCATGAGCGGCTTGCCGCGCATAGGCAGCACAGAGGGCGTTAGTGTGCCGCTTCTCCTTGTGGTGGTGAGGGAGTGGTCGCGCGGCACAGCTTGGCCTGCGGCTAAGGGCTGTATGCGCTGCTTAGCGGTGTTCGCGGGCACGTCCAGCAGCAGGGTATACTCACGCAGCAAACGGCCGTTAGGCCACTGTATTTGGAGTAAAAAATTGAGATAAGGTTCAGTAATTGGCTGGGTAGTCGTTACCCACACTTTGGGATTTTTGGGGTTGCTGAGGTCTACTTTAAAACGCAGGCTGTTGAGGATGAAGTTGTAATCAATTTTGGCGTTTTTGAAATCTTCTAGCGGCGCGAGGCTTACCTCGATTTGACTCTCATCCAGATTCTTTGCTTGCAATAAAGGTATGTCCGCGCGCAAAGGCTGATTGAGCCCTGTGCGCAGAGAGATATCGGCCAAGCCTATGGCTTGCGCTTCGCGCAACACGAGACTGGCCACCAAGGCGGAGAGTGCGATGAGGTATTTACGTTGCATAGACAAATCCTTTACTTACGACTGTTTTTTGGCATTACCTTTATTTCCTATCACAAAAAAACAGGCATCCTCAGTTAGAAGCAGCCCTGCTAATCCGAGGAAGGCCATCCGCGCTATAGCGAGTGTAGCCAATGTACAAGATAAAAAAACAAAAATATAGAATAGGGATTCAAATACAGGGCTAACACACTGGCAGCCCTACAGTTTCCTGGCGTGGCGAACCGGTGCCGCCAACGACCACGCCCGGGTGTTTTATTGTGGTAAAAAACGCGTGCGGCGAGGGGAATTAGCCCTCTACAATAATGCGCAACATGCGCCGCAAGGGTTCTGCCGCGCCCCATAGCAACTGATCGCCCACGCTAAAGGCCGACAAATAATTTGACCCCATGCTGAGCCGCCGCACGCGCCCTACAGGTACGCTGAGGGTGCCTGTAACGGCTACGGGTGTCAGTTGTTGCACGCTGGTGGTTTTGTCATTGGGCACCAGTTTTACCCAGTCATTCGCGCTGGCAATGATGCTTTCTATCTCGGCTGGTGGCACTTCGCGCTTGAGTTTTATGGTAAACGCCTGGCTGTGACAGCGCATGGTGCCAATGCGCACGCACAGGCCGTCGATGGGGATGGTCTGGTTATCGGGTAAGCCGAGAATTTTGTTCGTTTCTGCCTGCCCTTTCCATTCTTCGCGGCTTTGACCGTTGGGTAGGACGCTGTCTATCCACGGGATCAGGCTGCCGGCTAACGGTGCAGAAAATTGTTCCGTAGGAAAAGTCGATGCGCGCATGGCGGCAATGATGCGGCGATCAATGTCGAGAATTTCCGCCGCCGGCGTATTCAGTTCGCTCGTCACGCTATTGCCTAACACGTGCATCTGGCTTAACAGCTCGCGCATGGCTTGCGCGCCGGCACCGGAAGCGGCTTGGTATGTCATGGATGATACCCATTCCACCAGCCCTTCGCGGAACAAGCCGCCGAGCGCCATTAGCATCAGGCTGACGGTGCAGTTGCCGCCAATAAATTTGCGTATGCCGTGATTCAGGCCGCGTTCGATCACGTTTAAATTGACAGGGTCAAGCACAATGATGGCATCTTTATCCATGCGCATGGCGGAAGCTGCATCAATCCACACGCCCATCCAGCCAGAGGCATCCAGCTTCGGATACACCGCTTTGCTGTAGTCGCCGCCTTGGCAGCTAACGATCACGTCCATATCGCGCAGCGCGTCGATGTCGTGTGCGTCGAGCAGTGTCGTGACTGGCTTGCCGATGGCGGGGGCGGGCTGTCCTTGTTGTGACGTGGAGAAGAAATACGGCGTGATGTCACGAAAGTCTTCTTCTTCTCGCATGCGCTGCATTAGTACCGAGCCGACCATTCCGCGCCAGCCGATAAACCCGACTTTATTCATGTTTCACCTCTGTTTGGGCGTTTTACAGTGCTGTTTTTGCCAGTTTAACGGCAAAGCGATGGCAACACACCCTAGCATCAATGCACCTTACGTCGGCGTGGTAACATGGTAGCTGTGTTGTCTTGCTCTTGTCTTATCATTTGTCTGCGCAAACAGAGAGGTTTTTTATGCCGATTTACCGATCAAAAACCTCCACGGCTGGCCGCAATATGGCGGGTGCTCGTGCGCTGTGGCGCGCGACAGGCATGAAAGATGCGGATTTTCAGAAGCCGATTATTGCCGTTGTAAACTCCTTTACGCAGTTTGTACCCGGCCATGTGCATTTAAAAGATTTAGGGCAGATGGTGGCGCGTGAAATAGAAGTGCATGGCGGCGTGGCCAAAGAATTCAATACGATTGCTATCGACGATGGCATCGCGATGGGGCATGACGGCATGTTGTATTCGCTGCCCTCGCGCGAGTTGATTGCCGATTCTGTGGAATACATGGTCAACGGCCATTGCGCCGACGCGATGGTGTGTATTTCCAATTGCGACAAAATCACCCCTGGCATGATGATGGCTGCCATGCGGCTTAATATCCCGTGCGTGTTTGTGTCGGGCGGGCCGATGGAGGCGGGCAAAACGAAGCTGTCCAAACACAAGCTCGACTTGGTTGATGCAATGGTGATCGCCGCCGACTCCAATGCCAGTGATGAGAAAGTCGCCGAATACGAGCGCAGTGCCTGCCCGACGTGCGGTTCTTGTTCTGGTATGTTTACCGCCAACTCTATGAATTGTCTGGCTGAAGCATTGGGGGTGGCATTGCCAGGCAATGGTTCGATGCTCGCCACGCACGCAGATCGAAAACAGTTGTTTTTAGATGCCGCCAAAACCGTGGTGAATATCACGCGCCGTTATTACGAACAGGATGATGTGTCGGTATTGCCACGCAATGTCGCGTCTTTTAAAGCCTTTGAAAACGCGATGACGTTGGATATCGCCATGGGCGGCTCCACCAATACCATCCTGCATTTGCTGGCTATCGCCCATGAGGCGCGCGTCCCGTTTACGATGCAGGACATTGACCGTCTGTCGCGCAACATTCCCCAATTGTGCAAAGTCGCGCCCAACACGCCACTCTATCACATGGAAGATGTACACCGTGCCGGCGGCATCATGGCTATTTTGGCTGAATTAAACCGCGCCAAGTTGCTCCATGCCGACGTGCCGACGGTGCACAGCAAAACCTTGCAAGCGGCATTGGATGAGTGGGATATCACCGTCACGCAAAATCCGGCCGTGAAGCATTTTTATAGCGCGGGGCCGGCGGGCATTCCTACGCAGACGGCGTTTAGTCAGGACACGCGCTGGCCGTCACTTGACGACGACCGCGCTACTGGCTGCATTCGCTCGTTGGCACATGCCTATAGCGCAGAGGGCGGCTTGGCTGTGCTCACCGGCAATATTGCCGAAAAAGGCTGTGTGGTGAAAACCTCTGGTGTGGACGAAAGTAACTTTGTGTTTGAGGGTTCTGCTTTTGTCTGTGAAAGCCAAGACGAGGCCGTGCAAGCTATTTTGGATGATCGCGTTAAGGCCGGCGATGTGGTGGTTGTGCGTTATGAGGGGCCAAAAGGCGGGCCTGGCATGCAGGAAATGCTGTACCCAACCAGCTACATAAAGTCCAAAGGCTTGGGCAAGGTGTGCGCGTTATTGACTGACGGACGTTTTTCTGGCGGCACTTCTGGCTTATCTATTGGTCACATATCCCCTGAAGCGGCGGCAGGCGGTGCGATTGCGTTAATTGAGAACGGTGACCGTATTCGCATAGATATTCCGCAGCGCGCAATAAACGTATTGCTAAACGCGGATGAGTTGGCAAAGCGCCGAAGGGCAGCGGAGGCTAAGGGCAAGCAAGCGTGGAAGCCCGCCGCGCCGCGCCCACACCAAATATCTACTGCGCTAAAAGTCTACGCTAAATTTGTAACGAGTGCCGATACTGGCGCTGTACGTGACGAACAACTGTTGGATTAACTTGGTTTTTTTATTTTTATGCATCATGCCGTGACTGGATAACACCCTGTATGGATATTTTTACCATTTTACAAGATGTTTTTACGCAGCACGGCTATACGGCCGTGTTTTTAGTGCTGCTGGCCTGTGGTTTTGGCATTCCTATTCCAGAAGATGTTGCGCTGGTAACAGGCGGCATTATTGCTGGCTTGGGAAATGCCAATGTGCATACCATGTGTTTTGTGGGCATCGCGGGTGTTCTGCTGGGCGATGGCTTGATGTTTACCGCGGGAAAGGTATTTGGAACAGCAATTTTACGGTTTCGACCGGTGGCGTGGGTGATGACCCCTAAGCGCTATGGGCAAGTGCAGGAGAAATTTGAGCGTTACGGAAACTGGGTGTTGTTTGTGGCGCGTTTTTTACCCGGCTTGCGTACACCCATTTTTATCACCGCCGGCATGAGTCAAAAAATCCCGTATTGGCGTTTTTGGTTGATGGACGGCATGGCGGCTTTAGTTTCAGTACCGGTTTGGGTGTATTTAGGCTACTGGGGGGCGAGCAACATCGAGCATTTGCAGCGAATTTTGCACCGTTTTCAAATGGGCGTGTTTGTGGTGCTCGCTTTGTTGGCAGCCGGTTTGCTCTGGGTTTGGTGGAGTAAGCGCTAATGACTGACGTGGAGGCTTGATGCCGGCATTGCCTTTGCCAAAATTTTTAGGGGTCAAACTTGGGTTTGCCCGCGGATGCAACAAGGCGCATGAACACCCCGTACAGGTCGCACAAAACTACAAAAATAATAAGTAGCCATTTTTTCATCACTGCCTCTCCTTGAGGCGGACTTGTGTTTGTTAGATACAAATGTAAATACAGATCGTGCTGGCTTAGGTGTAGTGTTGTTTGTTATGGCGACAGGTGGCTTATGCTTTAGTGCGCTTGCTTGCCTACACGTTAAACACTAGGAGTTTTCATGACAGAGCCCAAAATGACAATCCCTGCTTTCCGCTTGAAAATGCCATCGCTTGCTTGGCAGATTCTCATTGGCATGGTGATGGGCATTGCAATAGGACATTTTTTTGCGGGGCAGTTATGGCTTGATACATGGATAAAGCCGCTGGGCGATCTGTTTATTCGTTTGATAAAAATGATTGTGGTGCCGATTATCATCAGCACGATTGTGGTGGGCGTAGCAGGTACGGGCGACATCAAAGCGCTGGGGCGCTTAGGCGGTAAAACGCTGATTTATTTTGAAGTAGTGACCACGCTTGCCATTATTGTGGGGCTGTTTTTTGCAAACGTGTTACAGCCTGGCTCCGGCATTGATATGGCAGGTTTGGCCAAAACCGACATTTCCAGCTATGTGGCGACAGAGCATAGCATGGCGCATACCTCAATGACCGAAACCCTCCTGCATGTGGTGCCAACCAATATATTTGAGGCATTGAGCCAAGGCGATATGCTGGCCATCATTTTTTTTAGCGTGATGTTTGGCTTGGGTTTGGCGGCACTTGGCGAGCGCGGCAAGCCCTTGCTGGGGATATTTTCGCTTGTTGCCGACACGATGTTTTGGGTAACGCGTCAAGTTATGCGTTTTGCCCCCATCGGGGTATTTGGGCTGATGACCGCAACAGTGAGTACTTTTGGCGTAGATGCGTTGTTGCCTTTAAGCAAACTGGTGCTTGTTGTTTATTTGGCGATGGCCGTGTTTGTTGTCTGTGTTTTTGCTGTGATTGCGCGTTTGGTTGGCACGCGCCTGATGGACATTATCCGTTTGCTGCGCGCTGAGCTGATGCTGGCTTACGGCACGGCCAGCAGTGAGGCCGTACTGCCGCAACTTATACAAAAAATGCAGTGGTTTGGTTGCCCTAAACACATTACAACCTTTGTTATTCCCACCGGTTACTCCTTTAATTTGGATGGCAGCACGCTGTATGAGGGCATTGCGGCTTTGTTTTTGGCGCAACTGTACGGCATTCATATGAGCATTACGGATCAAATCACCTTGGTTTTAGTGCTGATGGTCACCAGCAAGGGCATCGCCGGTGTGCCCGGGGTGAGTTTTGTGGTGTTGTTGGCTACCTTAGGGTCTGTTGGCATACCGGTAGAGGGCTTAGCGTTTATTGCTGGCATTGACCGCATCATGGATATGGGGCGTACGGTGGTGAATGTTTTGGGTAACGCGCTGGCCTGCGTTGTCGTCAGTCGCTGGGAAGGGGAGTTTGTGCCGACGACAATGCAAGCCATCGAAACAAAACAGATGGCCGCGTTGCAGCAAGAGTGATTTGAAAGAGCCCCCCGCTTATTTTTTACATAGTGCGAAGGTGGCGATACCCGCCATTGTCATCAGCACAGAGCCGCCGACGTGCGCGGCAATAGCGCAGCCCGCCAAGAGCAAACGTCCTTGCTGGATAAGCAAGGTCACCTCGACTGAGAAGGCGGAAAACGTGGTAAGCCCGCCTAAAAAGCCGGTGACGACGAGCAGTCGCCATTCTGGGGGCAGTTGTTGATGAGTGGCAAAAAACGCCAGCGCCAGCCCGACAAAATAGCCGCCGATTAAATTTGCCGCCAGCGTACCCGGCGGAATAGCGGGAAAAAGCGCATTGAGCCAGGTGTTTAACAGCCAGCGAAACAACGCGCCAGCGGAAGCGCCTAGGCTGATAGCAAGTATGGAATAGAGCATGGTGCAGTGTGTTCTCGTTACGTAAGCAGGATGTGGGTTTTCAGCTAAAGACTCGGCTGGGAATAACTTTCTGATGTCCCGTTCGCCTTGAGTCTGTCGAAGGATTGTTCATGATTCGACCGGCTCACCACGAGCGGGCTACAGAAGCGTCTTGCTAATGTAGGTCAGCGTCTTTGTTCCTCCGTCTCAAACAAAGTAAATACCTGCCCAGCAACAGCCGGTTTTGCCGCTGTATTTTCAGTAGAAAAAGCAATGCCGCCCGCAATAATGGTTTCAAGTGACTCGGTGGTGACTTTCACGCCACTGAAAAGGCCGGCTTTCACTCGCACGCCGCTGGCTGTCCAAAACCGGCTGTTTGCACGAGCCAGATACGCATATTGCGGCCACAGATTGATGTAAATTTGAACGCCCGTGCCGTGTGCGTTCAGGTCGCCGCTAATCACTTCGCCCACTTTTACCTGCCGGTACAACACAGGGTCGCCGGTTTTCAGCGAACCCATACGGGTGCTGGTTAACTGTAGGTTGAGGCCGGTTTCGCGCGTTGTGAGACGAGGTTCCTGCTCGCCCACGGTAAATTCGCGTTGCGCTTTGCCCGCCCCGGGCTGCAAAGCGAGGTAACTGCCGAGCAGCGTATTTAGGTTGCTCGCGCCGCTCAAGCCTATTTTGGGTGACACAATCCAGAAGCCGCTGCCGCTGGTGAGCAGCCGTTCTGCGCTAGGTTTGAGCATGGCATCCGCGATCACACCATGCAGATCGTCACGTAGCTGTAAACGGCTGATTTCCCCGATCACCAATCCGCGATAGCGAATTTCGCTGCCTGTACTCAAATCCTGTGCGCTGTTTAGCTTCAGACGCACGTTGATTCCTGCGTTTTCGGCTTCTGCTCGGCTTGCGTAAAGCCGAAAGCGCGTATCGCCGTGAACGCGTTGTACCGGCAATTTCTGTGCATTTTTGTCTTCAAACTGCTCAAAAGCGATGCCGCCCAGCATCAAATTGGGCAAAGAGCCGGTACTCACGCTGAAACCGCCTGCGCCGGCTTTGACCTCAACGGCACTGGTGCGCCAGAAGCGGCTGGCAGAAGACAAAAGGCGGGCTTTGCTCGGCTCAATATACGCGCGTATCTGAACCTGCTTGCCGTCGCTGCTGTAGCCGAGCGATTGCACAACACCTACCGGCAAGCTGCGGTATAAAATGGGCGCGCCGCCGGCAATGCGGCCGGCATCGGCGCTTTCCAATGTCAGATACAGACCAGGTTTACTGTCAGCAGCTACCGCTTTGGCTTGATTTTCATCAGCATAGAGTGTGAAAGCGTGCCCGTTTTTCAGCGGCTTTTTGTCTTTTTCGCGGGGGGTATCAAAGCTGATGCCGCCAGCAACCAAGCTGGCCAGCGGTGCTGCTTGCATTTGTATTCCGTCCGTCAAATTGGCAGAGAGTCGCACGCCGCTGCTGTTCCAAAAGCGGCTGCTGGCATTCACAAGATGCTGGTATTCCGGCCAAATCAACACATGCGACTCAATGCCGGAACGCAGCAGCGTGCTGTCCAACACCGAACCCACCACAAATTGACGGTAATACAGCGGCGCGCCGATGCCCACCCCGCCCTGTACGGGCATTTGCATGCGTAGATGCAGGCCAGGTTCGCGGTAGTCGCTTGGATCGGGGCCGCTAAAGGCGGTAAAGGTATGGTCGCGCACCAACGTGCCGTGCGGCGAAGGCGCAAAGGTCAGGTAGCTGCCGGTGAGCAGCGCATCAAGGCCAGACACGCCTGCCGCCGACAGTTGCGGGCGCACCAGCCAGAAGCGGGTTTTATCGCTGATAAAAAACTCAAAACGCGGGTCGATACCAAAACGCCCCATCACCACGTCTTTTTTATCGTCGTACCACGTATCAAACAGCTTGCCCACCGCGATGCCTTTGTAGCGAACCTGCGTTGCGCCTTTGCTGAGGCCAGATGCGCTGGAAAATTGTACATTGATGAAAACGCTCGCATCGGCGGCATCAAAATTGTCGTACAAGATAAACGAATCGCCGTTTTGGCTGGCGGGAGCCTTCTTGTCGGCATTGCTCATGCTAATGCCACCTGCGAGCAAGCTCGTTAGCGATTCCGTTTCCACATGCAAGCCGCTCAAACCCGCGTCAATACGCAGGCCAGAAGCGTTCCAGAAGCGCGTGTTTTTACGCACAAGGTGTTGGTATTTCGGCTCGATGTGCATGTCGATCACCACGCCGCTGCCATCGGGAGCCATGGCGGTGGCGTTCACAGAGCCGATTTGAATTTGGCGCGAAAAAACCGGCGCGCCAACGCTGATAGAGCCGAGCGTGCCGGTTTTGCACTTGATATGCAGACCCGGCACCGACACCGGCATGGGCGGTGCTGTTTGGAGGGCGACAAAATAGGTGGCGTATTGGTATTTCTGCACACGAGCGGGCAAGTCTACGGCGATATAGTTACCCGAAAACAGCGTGCCCAGCCCCGACACCCCCGACAACGTGATTTGCGGCTGCACCAGCCAAAACTGTGTGTTTTTCGGCACGCCGGGCCAGTTGTTTTCAACTTGTTTATCCAGCTCAACGTGTGCGACAACGCCAGACAAATCTTTTTTAACGCGCAACGACTTAACCAGCCCGACGTTAATGCCTCGGTAACGCAACACCGTCTGATTGGCCACGATGCCATCGCCACTATCGAACTCGATATCAATTTGCGGGCCGGTGTCGAGCAAGCTGCGCCACAGCAGCCACACGCCGATCAGCAGCGCCAATAACGGCAGCAGCCAAATAGGCGCAATGTAACGGCGGCGCGCTATTTGCGCCTGAGGCAATGCCGACAGATCAATATCAGTCATTCAGAAAGGTGCCTGCGGGTTGTGGCTGTTGATCGACCAAAACGGGTTGTCGTGTTGGCCGTTGCGCTTGCTGCTCTGCTGCATCCCAGATCAAACGCGGATCAAAGCTCAACGAGGCCAGCATCGTCATAATCACCGCGACACCGAAAGCCAGCGCGCCGCGCCCAGGTTCAATCACCGCAATTTTGCCAAACTGCACAAGGCCGGCCATTAACATCATCACGAAAATGTCGAGCATGGACCAGCGCCCCAGAAACTCCAGCACCCGAAAAAGGCTGGCGCGGCTGCGTGCATCATTCCACGGCCAATGCGGGTTGAGCGAAAGCAGCAAAGCAGACAGGCTGATGAGTTTGCCCAACGGCACCAGAAAACTCGCCACAAATACCACCAGCGCAATGGGCCAAAAGCCGCCTTGCAGCAGCTCGCCTACGCCGCCGATGATTGTTGACGGTGAGCCGCGCCCGAATTGCAAGACGGTCATCATGGGTAAAATATTGGCGGGAAAAAGCAAAACGCCTGCTAAAACCAAAAAAAAGGTGGTTTTGACAATGCTAAAAGGAATGCGCTGAGAAACCCGTGCGCTACAGCGTGCGCAACGCATAACCGTTAACGGCGGGCAGCGCTGCAACAGGCCGCACGTTTTGCATAGAGCAAGGTTGCAGCGTTGAGCGGTGATAGCGGGGGCAGCAGGCATGGCGAACGACAGCAGCAGATAGCGCGTAATTTTATAATAGCCGATGGCGGCGGCTTAATCGACCTAAGCGCATAGCAACGGCGGCCACAAAAAACCATTAATCGAAACGGGTTCCACTGGTTGGGGATTGTTTGTAAACATCGCGCCGATGACCCACCTCAAGCACCAGCACGCGCAAAATGCCGTCTTGAATAGCACACAGCAGGCGGTAATCGCCCACGCGATAACGCCACAAACCCCGTAAGCGGCCAACCAGTGCTTTGCCGGTACTGCGTGGGTTGTCCAGTTCAGCAATACGTTCATCCATGTAATCGACAATACGCAGTGCCATCTGCTTGTCGATTTTTCGAAGCTCTCGCCTTGCCGTATCGGTATATTCAATCGTCCAAACCAAGGTCTTTTCTCACATCAAGGGCGCAGTACACTTGCTCTTGACCCTTACGGACGCGCTCCAGCACCTCGGCTGCCAAGTAATAGTCTTCTACATCTTCAAGGCCGCGCTCAATAATTTGCCGCAAGTAAAATGCTTTGCTGCGTCCGGTGCGGGCAGAAAGTACATTCAGCCGCTGCTCAACCTCTACCGCCATGCGAATTGACGTTGCCATCTCATGGCCTCCGGTGAATACTTGCATTCATTTTAGCACGGTAGAGGAGGGGCTGTTTTTTTGTACGTTAATCCCACCCACAAAAAACCCGCCGCAGCGGGTTTTTTCTTTAGCTTAACTGATGTTACGCAACCCTCCCCTGATAAGCTTGCCGAATGAAAAAAGCCGACCTTGATTTATACACCGACTATTTGTTGAGCACTTTTGGTGCTG
>JAYVJM010000007.1:0-56001 GCA_043769275.1 Cellvibrionales bacterium | reverse complement strand
TGCCACGCGCTTGCTTTTGTTTTCTATCGTTCACAATGTCTCTCCAATTGCTGAATTTTAACTCCAGCTATGGAGTACGTTTTTCGGGGGTAAGGTCAGTAGTTATGGGAAAAAGCCTTCATTATGGTTCACGTACAATAAGTAAACGGGCATCCACCAAACCCACACTTTTGTCTGTCCGATTAATATCTAGTTGACCTAATACCACTCCTTGCTTACCCAGAACACCAACCCATCGTAATAACTGATCAAACTCGGCTGATTCTATCCATAACCGCAAGCCAGTATCCCCCTCTGGCTGAAAACGTTTAAAGCTGATGCCAAAAGGCTTTGCCGTGGTCGAAGCCATGCTAATCAAAGACACATCAGAAGAAGCACCAGAAACCGCTGGCGCTTTTGCACCGGCAAAAGCTTTTATCTCTTTTATATTAAGCTCTATCCAGCGATTGTTTTCACTCACCTCTTTGTAGTAGTTTAACGCTGACCGCTGGAAGCGGTAGCTACCTGTAAGCATGGAATAAAAAATCATAAAAAGAACCGCTGCAGCCATCGCCAGCACAAGGCGGCGATCACGCGTCGATAATTTGTCAAAATTTTGCTGCAGAGCATTTAATAAAACGGTCAATTTGTGCACTAATTGCTGCATGTTTACGCTCCAGCCCTAATCTTTATGCTTCCCAAAACACCTTCTTCACTCTCATTGGCTGAGTCTATATCTGCCTGCAGGCTGCGTTTCATCAATGCTTGTTTAAATTTATCTATTTGCTCAATAGACCCTGCTTTCAAGTCCAAGCCCAGTTCGGCGCGTTTTCCATCGTAGCGTAATTGCTGGATTGTAATACCCGCATCAGCAACACTATTCAATGCTTGCACGCTGCTACCAAATACGGTAACAAATGAACTGTCAGAACTATTGCTGCTGCCCGCCTCTGCCAAACGTGAGGCCAGACGCTTGCGTGGGTCGCTAACTTGCCGCGCAGAAGGAAATAGCTTGCGGTATTGATCCTCAGCAGAGCGCTCTGCAATCTCTGCTGCACCATTGAAATACCAGCCGCTGGTTAACTGCAATGTTGTCTGTCCAATCACTAACAGCAACACTGCTGCAATACCTACGTGCCACCAAGACAGGCCTTCCGATTTTTGCTTAAAGAAAAAGCGCCCCTGCAATAAATTTATGCCTGCCATTTCAGCAGACAAAAAACTAGAAAGCTGCGTTGTTAAAGGCTCAATCGTTGTTTTTATTTCCTCTAAAGCCGCAAACTCGGTGGCCCACTGTTGGGCTAATATCTGCTGTTTCTCATTATCGGGGTCTAAATAAATATCAACAAACCGGTAAGCAGAAAAATTTTCCAGCAACTGCATTACCAATGGCGCATTGGCAATATCTATCGCCACAGCAATCGAGTGAGAGCGCAACAACACGCGGCTTGCATGCATGATGATACACAATTGCGAGTCTTTGGTAGCCAGCATGTTTGCATCAACATACACGGCATTTGGCTGTATGCCATGTCCCTGTAGATAATTTAGTAAGCTCTGCATCCAACTGGTATTTATTGCCAGTACTGGCCAACTACCATCTGAAAGCTTACGGCCAACCGCAAGATGGGTGTTCTCAACATCATCAGCAAGCTGTTCTTCCACTAAAAAAGGCAGCGCTTGCAATGCTTGGCGCTGATTGCGCGCTGGCAACACTACTCGTTCAAATAGTGCGATTTCTGCTGGCACAATCACATGTAACGCGAAACCCTGACTTTGAGAGGCAAAGACACTAGGCAATATATCGGCGAGCACAACCATATCCACATCGGGATTATTGTCTGTAGCACTGGCGCGAATGTATTCACATTGCCACTGCCCTATTTCTGCCTGCTCCTGCGGCCACAACAGCCTTATAGTCATCTTTTTCATTAATCGTTCCCTGCGATTCTGCGAGCTAGCACCATATTTTTACGCCATCGTTTATCTTTATACATCAACTTTTTGCACTGTTTTTACCTGCTTTTTTAGCGTCTTGAGCCGACCCACGGACACTAAATTGCTGTCCTTTATCTCGCGACAGCAAACGAATTTCGCCCGTCGCCGGATCACGATAAACCACAGATATTAAATAGCTTCGACGTTCACCATACTGCGCGCGAACCCTAATCTCAAAATAGCTGCTCTTAGTCGACAAGACGGCATCAACCTGCCCCCCCATAGCAGACATGTATTTCCCCGTATCAGAAAAGCCCTCTTTATCACTTTCTCGCTCATTTAAAAACTGCTGCATACGCTCAGCCGCTGGTGTTTTAGTCGGCATGCTCAACAGTATAGGCTCTGGCGCAGTATTTATATTGATAGCTACCGCACTTACGGCCACATCTGGCAGAATTGGAATGGCGGAAATATAGGGAGCCAGACGGTTGTAGGCTGCCAAATCCATATCGCGCAATAATCGCAACTCGCTGATACTGCCAAAATACGTATTCCCCTCTCTATAAGGCAGGCTTGTCGTGCCATATGCATTGTCTACACCTGTATAGCTTGCCCAACGAGCCGCCATATCGGCATAGTTAGTCGGAATAGCTAATGTACCCAGCAAGCGAGCAAATATATGTACCTGTTTCGGCACCACAGCACCGTTGGTGTCGATCAGATTGTTCAAATTAAAGCGTGCCTGCAAATCATAGATTTCAATTTCAATAAAGCCACCCTCTACATCTAAGGTTTGCGCAGGCAGCGCCCATTCTTGATGCATATGGTCTTTAAATATGCCTTTTTCTTTTTCTTTATCCCATTCCACACGCAGGCGCTGACGAGCCCAAGCCTCCCCCCCCAAGGCGTACTCGGATGCCTGCAAAGCATTAAACTGGTTAGCCGAACGCTTCATTCCGTTATAGACACGGGTAATAATTTCCGAGCTAATCAAGACACCCAAAGCCAAGGCAAGCAGTACAGTAATAACGGCAATACCGCGCGCTCTATTCATCATGGCTGCGGCACTTTTTTCTTTTTTTCAATCAAATTGCCAATTTGGAAAACCCGCTGAATTTCGCCGGCATTTTTGGCATTAATAGTAATTTTGATGGCTATGGGGAGATCGCGCGTATGCGCTCGTCGATCAGGCTGTTTTTCTGGCCAAAGAGACAACCATTTATTTTCTTCAAGCAAAAACTCTATCTTTACACTTTCAACATCACGCAAAAGAACTTGCGTTAAGGTTTTGGTACTTGAAATACGATCCAGCGCCAGCCATGTAGTTCGCAAAAGATGCTGCCCTTTACTTTCATCCGAATCCCCTGCGCCCCGAACACCGCCATCATCTTGCTCAGGTCGCGCACCTAAAGAATAAGCAACACGCAACATATCACTACGATTAAACAATAACGGGTTACTAATTCCTTGACGAGTAAATTGCAAAAGATAATTATCCTCATCACTTATCATCGCTGGAGAACGCGAATCGGCCTCAGCATGTACGTCACGCATAACGATCTGCTCAATATCGGAGGATATAACCCACATTGCTTTTTGCACTTCATGTAATGCCTCTGCGTGCTTGACTACCTTGCCCTGCACGTCAACCATAGCTGATAACACGTGGTAAATCCCAGCTGAAATAACTGCAAATATCGAAATAGCGACCATGACTTCAATCAAAGTAAAGCCGCGTGTCTTTGAGAAGGCGCGCATTAGTAATGACCTATGAAACTAGTCAACGTAAAAATTGGCAAATTTTTACTAGAGTTCCGTTCCCTTAGGCCAACTTTCACATCGACACGACGCAGATTTTTATTGGGAGTATCTGTAACCGTGGCATCTACAAGCCAATCTTGGCCAGCCATAGTGACTGTTTCTGTTTTGCTGCGAACATTGTCCCAGTCTTTTTGTATTCGCAAACCAGCTAAAGTATTTGCAGCCACAAGTACTGCAGTGTTTTTGCTTTCTAAGTGTTGTTGCGCACGGAGATTGTCGCCTATACGCAAAAGTAGGGTTACCGACAAGAGAGCGAAAATAATGAGCGCAACCATAACCTCTATCAAAGTAAAGCCGGAAGCCGCGCTCTTCGTCTGGCTGCGCAAAAAATACGGGTAACGTAGACACAAGAAGCGTGCTTTAGCCACGGCGAGTACGCGGCTTTTGGCGCGCCTCCGTTTTATCAAGAGTGATGGAACCCAGCCCGTCGCCCTCTAGATTATAATAAACTCCATTAATATTAGGGTTGCTTAACCGCAAACGGAATGCGCTGTAATTGCCATCTGAGAAAAACACAAGCAAAGGCTGTATAGGCGCTTCATCGAACTTTTCGGCCTTAAAATTATTAAGCTTGTAAGTTTTCTTGTACAGTGCAGCCAAATCTACCGGCTCACCAAGCAAGCTCACATCCATTGCATAACGTGTCGGCAATTTATAACTAGTGAAACCCTGTTTGTCATAAGCGGTCCATGCAAGTGCCTTGTTATCAAAAGTGTAAAAGCTGTAGCTGCTGCCGTCCGGTGCCAACCAAAACCCCAGATCCTGTCCATTAAATTGAGCCTCATCAGCCGCCATGTTAAGCGCCTGCTGGAGACGGTTTGCATCGCGGCGAAATTCGCGCTCACTGTTACCGCCTACGCTCATCATAATTAAGCTTGCCATGATGCCGGCAATAAAAATCACCGCCATCAATTCAAGTAAAGTAAAGCCCTGTTGTGTAGGAATACGCGAAGACCTCAGCACCATAAAACGATCACCAAGTGAAAATTTCGCGTAAGGCCACCTGTCTGCCATTACAAACCTTTGCTGCTAATCTCAGCGTCCTGACCTTCACCACCTTTGCGACCGGTTGGACCAAGCGAACGAATTTCATACGGAGCACCGTCATCAGAAGGGCTGCTGTACTCATAGGGGCGATGCCATGGGTCTTCAGGCAGTTTTTTCAAATAGCCATCTGGATTCCAGCTGCGCGGCTCAGGGCTTCCTGTTGGTTTTCTAACCAAAGCCTCCAGCCCTTGGTCTGTACTGGGGTAAACGGAATTATCCAGCTTATACAAATCAAGTGCCTGACCAATGGCTGCAATATCGCTCTTGGCCGCAGCCACTCTTGCGTCTTCGGCTTTATGCAGAATGTTGGGGACTATCAGTGCGCTCAAAATGCCTAGAATAACAATAACAACCATAACCTCAATCAACGTAAAGCCCCGCTGATTTTTACTTAGTAAACGGACCATAGCATCTCCATTTAAAGATTGAATATTAATAATATTATAAAACGCAAAAGCTAACGCGCCCCTCTACGGCAACCAGTATAGCCCCCCGTGCCGCGCACGCATGCCCAATGCCCTTCTGAAAACTCTTTTACCCTATTTGTCAGGGAAGTTAAGTAAGCGGCCTAAGCCTCTCTTTATCTGCATACAGGACATGCTAAACAGCAGGCTTTTTATTGCCATAGTTAGTTAACGCAGCGATTTTGACACGGGAAAACAGATAAAGCTCCACGAACCTAAACAATTATTGCGCAGAGCGGCTCGCAGGCGGGCTTGACTCAGTCTTTTTAAACACTGGTACTTTTTCTGGTGGTGCAGAGCGATAATCACCTGCTCGACGTAACTGATGCTGGGCTACCGCACGCTGATGCTGCTCGTAATTGTTAGAAAAACTGTGCGTGCCATCGCCGCGCGCAACAAAATATAACGCAGAGCTTTCGTCTGGATGCAATGCCGCATGAATAGCGGCTCTACCTGGCAAAGCAATAGGTGTAGGCGGAAGGCCATCTATTGTATATGTGTTGTATGGTGTCTCCTCAAGCAGATGGCTACGCTTGAGATCGCCCTTAAAGTTACGCCCGACCCCATAAATCACACTAGGGTCTGTTTGCAATCGCATTCCTTTCTTTAGCCGACGTACGAAAACACCTGCAATTTTAGGGCGCTCATAAGCCACTCCCGTTTCTTTTTCGATAATACTTGCCATAATCAGCGCATGATAAGGACTTTTATAAGGTAGATCTTTTGCTTTTTTTTCCCATTCTTCATTAAGGATATTTTGCATGCGTCGATAAGCACGCAATAATATTTCAGACATTTTAGTGCCTTTGACATAGCTATATGTATCAGGAAAAACCCAGCCTTCTCCCTGTTCCTGCGTAAAACCCAAAAGCGCCTTGTAGTGGTTGGCATCCATACTGTCGATATCATTTATCATTTTTTCTTGCGACGATAACAACTGTATCGCATCGGCTAGCGTACTGCCTTCAACAAATGTTATTCGATACTCAAGCACCCTCCCGCGATTAAATTGCTGCAACAAGGCTTCGCCAGTCAAGTCAGGGGTCAGACTGTACTCTCCCTGTCGAATTGCAGTATTTTTTCGAAATTGCGCATATAAAAGCAGCCAGCGCGCATGAGATAAAATGCCTTGAGCTTGTAATTTATAGATTGTTTTTGTGAGGGTGTCGCCCTCTACAACCAGCAGAGTATATGAGCCTTCAGGTAAGACTAAGTGCTGCATAGTCGCCGCACGGAGCTGTAGCCATGCAAATAGAACAACAGCAATAACAAGAATTAAAAACAACAATAAAAATCTACGCATACAGAGCCCCATAACCAAATGGTTGCAGCGTTTGTAAAATTTTTGCGGTATATGCGTGGGAGCCATTGCCAATGAAGCTTGCGTCAATACGTGTAACTGGCCACAAGCCAAAGACGCTATTGCAAACAAAGCACTCATCTGAGGCCAGAAAATCAGCTAATGTCAAACGTGCTTCCTGTACAGAAATGTGTAGTGCGGGCGCAATTTCCTGCAAAATAACAGCGCGCATAACGCCAGCCACACCGCAAATATCCAGCCTTGGCGTTTGTAATACGTCGCCAGACACTATAAAAATATTGGAGGATACGCATTCAATCACATTGCCGGCATCACTCAGCAGCAACCCTTCCTGCGCCCACGAACGATTCCACTCACTCGCGGCTAACACCTGCTCTAAACGATTAAGGTGCTTAATGCCGGCCAGCGCAGGATTGCACGACAATACATGTGAGCATACGTGCAGAGCCACTCCCAACAAACAATCAGATGTATATTGTGGTAATGGGTAACGCTGGATAGAGAACACGCTTGTAAGTGCGGCACGGGCATCATAACCGCGTTTGCCGCCGCTACGCGCCACGATGAGCTTCAACAACGCGTTACCGCTTTCGCGCATTAAAGCAAAGAGCTTTTGCTCAATGTCAGCCAAATCTGCCTGTATGTGTAAGCGTGCCAATGAAGACTGCAATCGCGTACGGTGATAGCTCCACAGTGGGGCAAAGCCATTAAATACAATAATTGTCTCAAACACCCCATCGCCGTAGGCGACAGCACGCTCCCACAGACAGGATTCTCCCGCGGAAGAGTCTAAACAAGAAGAATATAAAGCCGCTTCTCTCACGGGCTACTGCTGCAACCCGTATTATATTTTTCCAAACACAAGCGAACCATTAGTGCCACCAAAACCAAATGAATTTGACATAGCGTAGCGTATCGCCATTTTTTGAGGCCAATGCGGCACAAGGTTTAGATTGCAATCGGTGTCTGGATTGTCAAGATTTATAGTCGGGGGTGCGACTTGATCCCGTATGGCCAAAATAGAAAAAATAGCCTCCACCGCACCAGCAGCGCCCAGCAGGTGACCCGTCATAGACTTTGTTGAGCTAACAGCGACGGTAGCGGCTGCATTTCCCATTGCCAACTTCACTGCACGGCATTCTGCCGCATCACCTGCTGGCGTTGATGTACCGTGTGCGTTGATGTACTGCACGTCTGAGGCATTGATCGCAGCATCACGTAAAGCGTTGCTCATCGAACGCGCAGCACCGTTACCGTCTTCTGGGGGTGATGTCATGTGAAACGCGTCATCACTCATACCAAAACCACACAGCTCGGCGTAAATTTTGGCACCTCGCTTTTTTGCATGCTCATATTCTTCTAATAGCAAAACACCTGCACCATCAGCCAAAACGAAACCATCACGATCCTTATCCCAAGGACGGCTAGCTGCTTGCGGATTGTCATTGCGGGTGGACAATGCACGGGCAGCGGCAAATCCAGCCAGTCCCACAGGAGTACAGGCCATTTCAGCACCACCAGCCAACATGGCATCAGCATCACCCAACGCAACCATTCGTGTGGCAATACCAATGTTATGCGTACCCGTAGTACAGGCCGTAGTTACCGCAATATTGGGGCCACGCAACCCATATTTGATAGCAAGATTGCCAGAAACCATATTGGTGATACTGCCAGGCACAAAAAACGGCGATATTTTGCGCGGACCCTTATTGACGACAATATCGCGGCTTTCTTCAATTGCGCCAATACCGCCAATACCTGATCCGATGGCAGCACCGAAACGATCTGCGTTAGCTTCGGTGACGTGTAAACCGCTATCTTCCATTGCTTGCACGCCGGCCACAAAACCGTACTGAATAAAAAGATCCATTCTTCGAGCATCTTTAATTGGTATGTAATGCTCAAGATCAAGGCCGCGTATATTGCCTGCAAATTGAGTAGTGAAAGGCAGCGCATCAAAATGATGAATGCTGGCAATACCGCTACGACTAGCAAGAATCCCTTCCCACGCTGAATCAACAGTGTTACCCAAAGGCGTCACCATACCTAAGCCTGTGACCACTACCCTTCTACCTATCACGCATGCAATTCCTATTGTTTTGAATGAAAAAATAAAAAGTCATATAAAGCAGCCACTAAACAGAAATCAGCCGCACAAAAGAAAAGCCGTACAATAACGTGACGGCTTTTCTTTTACGGCAAATTAATATGCTAAATAGACTCCCGCCAAAAGAGCTTTCAATTGCAACAGAAATTATGCGACTTGATTTGTGTTAATGTAGTCGATGGCCAGCTGCACAGTAGTGATTTTTTCGGCTTCTTCATCTGGAATTTCAGTTTCAAACTCCTCCTCCAAAGCCATCACAAGCTCTACGGTATCCAAAGAGTCTGCTCCGAGATCTTCAACAAAAGAGGCCCCGCTTTTCACGTCCTCCTCCTTAACACCCAGTTGCTCGGCAACGATTTTTTTAACGCGCTCTTCAATGCTACTCATGGTCTTCGTGCACTCTTAGTTTGTGGAAATCTGGTTTATTTAAATCGACTTTTAATACCTGAATTGGCTACTTTAAAGACCAGCCTATCCCAAGCGGGACGGCGCATTCTACCTTCATTTTTCCGCAAAGGGAAAGCAAGCAACCAGCTCTTTATAATCAAATAATTACGCCATATACATGCCGCCATTCACATGAATCGTCTCGCCTGTAATATAAGCTGCAGCACCCGAGGCAAGGAAGCTGACAACAGCTGCAATTTCTTCTGGCTTGCCTAAACGCGCCAATGGAATTTGGCCCAACAAAAACTGCTTTTGTTCCGCCGGCAGTACATGCGTCATGTCTGTGTCGATAAACCCTGGCGCAACGGTATTAACCGTAATGTTGCGCGAACCAATTTCACGCGCGAGCGCACGCGCAAATCCCGCCACACCCGCCTTGCTTGCTGCATAATTGCTTTGACCTGCATTACCCATCTCGCCCACTACCGAGCCAATGTTGATAATGCGCCCCCAGCGTGCTTTGCTCATGCCTCGCACGCACGCACGACTCAAGCGATAAACAGATGTAAGGTTGGTGTTGATAACGTCATACCATTCCTCGTCCTTCATGCGCATCAAAAGACTGTCCTTTGTAATACCTGCGTTGTTGACGAGAATCTCAACAGCGCCAAACTGGGCATTAATCGCCTTAGTGACCGCCTCAACAGAAGCGCTATCGGTCACATTCAACAACATCCCGCAACCTTTTGTGCCATTTGATGCTAAACGCTCGGTAATCGCCTGTACGCCCATTTCACTCGTTGCGGTGCCTATCACAATGGCACCAGCGCGCCCTAAAGTTTCAGCGATGCAGCGACCAATTCCACGGCTCGCGCCAGTTACCAGTGCGACTTTCCCTTCAATACTCATAAACGATCACCCACCGTAAAAAATAAAATCAAGTGCGCTCTAGCGCGTTTGCTAGGCCTGCAACGTCTTCAAGCCCGATGGCATTTAGAGATTTATCAATGCGCGTACACAAACCACATAACACTTTGCCTGGGCCGCACTCAAGCACGGTTTTAACGCCGCCTTTAACGAGCGTATTCACGCAATCAACCCACATTACAGGATGGTCTATCTGCCGAACCATTAGCTGTTTTATCGCGCTAGGCTCGGCTTCTGTTTTGGCATTTACATTGTGGACTACGGGAATTTTAGGCGCGTTAAAGTGCGTTGCCTCAATATGCCGCGCCATTTTTTCTGCTGCTGCGCCCATTAACGATGTATGAAATGGCGCACTCACCGGCAGCGGTAAAACACGTTTTGCTCCAGCAGTTTTTAACAGCACACTGGCGCGATCAACCGCTGCTGCTTGCCCTGCAATGACAACCTGCCCTGGTGCATTAAAGTTTACCGCTTCAACCACGCCGGCCGATGACGCTTCTCGACAAATAGCGATAATTTTTTCATTATCCAGCCCAATCACTGCAGCCATTGCGCCTTCGCCTTGCGGTACTGCGGCTTGCATGTAAGCTCCGCGCTTGCGCACCAAGTCCAACGCATCTGCGAATGAAACCACATCAGCACACACAAGCGCCGACCACTCACCCAAACTGTGTCCAGCTAAAAGCGCAGGCTGCGCACCGTTTTTTTCTTGCCAAACACGCCACAAAGAAACGCTTGCTGTTAGCAATAATGGCTGTGTTGTTTCTGTGAGATTCAAGCGCGACTGATCTGCGTTTTGACACAGATCCCACAAGTCATAGCCCAGCACACTGGAAGCCTCGACAAACGTTTTTTGCACCACAGGAAATTGATCCGCCATATCAGCCAACATGCCGATTTTTTGTGAACCCTGACCGGAAAAAACAAACGCAAGCTCTTGATTCATACTAGGCAAACTCCACCAAAACAATCTCTAGACAATACGCTGATTTTTTTCTAGTTTTTCACGGATCATGCGCGGAATTTCTGCACGCGCCTCAAAATATGCCAATTCCAAAGCCTGATAAAAGGCATCGCTATTCGCGCTGCCGTGACTTTTGACCAGCGTTTTTTGCAAGCCCAAAAAGCTAGCGCCGTTATAACGAGCTGGATCAATTTGTTTAAATACAGAATGCAATAACGGTTTGGCAAGCAAGCCCAATAAGTTATTTTTTTCCATTGCTGCACGTATCTTCTGTGCAATCAAACGCGCAGCACCTTCAGCAGACTTCAAAGCAATGTTGCCGACAAAACCGTCACACACCGCAACATCAGCGCGATCAAAAAACAACTGATCCGGCTCTACGAAACCAATGTAATTTAATGTGGTATCTGCCTGTAATAATTTTGCAGCGGATTTTATTTGCTCGCTGCCCTTACTTTCTTCTACGCCGATATTAAGCAATGCAACACGTGGTTTTTTGATACTAAAGAGTGCGTTGGATAAAACGGAACCCATCAGTGCAAACTGGTACAAATGAGCAGCCTGAAGGCTAACATTTGCACCCACATCCAATAATAAACACCGCCCGTTTTCGGTAGGAATAGCCGTACAAACAGCCGGCCTGTCGATATTGGAAAACGCGTGCAGCAAATGATTTCCAATGGCCAGCATGGCACCTGTATTACCTGCGCTAACGCAAGCTTGTGCCGAACCCTCGCGCAAACAATTTATAGCGCGATACAATGAAGACTGTTGTTTTTTTCGCAATGCAAGGGATGGCTTTTCGTTCATCCCGACGACCTGTTCTGTGGCAACGATACAAAAGCGCGCACGTTTTTCGGCATTTAGACGAGGCAGGTGCTGCTCAATTTCAGCCTGATTACCAAACAAAATAAAATGACAATCTTGTATCAACGAAAGCGCCCGCACACAAGCAGGCACAGTGGTGGGAGTTCCGTAATCCCCACCCATTACGTCAACTGCAACCGTAATTACAGCCGGCAGGCTCACCTTCCGCAACTTAGCCGTTATCGATGTCTAACACTTTACGTCCGCGATAAAAGCCATCTGCCGTCATTTGATGACGGCGATGTTTTTCACCGCTAACAGCATCTACAGATAACGCAGTGACGGTCAACGCATCATGAGAACGACGCATGCCACGACATGCACGAGATTTACGAGATTTTTGTACAGCCATTTCAAACTCCTGGCATCACTGCTGCCATTGCTGTGGTTGACTTTTGCGGCTTTTGCCCGCCCCTAACTTATGTTTAGCTACCTTCAAGCGGCTTTTTCTTGACGTTCAAGCCAGACAGAACCTGAAACGGATTTTTTTTACGATCAGCATCTATATCTAGCAAAGTGACTGTATGGCTTGGTGCTCTGCATAACGCTGCCTCGTGGTGTGCCACCAGAGGCAGAGCCAATAACAACTCATCTTCCACAATGGCGTAGAGATCAAGTTCTTCGCTATCCATTAAAACTGGGTCTAGTGTGCTGGGCAGCTGACTGGCCTGCTCATCGTTCCATACAAGTGCCAACGAAAACTGGCCGACAACAGGCCAGTCGATACTGTCTAGGCAACGTTGGCACACAAGCGGCAATACGGCCTGCAAGCGCCCACTCAACACCTTGCGCTTTTGTTGATCTACACCAAAAGCCACATCTACTAGCGCCTCGCCCTCCGCTTCGCGTAAAGAGGCGGCTAAACGCGGCAGTTCCGCCAAGCGTACAACGCCAGAGACAGCTACCTGCTGCTGACAAAACTTCAATGCGTCGGCACTGCGAAGCAGCGTATGTTTGGGGGCTAAAGTGGGCATAAGGCGCGCATTCTAGGGACAGTGTCTTGATCTGTCAAAAGAATTTGCCACAAGATATATATGCTTCCGCTAAAAAACGAGTGCACAAAAAAATAGCCTTTCCTATCGAGTAAATAACCTTTAGAGCCTGAGTATGCTCGTGTTTATCCAGCCAAGCCGTATTTTTGCCTAGCAAACCAAAAGCTGGCCATGCGTCTTTAACCAGCGCCGGCTTGTTCGCCAATCTGGGCAGTGGAAAGCGACTAACGCCCAAAATTGCGCAGCATGATTCATATGGCGTAGGTGACATGCTTCATGCACGATCAAATAATGGACTACCGGCAATGGAGCAAGCAAAATCAATGGGTTAAGCAGGATGTTGCCGTGCACGGAACAACGTCCCCACAGGCTGCGCGTGTAGCGCAAAGTGAACCCACTTAGGCGAGAGGAAAGCCCTAAAGCTGCAATTTTTTGTTCGGCATGCGGTAACAAAATCCGTTTGGCTTCCGCTGCCAGCCAACGTAAAAACAAGATTTTGGCACTCTCAGTATCCAGTGCAACGCCCGCGATCCATACGGTATAATTTTCTCGCCACACGCGAGGCTTACTTGCAGTGACCCAAAGCAATTGCAAGCGCTCGCCCATTACATCTACGAAACTACCGTCTATAAACTGCAACACATCAGCCGTGCGGCGCTCTATTTCAGCCAGCTTTCTGGTAATCCATGTGTTTTTTGCTCGCACAAAAACATCTATATCAGCTAAAGAAACCCGTAGCGGCGCACGGACTTCCACTTGCCCCGCTTTCACATGAATTGCGATAGTTTTGCGCGGCGAGCGCAGTAACACATAAGCATGTTGATGGTGATGAACACCTGTGCTCAAACGTCAAACCTCTTAAAAATGGAGCCGCATCTGCATCAGCCCCGCTTGGAGCAGATTGCGCATATTACACGTTAACGCGCAACGACCCACTACCCCGAACCTAATCGACTACCGCCAACAAACAGCCAGCCAGAACAAAAATAATTGTTCCGTGTGCTCGGCATCTCCATTCAGTACAATGCACGACGTTTTTCCATCTGCGCCTGCCCCTCGTCACAAGGCGGCTTAACACGTCATGAGGTAACCATGCTGATTCTACCCGGTACGTCCGCCCTGTCTTTTTTTCGTCTCGAAAAACGGCTGACTCACCTGCGCGAGCATGTGGCTGTAGTCGGTTTGTGGGCGAATTATGTGTATTACGTGGATGTAAGGCATGCGTTGACGGATAAGGAGCAGCAAAAGCTGCAGGCTTTGCTGGCTACCGGCTCCACAGAAATACCAGCCGAACCCGAGGCAGGAACCCACACTTTCATTGTGGCACCACGATTAGGTACTGTATCTCCTTGGGCGAGCAAGGCTACTGATATCGCGCATAACTGCGGCCTGCCGGCAGTCAAACGCATAGAACGCGGCATTAAGTTTTCTTTAGAAATCGACGGAAGTTTATCCCCAGCGGCGCGTGCGTTGATCGCCTGTCTACTGCATGACCGTATGACAGAGACGGTATTTTTTCATGACGAGGACGTAGCGCAGCTATTTACGCAGACAGAACCCACACCATTCAGCACAGTGGATGTGTTGGGCAGCGGGCGTGCCGCCTTGGTGTCGGCCAACAGCAAACGAGGTTTGGCGCTGGCTGATGACGAAATTGACTACTTGCTCGCCAATTTTACCGCGTTAAACCGCAATCCGAGTGACGTTGAGTTGATGATGTTTGCGCAGGCGAATTCCGAGCACTGCCGCCATAAAATATTCAATGCAAACTGGAGCATAGATGGAAAACATCAAGTAAATTCTCTATTTGAAATGATTAAAAATACCCATGAAAAAGAAAGAAACGATGTCCTTTCTGCCTACTCAGACAACGCAGCTGTCGTGGTGGGTGGTTGTGCTGGGCGCTTTTATCCTGATTCAAAAACAGGTGAGTACGCAGCGCATCAGGAAGACATCCATCTGTTGATGAAGGTGGAGACGCACAATCACCCCACCGCAATAGCGCCGTTTTCGGGCGCAGGCACGGGTGCCGGCGGGGAGATTCGTGACGAAGGCGCGGTTGGGCGTGGCTCCAAACCTAAAGCAGGCTTAACGGGCTTTTCTGTATCCAACCTCTGTATTCCTGGCTTTGAGCAACCTTGGGAGCGCAATGCCGCCGGATACTATTATGGAAAACCGAGCCGAATCGTCTCGGCGCTGAACATCATGCTGGAAGGCCCTGTAGGAAGCGCGGCATTCAACAACGAGTTTGGTCGCCCAAATTTATGCGGGTATTTTCGCAGTTTTGAACAGCTAACACAGGGCATTGCGGGCATGGAAATGCGCGGCTATCACAAACCCATCATGGTGGCAGGCGGTTACGGCAACGTGCGCGCTGAACACGTCGACAAATCCCCTTTTGCGGCCGGCAACCAGTTAATTGTGCTAGGTGGGCCGGCTATGCAAATTGGCTTAGGAGGCAGTGCAGCATCGAGCATGGCATCTGGTCAGAGCGCAGAGGATTTAGATTTTGCCTCTGTGCAACGCCAAAATCCGGAGATGGAACGCCGTTGTCAGGAAGTAATTGACCGTTGCTGGCAGTTGGGCGAACGCAACCCCATCCAATTTATTCACGATGTGGGCGCAGGTGGTTTGTCGAACGCGCTACCGGAATTGGTGAAGGATGGCGGATGCGGCGGCACATTTAATTTACGTGCAGTGCCAAGCGAAGAAACTGGCATGTCGCCGCTGGCCATTTGGTGCAATGAAGCGCAAGAACGTTACGTGCTGGCGGTGAAACCGGAAGACATCGCTGTTTTTGATGCCATCTGCACACGCGAACGCTGCCCGTATGCCGTGGTCGGCGAATCATCCAGCGAGAAACACTTGTGGGTAAACGACTCGAACTTCAAAAACCAACCTGTTGATTTACCTATGTCTTTGCTGTTCGGAAAGCCGCCAAAAATGACGCGCGCGTTCAATCGAGAAACGGTGGTACAGCCGCCGTTGGACACATCTAGCACCTCTCTACCAGAAGCCGTGAAGCGCGTGCTGCAACTGCCCGCCGTGGCCAGCAAAAATTTCTTGATTACGATTGGTGACCGCTCCGTAACCGGCATGGTGGTGCGCGATCAACTGGTCGGCCCTTGGCAAATGCCCGTGGCCGATTGCGCCGTGACGACAGTCGCCTATGACACAAATAAAGGCGAAGCGATGGCGATGGGCGAACGCACACCCGCCGCGCTCATCAATGCCGCCGCCTCCGCACGCATGGCCATCGCAGAAGCCATCACCAATATCAGTTGCGCGCGCATAGAAAAATTGCAGGACGTTAAATTATCTGCCAACTGGATGTGCGCAGCAGGTTTTGCCGGTGAAGATGAAAAGCTGTTTGATGCTGTGCATGCAGTGGGCATGGAGCTTTGCCCACAATTAGGCATCACTGTGCCGGTGGGAAAAGACTCCATGTCCATGCGTACACAATGGCAGGAGGCGGGCGCAGAAAAATCTGTTACTTCGCCTATGTCTTTAATTATTTCAGCCTTCGCGCCGGTGCTCGATGTACGCAAAACTATCACCCCACAACTTCAAACAAAAAACATTAATTCATCTATATATCTTATTGATTTATCTAATGGAAAGCAGCGACTTGGGGCTTCTGCATTAGCTCAAGTGTTTTCTCAACTGGGCAATGAAACGCCTGATCTCGACCGCCCTGATCAACTCGCCAATTTGTTCTCCTTGATGCAAACAGCACTGGAAACACAGCTACTACTTGCCTGCCACGATCGTTCTGATGGTGGCCTATTCGTCACGCTGGCAGAAATGGCCTTCGCTGGCCACTGTGGTATCGACATCGCGCTCGACGGTTTGGGCGGCACTGACCTTGGTGCGTTGTTTGCCGAGGAACTCGGCATCGTCGTGCAAGTGACGGATGAGAATGCTTTGAAAGCACTGGCGTTTGAGCATGATTTAAGTAGTTGTTTGCACAGATTAGGTAGCATCAACGGCGATGACTGCTTACGCTTTACACGTGAGCAGAAAACGGTATTTTTAACATCCAGAAACGCAGCGTTGCATTTGTGGTGGGACACCAGCTACCGCTTGCAAGCCCTACGCGATAATCCAACTTGTGCCGAGCAAGAAAAAGCGACCGTGCTGAACAACAGCAATCCGGGTTTGTCGGTTTCTCTCAGCTTTGATCACAATAATGATATCGCCGCACCATTTATTCAATCTGGCGTGCGTCCACGTGTGGCGGTGCTGCGCGAACAAGGCGTAAATGGGCAAGTGGAGATGGCGGCAGCGTTTGATCGCGCTGGATTTACCGCAGTTGACGTACACATGAGCGATATTTTGACGGGAAGAGTTGATCTTGCCGACTACAAAGGCATCGCCGCATGTGGCGGCTTTTCTTATGGCGATGTGTTGGGTGCAGGTGGTGGTTGGGCAAAAACCATTCTGTTCAACAACTACGCACGCAATATGTTTGAGGCATTTTTTGATCGCCAAGATAGCTTTAGTCTTGGTGTGTGTAATGGCTGCCAAATGATGTCGCACCTAAAGGCACTGATCCCAGGTGCTGAACACTGGCCGCGCTTTATCCGAAACAGTTCTGAACAGTTTGAGGCACGCTTTGTAATGGTTGAAGTTCAAAAATCACCGTCGATTTTGTTTGCGGGCATGGAAGGCTCCCGTCTGCCTATCGCCACCGCGCATGGCGAAGGCAGGGCAGAATTCACATCATCTACAGATTTGAAGCTGTTGAACAGTAAAGAGTTGGTAGGCCTGCGTTATATCGATAACCACCTGTGCGTGAGCGAGATGTTTCCCGCAAACCCCAACGGCTCGCCAGAGGGCATCACCGCACTCACCAATACCGATGGCCGCCATAGCATCATGATGCCGCACCCAGAACGCGTGGTGCGAGCAGTAAACAATTCTTGGCATCCGAATGAGTGGCAGGAAGATGCGCCTTGGCTGAGGCTATTTCGTAATGCAAGGGCGTGGGTTGGGTAAAAGCTGCCGTGAGGCTGGCACATAGATTACGAAAATAAAAAACCCAGCATTGCTGGGTTTTTTGTAGGAATAGCAGAAAAATTGGCTTATTGGATATCAATCAGAGAACGGTTTTTCTCTAATGTAGCCGAGCCAATCCCTTTCACATTGTCTAATTCATCCAGCGTTTTAAAAGAGCCATGTTGTTCACGGTAAGCAACAATGGCTTGCGCCTTTTTAAGGCCAATACCTTTCATGCGCTCAGCTAGAGTTTGTGCGTCAGCATTATTGATATTGATTTTTGCAGCAGCAGTACGAGCACCTGTGGTAACTGCATTGGTTACATCAGCAGCCCGTACCGTATTTGCGCTGACGGCAACTGTTTTATGGGTAACTGATTCGCTAGCAATTGATTCACCGCTAATCAGAGGGCTAATGCACAAAACACTCACAATCAGTGTCTTGGTGAAAAACGTGCTTATTTTTGGCAAAAAAAACATAACCTTCATGTAGAACTCCTTTTTTGATGATGCGCTATCCCCGCGAGCGCGATAATCTTAAAGTATTCCGCTTCTGTCAATCAATATTTTCGGCCTTAATTTATATCCTTCTCGCTTTAGACTTCCTGTAATAAAATTGAACTAGGTCGTCAACGTGAGAGTATTGTTTTATTTATGCCCTCTCCATTATTTTCCAATTTTCGACCTATAATGCCATTTCCATTTGTGCGGCTTTAAACAGCATCATCCCCCCCTTTTTTTACTTGCCTTGAAGATATATTCTTAGGAAGCTTTATGCCGACCAGTGATTTAAGACAAACCCTGTATACCCACCCTATTTACAACTACAAAGTCGTGCAGCAGTTCACAATTATGACTGTTGTTTGGGGCATTGTTGGCATGGCGGTTGGGGTGTATATCGCAGCACAACTCGTGTGGCCGTGGATTAATTTTGATCAGCCCTACTTGTCATTTGGCCGCTTGCGGCCGCTACACACGAACGCAGTCATTTTTGCTTTTGGGGGCAGCGCCCTGTTCGCCAGCTCGTTTTACGTTGTACAGCGCACCTGTCAAGCTCGGTTGTTTTCTGATCGCCTTGCTTCTTTGGTATTTTGGGGCTGGCAATTAGTCATCTTGCTGGCGGCCATCAGCCTGCCGATGGGCTTTACCCGTGGCAAAGAATATGCGGAGCTTGAATGGCCTATCGGCCTGCTTATTACTGTTGTGTGGGTGCTGTACGCCATTGTGTTTTTCGGTACGATCATGAAGCGCAAAACGTCACATATCTACGTAGCCAACTGGTTTTTTGCTTCTTTTATCATCACAGTGGCTGTGCTACATATCGTCAACTGCATGGTGATTCCGGTTACGTTCACGAAGTCGTATTCCATTTATGCTGGCGCAGTCGATGCCATGGTGCAGTGGTGGTACGGCCACAATGCTGTAGGCTTTCTGCTCACTGCGGGCTTTCTTGGCATGATGTATTACTTCGTGCCAAAGCAAGCTGGTAGACCTATTTACTCCTACCGCTTGTCCATCGTGCATTTTTGGGCACTTATTTCTATTTATATTTGGGCAGGCCCGCACCATTTGCACTACACGGCACTGCCCGATTGGGCGCAAAGTTTAGGCATGGTGATGTCGCTCATTTTGTTGGCACCCAGCTGGGGCGGCATGATTAACGGGGTGATGACGCTCTCGGGGGCTTGGCATAAATTGCGCGATGATCCTGTACTGCGCTTTTTAATCATCTCGCTATCTTTTTATGGCATGTCCACATTTGAAGGCCCTATGATGGCGATCAAAACCGTCAATGCGATGTCGCATTACACTGACTGGACTATCGGCCACGTGCATTCAGGCGCGCTGGGTTGGGTAGCGATGATTAGCATTGGTGCTGTTTATCACTTAATCCCCGTACTGTTTGATAAGCCGCGGCTTTACAGCATCGCGCTGGTCAGCGTGCATTTTTGGTTGGCAACTATAGGCACTGTATTATACATCGCTTCTATGTGGGTTAACGGCATTATTCAAGGCTTAATGTGGCGGGCATACAACAGCGACGGAACACTAACATATAGTTTCATTGAGTCTGTTGTGGCCAGCCAGCCAGGCTACTTGGTTAGGTTATGCGGCGGATTGATGTTCTTTGTAGGCATGTTAATCATGGCGTACAACGTCTGGCGCACAGTGCGGATGCCCAATGCTATTGCCAGTCAACCCGCTGATTTCGCGCCAGCCACAGGAGCGTACGCATGAGCCTGCACGAAAAAAATAGCTCTTCTCATAAAAATGCGCACGACAAAATCGAAAAAAACATTGGCGTGATGATGGTATTGATACTCATCGTTATCAGTGTTGGTGCCCTAGTGGAATTGGTTCCACTAGCATTTCAGAAAGAAGTTATTGAGCCTATTAAAGGCCTGAAACCACTGCCAGCACTGGCACTGGAAGGTCGCGATATTTATATCCGCGAAGGCTGTAGCGGCTGCCATTCGCAAATGATCCGCCCTCTTTCTGCTGAAACCGCACGCTATGGTCACTACTCGGTTGCCGGAGAATCAGTATATGAGCATCCATTTTTATGGGGATCAAAGCGCACAGGCCCTGATCTGGCGCGTGTGGGTAACCGTTATAGCGACGAGTGGCACCGTATACATTTATACAACCCGAGAGATGTGGTTCCGGAGTCGGTAATGCCAGCCTACCCTTGGCTCTTGAGTGCAACCCTAGACGGCAAAGACACCGCAGCCAAAATGCGCGCACTGCGCATTGTGGGTGTGCCGTATACCGATAGCGACATAGCCGGCGCAGAAACCGCTGTTGCCGGCACAGCTGAAATCAATGCGCTGGTAGCGTATCTGCAGCAATTAGGCACCCTACTCCCCGCAACTATTGATAACCAGCACTGAGGAGACTGCCATGGATTTTGACCTCAACACACTGCGCGGCCTACTTACTTTGTTACTGATGCTGTTTTTTATTGGCTTGTGTGTGTGGGCTTACAGCAAAAAACGCAAACCAGAATTTGACGAAGCAGCAGAACTGCCATTTGCGGATGAAGAAATTAACCGAGAATCTCAAGAGGCTGACGAGAAGCGTCGCGGCGTTATTCATCACGGAGAGCGCGCATGAGCGACTTTTGGAGTAACTGGATCATTCTGCTCACAGTTGTTTCTATTATTGGCTATCTGTGGTTACTGTTTGGTAACCGCTCTCGCCCCAATACCGAAGAAAAGACCACCGGTCACATCTATGATGGCATTGAAGAATATGACAACCCCATGCCTTCTTGGTGGCTCTATCTATTTGTACTGACCATTGTTTTTAGTATTGCTTATCTCGCGCTGTATCCTGGACTTGGCAACTTCAAGGGGTTTCTGGGTTGGACGCAAGAAAAACAATGGCAACAAAATACAACCGAACAAAAAGCCAAGTTCAGCGCCTTGCTCTCAAAGTATGCGGCTATGCCAATTGAGGAACTGGCCAAAAACGAACAGGCTCGACGCAGTGGGCAGCATCTGTTTGCGATGAACTGTGCAGCTTGTCACGGCTCTGACGCAGGCGGCAATGTGGGATTTCCAAACTTGCGTGATGACGAGTGGCTATACGGCGGCAGCCCAGAAATGATCAAAATGACTATTACAGAAGGGCGGCGCGGCACTATGCCTGCTTGGAAAAACATCTTAAACGAGCAACAGGTGAACGACGTTGCCGCTTGGGTGGCTGAAAGCAATCCAGCCAAAAAATTGCCCGCAGGCGCGCAAGTGTTTGCAAGCTATTGCAGCGTTTGCCATGGAGCGGATGGCAAAGGCGATCAAAAAATAGGCGCACCCAATTTAACGAACAACATCTGGCTTTATGGCGGTGCTTTGGGCGAAATAAAAACGTCTATTCTTAATGGGCGTAGTGGACAAATGCCCTCCTTTAAACACTTGCTGTCGGCAGAGCAAATCCATCTGCTAACGGCGTATATTTATGGGTTAAATCTACCCGACGAAGCAAGCGAACCTGAGGCATCCGCCGAAAAAATAGCACCTTAGGATTTGGCTAAATATAACGCCCCGTTCGTGGTGAGATTGTCGAAGCATGAAAAGCCCTTCGACAAGCTCAGGGCGAACGGTAAATAATGAAACCAGTCACATCATCAATGGAGTCCACGTGAAGGCAACATTGCCACAACAAGACCCCGACAAAATAGCCCTGGTTGACTCGCTCGCCCCCAAAGAGCTGGCAGAGATTGACCTGTATCAGCGGCGTGAAAAAATTTATACACGTCAAATTGAAGGATTTTTTCAGCGCATTCGTCTGTTTACTGGCTGGCCTTTATTGTTAGGCTATTTTTTGCTGCCTTGGGTACAGTGGAACGGCCACCAAGCCGTTTTATTTGATCTGCCTGCGCGCAAATTTAATATTTTTGATGTCACATTTTGGCCTCAAGACCTGATTATGCTAGCCTGGCTTCTGATAATAGCGGCTGTCGCACTATTTTTATTTACAACACTATTTGGACGCGTATGGTGCGGTTATTCCTGCCCGCAAACCGTGTGGACTAGCATTTTCATGTGGGTAGAACAAAAAACGGAAGGCAGTCGCAATCAACGTATTCGTTTGGATCAGGCACCATGGAGCCTTCAAAAACTCAGTAAAAAAACCGCCAAACATGGCCTCTGGGTTGGTTTTGCCTTTTTAACTGGCTTTACCTTCGTGGGCTACTTCACGCCCATTACCGCACTTGCTTTGGATTTTTTTGCTCTGAATGCGGATTCTTCCGCTTATATTTGGATCGGTATTTTTACAGGCCTAACCTATCTCAATGCCGGTTGGCTGCGTGAGCAGGTGTGTCTGTATATGTGCCCATATGCGCGTTTTCAGTCTGCGATGTTTGACCGTGATACCTTAATTGTCACCTACGATACCAAACGCGGCGAGCCGCGTGGCTCACGCAAAATCGACGAAACCAAACCAGAAAACTTGGGGGATTGCATCGATTGCCAATTATGCGTGCAAGTTTGCCCAGTCGGCATCGACATCCGCGAAGGCCTGCAATACGAGTGCATCAACTGCGCATTGTGTATAGATGCCTGCGATTCCGTTATGGAAAAAATAGGCTACCCGCCGCACCTCATTAGCTACAGTACAGAAAACCATATGACGGGCAAGCCTTCACACTGGTTGCGTCCGCGCACCATCGGCTACATGGCCATTCTGTTAGTGATGTGTGGGCTGTTTGTTGGTGCGTTGCTAATGCGTCAAACAACCGACCTTAAAGTGATTCGCGAACGCAGCAGCTTGTTCCAGCAACGAAATGGCAATATTGAAAACGTGTACACGCTTAAGTTGGGCAACCGCGATCAAAAGGCGCATCAGTACCGTATTAGCATTGATTTGCCAAACGCGCATATTGATGGCAGGACTTTGGTTTGGGTCGACTCTGGCGAGGTACTAAGCCAGCCGCTGCGCCTGCAAATGCCGCTGGATAAGTGGAAAAGCAAGAACGTAGACTTTTCTTTTCATGCCTGCCAGATCAACCCAAACAACACAGCTGTTCCCGTTTGCGCTCAACATGAGACACGATTCACAGGACCGACACAATGAACGAATTAACAATGAACCAACAAAAGAGCAATGCTGCTTGGTACAAACATTTCTGGCCCTGTTTTGTCATTTTTTTGCTGACGATATCAGTCACTAGCAGCCTTTATTTTGCCTATATCGCCATCAAAAATGCTGACACAGTAATAGACGAAAATTATTACCAAAGCGGGTTAGACATCAATCAAATAATTGACGCGCAGGAAAAAAACGAGCAAACGCTACTCCAAAATGCCAAACCCTGATAACTGCTTTCATTGCAGCGAACCTCTACCACGGCATAATCCTCGCGAATTTTCGGCCACGATTGCAAGCAAAGAGCATTTTTTTTGTTGTCCTGCATGTCGTGTGGTGGCTGAAACTATTCACCATCTTGGGCTGCAGCAGTATTACCAGCAACGCGATCAAAAACCGCAAAATCCCATCGGCAAAATTAACGCAACGCAAGAATATGCGGATATGGATTTCCCCGCTTACCAGAAAAACTTTATCCATGATGGTGAGGACTGTGAAGCGCAGTTTTTTATTCCGGATATTCACTGCGCCTCTTGCTGTTGGCTAATAGAAAAACGCCTATCCAGCATGGACGGCATCAAAACAGTTTATGCGCAACTTTCCAGCCATAAACTCAGTTTGCGTTGGCAAAAAAACGTGTTGCAGACTAGCCAGATTTTTGCCGCTCTGGCGAGCATCGGCTACCGCGCCTTGCCTTGGCAGCCTACCGAGCAACAAGAACATACCCGCAGGCAACAGAAACAATTGCTACAACGCATCGGTGTAACGGGCTTGCTGGCAATGCAAATTCACATGATTGCAATGGGGCACTATTTTGGCGCTTCAGAACAATTGCAGCAGTGGATGAATGGTGTCGCGCTTCTCCTCTCGCTGCCTATCTGGTTTTATGCTGCTACGCCTTTTTTTAGTAGTGCATGGCGTAATCTCAAAGTTTGGCACGCGGGCATGGATTTGCCGGTAGCTATCGCCATCAGCGCGGCGGCAATCGCCAGCGTTATTGGCGTACTGCAAAAAACAGACAATCTATATTTTGATTCCATCGGCATGTTTGTATTTTTGCTGTTGGGTGCTCGTTATCTGGAAACACAAGCACGTGGACGATTAGCTGCCTTTACGCAACAACCTGTGTTTCCGCACAGTTGCACGCGCCTAGAAGATGGCATTCAAACACGCATAGCTCTTTATCATTTGCAGATGGGCGATCTGGTGTGGGTGGATACTGGAGTGATGCCGGTCGATGGCGTTGTCATCAACGGAACAGCCCGTGTTGAACAGGCAATGCTCACCGGCGAGTTTTTCCCTGTACAAAAAAAAGTAGGCGACAAAGTGCTAGCCGGTAGCAGGCTTCTCCGTGGGTCGATCACCGTGCGTGCGCAGGCATGGGGCGAGAACAGCCATCTGGCGCAACTACATCAACGCATGGAAAACGCATTAGCCAAAAAGCACAGCGCGACTTTATACGACAAGCTGGCATTGTGGTTTACACCCCTAGTGCTTTTCACGGCTGCCGGCAGCGGCCTCTTCTGGTATTGGATTGATCCCGCAAAAGCACTGCCTGCTTTTCTAGCCGTACTTGTAGCGAGCTGCCCGTGTGCGCTTTCACTAGCCATGCCCACCGCGCTCACAGCGGCAACATTACAACTGCGACGACGGGGAATTCTGGTCACTAGCGCGCAGGCACTGGCGACATTACCCAAAATTGCTTGTTTTATTTTTGATAAAACCGGCACCTTGACGCAAGGCCGTATGCGAATTTTGCACACACAAACACACGGCAAAATGTTGGCAGAAGACTGCTTGTTGATCGCAGCCACACTGGAGCGCGATTGTACGCATCCCATTGCCAGCGCTTTTGCCAATAGCCCAATGCTCGCCGCTTCAACCGCTAGCAAGAAAATAGAGCACTTGCACAGCGGCATTACCGCCACCATCAATGGCATTTCGTACCATATCGGCAAACCGCCAAAAAACAGCAACACATCAGCCTCAGACAACACCGACATTCAGGTTGCACTCAGCACGCAGGAAGCTCTGCTGGCTACCTTCACACTGGGTGACAGCCTGCGCCTAGATGCTGCTGACTGCATCGCCCAATTGCAGAAGGTAGGATTGCGGTGCGTTTTGTTATCGGGTGACCATTCCAATGCCGTCGAGACAGTGGCTAAGGAACTTGGCATTACCGATTTATACAAAGCCTGTTCTCCGGCACAAAAAGTCGCCGTACTGGAAAAGCTTAAAAAACAATATGGCGTTGTGGCAATGGTTGGCGATGGCATAAATGACGGCCCCGTTCTTGCCTGCGCCAATGTGTCCATCACGCTGGCTGAAGCCAGCCAAACCGCGCAACTCGCAGCGGATGTTTTGCTGCTAAACAACCGATTAAGCGATTTGCTCATTTTGCGCAGTTTTGCTTTACGCACACGTTCCGTTATTCGTCAAAACGTTGGGTGGGCCTTGCTTTATAATCTGAGCATATTGCCTATTGCCGCAGCAGGACTTTTGCCGCCAGTGGCTGCAGCAATGGGGATGGCACTGAGTTCCTTGCTGGTCACTGTAAACGCGCTACGCTTGTTTAGAGACGTGAAAATCATTGAATCCAGCTAAAATGCACCACTGCATCAGGCTTCACAGGTGCACGATCTGTACTGATTTCCGATTCTGGCAGAGGCTCTTGCTGCTGTATCAGATGTTTACTCAACTCCATTAACGTCAGAAAACTAGCCCTGCCTGTTACATCAACTCTGAGCACTACACTGGTGCCACGCACCTCTAATATTTGAACGCTTCGCACTGCATCGAGCTTTTGTACGTAATTATCTAGCTGCTTATAGGCTGCATAACTCGTTATGCCGTCCACTTGTACACGCAAGCGTGCCGCACCACCATCATCCACATGGATCGCTCGATAACTGGCCGATAAGCGCTGAGCAACTTCACTTAATAATCCGTCAAATAGCGCAGCTAATGTAGATGCCTTTTGCTCAATAACCTCTTTTTTGTCATGAAAAGACAGAAGCCATTTGCCCTGCCAACCAACCTGATTGTTACCGCCAACAACCCCAGGCAACAGCACAACCTCACCGTACTGAACCAAAGCGGGCTCCAGTGCCGTCATATTGAAATTCTGTACTGCCTCTGCACTAATAGACGATCGCTCTTTTGCATCCAGCAACAATAACGGCACACCGTGTGCCCTACCCTGCGCGCTAATGGTTGCGAGCTGCTCCGGCTGTTCTGGCCACCATTTTGCTTGCGTGTCTACCATCAGCAGCAATACCCGTGGGCGATGTAAAGGCCAAAGAGTCAAGCCAGCCTCACGCAACAGAGGATTAATCGCAGCCTCTGAGAATGTTAGGCGCAGCACGTAACTACCGGGGGTGCTTCCGCCCTCATAACTGTATTGCAACAAATATTTATCGATGCCGGATGCTGTCTGCGCTTTGATGTGACTATTGTCGCGTGCAGACTTTCCCGTCAATCGCGCTAACAGCATTTGCAACCCTTCTAGCTCTGCCGTTTTTTTGTCTACCAGCGATTGCGTGGGTACTGGCACGTCCACGCTATACGGTTTTTCTAACGTTGCAGCACCTATTTTCGTGCTGCAAAACAGCAACATAAACAGAGTAAAAACCCTAGCTACAGCAGCAAAACTATTCATCGCTTCATTCCTTATTTGAGTCATCATCCCCCTTATCTAGGCACTGGCAAACTGCCGCGAAACCAGCGCACATCTAAGGAGTGGTGATCGACCTGATCGACTACATCCAGTATCAACGCAAACAGCGCCATCCGTATAACCACGCCATTATCCGCCTGCCGAAAAATGGCTAAATTAGGATTTTCATTGAGATCGTTGTCCAACTCGTTAGCTTCCGCACGTGAGTCGCGCGGTAAGGGGTGCATAATGACAGTATTGGGCTGGCAATAACGCGTATAAATAGACTGGTTCAACCTAAAACGACCACGATACAAATCTGCCTCCGCTTTGCTGCCAAATCGCTCCTCCTGAATACGGGTGGAGTAGGCGATATCCACCTGAGCAATACTGCTTTCCAATTGATCTGTTTCCGTCACAGTAATCCCACAATCGCGCATGCGTTCAACCAAAGCGGGAGGCATTGCCAATTCTTTTGGCGACACCAAAATAACCTGCGCATGAGGATAAAAACAAAGCAACTTGCACAAAGAATGCACGGTTCTACCATATTTTAGATCGCCGATCATTGCGATGCGCAGAGTTTCCAGTGCGCGTCCACGAGAAACCAATTCTTTTTTTATCGTGTATAAATCGAGCAGAGCTTGGCTCGGGTGTTCGTTCGCTCCGTCTCCACCGTTAATCACAGGAACTCGACTAGCGCGGGCAAATGCCGCAACGGAATCTGCTTCTGGATGGCGCATACAAACAACGTCGCTATATCCTGACAGCACACGAGCCGTATCGTACAAAGACTCCCCTTTGCTCATGGATGACGATTCAAAACCTGTGGTTTCACGCACCTCCCCCCCCAGCAAATTAAATGCACATCCAAAGCTCACACGCGTGCGCGTGCTCGGCTCAAAAAACATATTGCCAAGAATCGCGCCCTCAAGCACACGGGTAACGCGCTTGCGTTGTGCGTAAGGCTCCATTTTATCTGCCACCGAAAATAAGTGTTCGATATCCGCACGCTCAAATTGTGTTACGGAAAGAATATGCGTACCGGAAAATAACATTAAGGCACCTCTTTAGATTTATGCGCTATCGCAGTAAGTGTCACCATTCGATCAATTGGCCAGACCGTGCCATTTTTAAAAACGGTAATCTATAAAGCTGGATATTAAAAAGATGCCATTTTCGGTAGATATTATAAAGCCAGCTCTGTGCAAACTACCTAAGCGACAATCCTCACACGGCACCGCGTAACCACTCCACCCGAGAGCTGCCCGTATCAGGCGCGAGCTTTTGCACCAACCAAGGCAAAGCTTCCGCCATCAACATATCTAATTGCCAAGGCGGATTGACCAGCAGCATCCCTGTGCCATACATGCCGCGCCGCTTTCCCTGGCGAACATAACCCTGCTCGGTAGCTGAAGCCACGCTCAGCTCCAACAACAAAAGATTCTGATTAACGAGTTTTTGCGCTTTATTTATCAAATCGCGTGAACGCGCCGGCTGCACTAGCGGATACCACAATAAAAAAATGCCCTCAGGAAAGCGCAGTAATCCCTCACGCAAACTCAGAATTACCGCTGCATCGTCACCGGGCAGCTCATAGCTTGGATCAATCAATATCACTCCGCGTCGCTCAACCGGAGGCAAAGCAGCCTTTAGTGCCTCATAGCCATCCGTGCGCAGAATGCGCATGTTGCGCTTATTGTTTGTCGCCTGCCTAAGCGCAGTAAATTCTTGTGGATGCAATTCGGTACAGCAAAGCCGGTCAACACGACGCAATAGTCGGTGCGCCAATAATGGTGATCCCGCGTAACGACGCAGCTTATCCTCCGTACCTTGGCCGTTTACGCCTGCATTAAAAGTTTTTAGCGTATTGATATACGGCAGTAAAACACTCGGAATATCAGGCTGTTGCCAAACACGTGCAATGCCATCTTGATGCTCGCCGGTTTTTTGTGCCTCCAAACTGTCAAGGGAATACAGGCCGCGACCGGCGTGCGTATCATGAAAATAAAACGCCTTGTCTTTTTGCAGCAGATAATCCAGCACCCAACACAAAGTGCCGTGCTTTAGAACATCAGCAAAATTACCGGCATGGTAAGCATGTTGATAACTAAGCACTAAAACCTCTGGTAAATGTGTTCATTGATAAAGTCAGCGCGTTTTAAGGAAAGACAACGATCACCACATCAGCTCTTTAGTCGCTTATATTTCATCCGCGTAGGTTGCCGATCACCCAAACGCACTTTGTGATCGGCTTCATATTCGGTGTAGTCACCCTCAAAAAACACCGCACTACTATCACCCTCAAAAGCCAAAATATGGGTGCAGACACGATCAAGAAACCAGCGATCGTGCGAAATAACCATCGCGCAGCCTGGATAATTTTGCAGTGCCTCTTCCAATGCGCGTAGGGTTTCTACGTCAAGATCGTTAGAAGGCTCATCCAACAGCAACACGTTGCCACCCTCTTTTAAAGTGCAGGCCAGTTGCAAACGTCCGCGCTCACCGCCGGATAATTCGCCCACACGTTTTTGCTGATCGGAGCCTTTAAAATTAAAGCGGCCAATGTATGCACGCGACGGCACCTCATAATTGCCGATTTTGATAATGTCGGAGCCCTCGGATACCGCTTCCCACACTGTTTTGCTGTCGTCGAGCTTCTCGCGTGTTTGCTCAACAAAGGCAAGCTTAACAGTTTCACCGAGGGTAACCGTGCCGCTGTCTGGCTTGTCTTGTCCTGCAATCATACGAAACAAGGTTGATTTACCCGCGCCATTGCCACCGATAATGCCGACAATGGCGCCTTTTGGCACAGAAAATGACAAGTTGTTAATGAGCATACGGTCGCCAAACGATTTGCTGATATTTGCAACGTCAATCACCTTGTCACCCAAGCGTGAGCCGGGCGGAATATAGATTTCGTTCGTCTCATTACGCGCCTGAAATTCTTGCGCATTCATTTCTTCAAAGCGCGCTAAACGCGCCTTGTTTTTGGCATGACGACCTTTGGGATTTTGGCGTACCCACTCCAGTTCGTGAGCAATGGTTTTCTGGCGGGCAGTTTCGCCGCGCTCTTCTTGTTGTAGGCGCGCTTCTTTTTGTTCCAGCCACGCAGTGTAATTGCCTTCGTAAGGAATGCCGTGGCCGCGATCCAGCTCTAAAATCCATCCGGCGGCGTTGTCTAAAAAGTAGCGGTCGTGGGTAATTGCCACTACAGTGCCACTGAATTCTTTTAGAAAATGCTCAAGCCAAGCAACGGATTCTGCGTCTAAGTGGTTCGTGGGCTCGTCTAGCAGCAGCATATCTGGCTTGGACATTAACAAGCGGCACAAAGCTACACGGCGGCGTTCTCCGCCAGAAAGTTTACTCACGTCAGCTTCCCATGGCGGCAAGCGCAGCGCATCGGCGGCCACTTCCATTTTGTGCTGAAGATTGTGCGCATCCCACGCCTGAATAATATCCTCTAATTCCGCCTGCTTTTTCGCCAGCGCATCAAAGTCGGCATTTTCTTCGGCATAAGCCGCGTAAACACGGTCGAGATCCGCCAATGCGTTGAGTGGCACAGCAAGGCCGTCTTCCACATTGCCGCGCACGTTTTTATTGGCATCCAGTTGCGGCTCTTGTGACAAATAACCGATTTTAAGATCAGGCATTGGTCGTGCTTCGCCGATAAAATCCTGATCCAACCCCGCCATTATTCGAAGCAATGTAGATTTGCCAGAACCATTCAAACCCAATACGCCGATTTTGGCACCTGGGAAAAAAGACAACGAAATATCTTTCAAAATCTGGCGTTTGGGCGGCACCACCTTGCCAAGTCGGTTCATTGTAAAAACGTATTGCGCCATAGCTTTTAATCCTGTCTGAAAACTGGCGGGCAAAGTAGCGGAAGCGGCTACTGGGCGCAATTATTTAGATTTTTTTATTCGGCACACTTATACGCGTGTGCCTAGCATCATATGCACCACCATATCTGCTGCACTGAACATTGCATCACTTTCATAAAGCCCGCATAATCACGCCTCCTTTATGGTGGCCTCGCCGGTATCCTCGCAATAAGTAGCTGTAAACCCCGCCAGACCCGGAAGGGAGCAACGGTAGCAGTAAATTTATGTGCCGAGGTATTGCTGGTGAGGTTACCACCCAAACTTAATATGGCGTGAAGCCCACATTCATGAGCTATCAGGTTCTCGCACGGAAATGGCGTCCTCAGAGCTTCCGCGACATGGCGGGGCAGACTCACGTATTACAAGCACTTATCAACGCCCTCGATAACAATCGCCTGCACCACGCCTACTTATTCACCGGAACTCGGGGTGTTGGGAAAACCACAATTGCACGCATATTGGCAAAATGTCTGAATTGTGAAACGGGCATCAGTTCCGTCCCTTGCGGCGAATGCAGTGCTTGCCGTGAAATCACCGAAGGTCGATTTGTTGATTTGATTGAAATTGACGCTGCCTCACGCACCAAAGTTGAAGACACCAGAGATATTCTCGACAACGTGCAATATCTCCCATCACGCGGCCGCTTTAAAGTCTACTTAATCGATGAAGTCCACATGCTTTCCACCAGCAGCTTTAACGCGCTGCTGAAAACATTGGAAGAGCCGCCCGCACACGTCAAATTCCTGCTGGCCACCACCGACCCGCACAAGCTGCCGGTAACAGTGCTATCACGCTGCCTGCAATTTAATCTTAAAAATTTACCGCCAGAAAAAATCGTAGATTATCTACGCACAGTACTTACACAAGAAATACTGCCATTCGACGAGATCGCTTTGTGGCTGTTGGCTCGCGCTGCCGACGGCAGCATGCGTGACGCGCTCTCACTCACCGATCAGGCTATCGCCTTTGGTGGTGAGCGAGTGGCTGAGACAGCAGTGCGCGAGATGCTTGGCACGCTGGATCGCCGCTTAATTCATCCACTGTTAGATGCCATTATTGCTAATGACACGCAAGCCATGCTGGCATCTGTGGCGCAGCTTGCCGAACAAAACCCCGATTACAACGGTGCTTTAGAAGAACTGCTTGGATTGCTCCACCGTATAGCCATTGTCCAAGCGGTACCTTCTGCGCTTGAGCAAACGCCAGACGAGCGCGACCGCCTACAACATCTAGCAGGCTCTCTGAGTGCAGAAGATGTGCAACTGTATTATCAGATTGGCCTCAATGCGCAACGTGACATGCCTTTTTCGCCTGATTTACGCATGGGTTTTGAAATGGCACTATTGCGCATGCTGACATTTAAGCCGCAAGGGGTTCTGAGCTTTGAGACACTTGAAGCAAACACTGTCGCGCACGCGCAACCGGCTATTGAGAAAAAAAAAACTGAGCTGATGCCTCCAGCGCCTGCGGCAGTCAACGCACCACCGCCAGAACCTATTTTTATACACACAGCACCCAACAGCGCGATCACAACAGAGAATTGGCCCGCTCTTTGGCAACACATCCCGCTGGCCGGCGTAATTCGCAATACGGCGGCGCATTGCTGTTTAGACCGTGTTGATGGCTCACATTTTTTGTTTACCCTAGAAAAAGAACATGCAGGGCTTTACGACGAATCACACGCCCAACGACTGACTGACGCACTGAAACTATATCTAGGGCAAAACTGCACAGTCACCATCGCGACGGGCACACCGACCACCATCACGCCCCACCAGCACCAACAGCAAAAGCGCGCACAATTGCAAGGTAATGCCGAATCCAGTTTTCGCAACGACCCAACCGTACAAGCACTCATTCAAAGTTTTTCTGGTCTCATTATTGAAAGCAGTATAACAACAACACAAACAGAGCCCATGCAAGCCACGCTTAAACCGATAGCATCCCAACCTATTCGAGAACAAATAGCATGAAACTAGGCAATATCAACGACCTAATGAAGCAAGCACAGGCCATGCAGGAAAAAATGCAGCAACTGCAAGAAGAAACAGCGAAGCTGGAAGTCACAGGTGAAGCTGGCGCAGGATTAGTGAAAGTACAAATGACAGGCCGCCACGATGTGCGGAGTGTCAGCATAGACCCCAGCCTAATGAAAGAAGAAAAAGAGCTGCTGGAAGATTTGCTCGCAGCAGCGATGAATGATGCCGTGCGTAAAGTCGAAAATACGCAGCAAGATAAAATGGCCAATGTGACCGGCGGCTTACAACTGCCCTCCGGTTTCAAAATGCCATTTTGACGCGCATGCAAAAGGGGTATCCGAAAATAACAACGCGGCACGCCTAACATAAGATCAAAACTGATAGTCAGGCTTTGGGCGAGACAAACCACCCCCGACCAAAAAGTCGATGATATTTTCTGCCAGTAGCCAATGCGTCTGCTCAGTTGGATGCTGTAAATCCCAAAAAGCAAAGAGCTTCGGGTTGTAGCATTCTGAACGCAGCTTTTGCGTCTTTAAGTAAAGCGTCGGAGCACCAGAAGGCAGGTCAAGACAAGATTGACTCACATTGGTCATGCCATACTGCGCAGGGCTATCAAGTAGCTGATCGAAGAGCTTATAGGCATCAAAAAAGTGAATTTCCAATCCTCGCGATCTGTACTTTTGCCTAAGCTCATCAACCATCTTAGCCATTTGTCGATTGTACTCTTTTACCTTATTCGACATATCCAGCCGCTCACGGCCTTTTTTTATCTTAAAAGAAGGCGCACGCGAAATATCCGGTAAATTTAACAGCAAAATATCACGCGCCCCCAGCGAGACAAGATGCTCCATTGAAGACCTTAGATAGCGCATCATCTTATCAACCGTAAAGCCATTATTTAAATCATTTGCACCTATCCACACAGCAAACAATGTATTTTGGGGCTGATAGTTTTTTGCTGATTTTATATAGCCTGCGAATGAATCAACCTGCTGGCTCAAGCCTTGGACAAGACTTTTGTATGTTGTAGTGGCAGCCCCCCCCATTGCCCAGTTATTCATAGGCAAATCAAAAGCATCTGCGACGACTTCAGACCATACACGCCCATTAGCGAAACGCCCCCCAGACCATGTTTGGCGATTCGGAAGCAACCAGTTTGAATTATTAAACATGTTGTGATCGTCAGACAGGCTGTCGCCAAACACCACAAAACGATTCATTTTGTGCGGCTGATTTTCAATATCTTGGCTCCATATCTGGCTATCGTATGACAGTGCATTATTTCCAGCAGCAATAAGCTCTACCTGCCTATCTCCAGGAAGACCTTTTGATTTCAGCGTGTTACGACAAATATCCTCAAGACGATGATGACTTATGTCGGTAAAAAACATAGCGTTATTGGGCAGTTTTGACTTACCGTAAACCCAAGCTCCATACAGCTTATAATCTTTTCCATTCGCATCTTTTGCCCATGTGTAGACAGTTTGCGGATTTCGAGGGCTTGGGTCTTGGCGATAATGGCAACGAACATAGGTATATGGCTTATCAAAAACTTTCGATACTTTGTCAAATATCCACAAGCCTTGCTCTGCGGCTTTTTCTTCTTCATAAGCACGCAGAACTTCCTCCTCAGACATCGGTCCCTCGTCAGAGGTAACGTCTTGATAGGCTTGGCTTGGCACATCTGTTTCGTCGGAGTGGGTGTCAAATTGCGCACTTAAGTTGTCGTGCGTCGGCTGTCTTGCATACGCCAAAGTACTTGTGAGTATGGACAGCACCAGCAATGCCTTCCGCATAAGATCCTTCCTCTGGAAATACACACAGCCAGCGTGTCGCCAAACCGGCAACAAAAGGCTTAAAGGTACTCAAAGTGTGGTTCACACAGAGAAAAGCGTTAGTTTTTTTTCTTCTAAAAAGAACGACTAATAATCTTTTGCCAATTCAGGCGCGCGGCAAAGTTACCCCGCGCTGCCCCTGATATTTTCCACCGCGGTCACGATATGACACATCACAAACCTCATCCGATTCAAAAAACAACATCTGCGCCACACCCTCATTGGCGTAAATTTTTGCAGGCAAATTCGTGGTGTTGGAAAACTCCAGTGTCACATGCCCTTCCCACTCTGGCTCTAAAGGCGTGACGTTAACGATAATCCCGCAGCGCGCATAAGTAGATTTTCCCAAGCAAATCGTCAACACGCTGCGCGGTATACGAAAATACTCCACGGTATGTGCCAACACGAACGAATTGGGCGGAATAATGCAGACATCGCTTTTGACATCGACAAAGCTTTTTTCATCAAAATTTTTCGGGTCGACCGTAATTGAATGCACATTCGTAAAGATTTTGAATTCATCCGCACAGCGCACATCGTAACCGTAGCTGGATGTGCCGTAAGAAATTACGCGCTTGCCAGGCGAAGGCTCACGCACTTGGCTCATCTCGAATGGCTCGATCATGCCGTTTTCCAAAGCCATACGTTTAATCCATTTATCTGCCTTAATTGCCATAAAGTACCCTTTTTACGCTCTTTTAAAGGCCGGCATACTAGCCGAAAGCCCTAGAGATGAAAAAACACTGTCAAGCCGCTATAGTTCGCGCCACAATTTAAGGCAGAAAAAACATCCATGAGTAGCCCTCGCAACATCCTTGTTACCAGTGCCCTACCCTATGCCAACGGGTCTTTACACTTAGGCCACCTGCTTGAAACTATCCAAACCGACATCTGGGTTCGCTTCCAAAAAGCACGCGGCCACCAGTGCTTGTACATGTGCGCAGACGATACTCACGGCACCGCCATTATGCTCAAGGCGGAACAAATGGGGATGACGGCCGAGCAGCTCATTGCTGCTGTGCATATCGAACACACGCGAGATTTTGCCGGCTTTTTAATTGCATTCGATCAATACTATTCCACGCATTCACCCGAAAACAAAAGCTACAGCGAGCTGATTTACCAGCGAGTACACGACAAAAACCTGATCATTCGCAAAGAAATTACACAGGCATTTGATCCAGAGAAAAACCTATTTTTAGCGGACCGTTACATCAAAGGCGGCTGTCCAAAATGTAAAGCAGAGGATCAGTACGGCGACAATTGTGAAGCCTGTGGTGCCACATATGCACCGATGGATTTAATTAACCCCGTATCCGTTGTTTCTGGCACAAAACCCATTGCAAAAAAATCAGAGCACTATTTCTTTGACCTGCCAGCCTGTACCGCTTTTCTCAAAAAGTGGACGCGCGCCGGACACCTTCAAGAAGAAGTCGCAAACAAACTTGCAGAGTGGCTAGACAGCGGTTTGCAGGCTTGGGATATTTCACGCGACGCGCCGTATTTCGGCTTTGAAATTCCTGAAGCGCCTGGGAAATATTTTTATGTGTGGCTTGATGCGCCCATTGGTTACATGGCGAGCTGTAAACACTACTGCAAAAAAAACAATCTGAACTTTGATGATTACTGGCAAGAAAGTTCCAAAGCAGAACTGCATCACTTTATCGGCAAAGACATCATCAATTTTCACGCGCTTTTTTGGCCTGCTTTGCTAAAAAACTCTGGCTTTCGCACACCAACAAAAGTACACGCGCATGGCTTTTTAACCGTTGACGGCAAAAAAATGTCGAAATCGCGCGGCACGTTTATTCGCGCCGGCAGCTACCTCAAACATTTGAATCCGGAATATGTGCGTTACTACTTTGCTGCAAAACTTGGCAGCGGTGTCGATGATATCGACTTAAATTTCGATGATTTTACCCAGCGCGTGAATTCAGATTTAGTAGGGAAGCTCGTCAATATCGCCAGTCGCTGCGCCGGATTCATTACTAAAAGTGGCGGCACGCTATCAAACACCCTTGAAAATCCTGCCTTGTGGCAACTATTTGTTGATGCAAGCCAGTCCATTGCCACGAGCTATGACAACCGTGAATACAGCCGCGCCATCCGTGAAATTATGGCACTGGCCGACGATGCCAACTTATATATCAACGACAAAGCCCCGTGGAAACTTGCAAAACAAGAAGACCAGCAGCAACAGATGATTGATGTGTGCTCGCTGGGCTTGAATTTATTCCGCGTTTTAATGATTTATTTACAGCCCGTTCTGCCCGCTATCGCAGAAAAAACAATGCAGTTTTTGCAGTGCGATCTCACATGGAAAGACCAATTAATGCCCTTGTTGAACCATGCGATTCAACCCTTTAGCCCGATGATTAACCGTGTTGACCCCGCACAAACTGCCGCCCTACTGGCAGAAGAAGCCACACCTTCAGAGGCAATTCAAACACAGAAATAGGCTTTATAAAAACACCACTTCGACGACAAAGCCATCGCCACTTGCGCGTTATACTCCCAGACCCTAATACCAAGCGGCTTGGCCGTCGGTGGACACTCGCCCTATGCTCTGGAAACTCTACAAAGAAAAACTACTGTGGCTGCGTTTGCAGCATGGTTGGTCGCAAGAAGAAGCCGCACAACGCTGCGGCACGCCAGACAAAAAACAGTATCACCTATGGGAAACAGGCAAAACAGAACGTCCACGCGCCCGCAATATTGAAGGCATTGTGCGCGGCTTTGAGCTTGAGACATCGGCGGATATCTTGCTGCAACCTGGGCAGGTCATCGCGCCTGAATTACGCATTTTCTATGCGGCTCACTTTAATCGCCCTGATCTCCACAATCCGATTGCCACAGCCAGTATTCAGAATGGTGCGCGTTTAATTTGCTTCTCGCTGGATCAAACGCTCACACAAGGCTACCAACTCTCATGGAAAGAGGTGTGGGGCTTACTGGGCAAAGAAAGCGTGCTGCGCAAAAAAGGATTGAAACTCTTTCACACTGGCCAAATGTCTTACGAAGGCTGGTGTTCATGGTGCTGTCAAATCTATCGCCGTCATCAGATCACACGAGCGCAACTGGAAGCGCTGGCTGGAAAATTCACCCTATTTCCTGGCGTACGAGAAGGGCTACAAGAACTACGCGACAGTGGATTTAAGTTGGCGCTGGTATCCGGCAGCCTTGATGTTTTTCTAGATGTACTGCTACCGGATTACAGCACTTTGTTTGATCAAGTTTTTATCAACCGGTCGCACTTTGATGCCAATGGCATCATTCGCTCTATGACCCCAACGCCATTTGATCAAGAGCGCAAAGCTGATGCCATTCGCTACCTTTGCAGCTTATATGGCATAGAACCGGCTCAGTCTGTTTATGTTGGAAGCGCCTATATCGACAAATTTGTTATCAACGCCGCAGGTAAAACTATCGCGTTTAATTCCACATCCGACGAAATACGCGACGTGTTTGATATAACCCTGGATGCTGCTCATTTCAACACCTTAGTCATGCACCTAAAAAAGCTACTGTGAGCAAAATTAGCTGGCCTCTGTTTTTGTTTATACTGTCGAGCTAGTTTCGATGCCTTCCCCCTCATATCCGATTTTGATACAGGCCTCCCATGTTTGAGAATCTAACCGACCGACTGTCCGGCACCCTGCGCTCCATTACTGGCAAAGCCCGTTTGTCTGACGACAACATTCAAGATGCACTGCGCGAAGTACGCAAAGCACTGCTAGAAGCAGACGTTGCCCTGCCTGTCGTGAAAGACTTTGTCGAGGCCGTGCGCAAGCGCGCCATTGGTCAAGAAGTGAGCCGCAGCCTTAGCCCAGGCCAACAATTTGTGCGTATTGTTCAGGATGAGCTGATCGCCGTTATGGGCGCGGCCAACGAGAGCCTAAACCTCGCCACCACGCCACCCGCCATTATTTTGATGGCCGGTTTACAAGGTGCGGGCAAAACCACCAGCGTCGCCAAACTCGCAAAATACCTAAAAGAACGCCTAAAAAAAACGGTGATGGTCGCGAGTGTGGATGTGTACCGCCCCGCCGCTATCAGACAGCTAGAAACGCTGGCAACTGAAGTCAACGCCAAATTTTTCGCCAGTGACATCACACAAAAACCGCTCGATATTGCTATCGCAGCCGTGGATGCCGCCAAACGCCAACTTGCCGATGTGTTGATTATCGATACCGCCGGTCGCCTGCATATCGACGACGAACTGATGAGCGAAATCAGCGCGCTGCACAAAGCGCTGAACCCGATTGAAACGCTGTTCGTGATCGACGCGATGATCGGCCAAGACGCAGTAAACACTGCCAAAGCGTTTAATGAAGCACTGCCATTGACCGGCATCATTCTGACTAAAGCCGACGGCGACACACGCGGCGGCGCGGCACTGTCCGTGCGGCATGTCACCGGCAAACCGATTAAATTTATCGGCGTGGGTGAAAAAACAGACGCGCTGGAGCCGTTTCACCCCGATCGTATCGCTTCACGAATTCTCGGCATGGGCGACGTTTTATCGCTGATCGAAGAAGCAGAACTAAAAATAGACCGCGTAAAAGCTGAAAAGTTTGCACAAAAAATTCACAAGGGCAAAGGCTTCGACCTAGAGGATTTGCGCGACCAGTTACAGCAAATGCAAAATATGGGCGGCATGGCGGGTTTATTAGACAAATTGCCCGGAATGGGGCAAATGGCGCAAATTGCCCAAAACGATGCCAGCATTAAACAGTTCAAATGCATGACGGCTATCATCAACTCTATGACCCCCGCCGAACGCCGCGACCCAGACATTCTGAACGGCTCACGCAAACGACGCATCACTGTTGGCTCTGGCACGCAGATACAAGATTTAAATCGACTGCTCAAACAGCACAAACAAATGTCCAAAATGATGAAGAAAATGAAAGGCGGCAAAGGCATGACCAATATGATGCGCGGCTTGTCCAGCCAACTGGGCGGCGCAGGTGGCAGCATTCCTGGAATGCCAAGCGCGGGTGGATTAGGTGCTGGCATGATAAACAGGCTGGGCGGCGGCATGAAGCCGCCGAGTGGTTTTCGATAGCAGGCTCACAAGACTGAGTAGCTGAAAAAAATGCCCAATACACCCATGAAATACATCCGCGTGCGCGGTGCGCGCACGCATAATTTGAAAAACATCAACGTTGATTTACCGCGTGACAAACTGGTAGTTATTACCGGTTTATCTGGCTCCGGCAAATCGTCGCTGGCGTTTGACACGCTCTATGCCGAAGGCCAGCGCCGTTATGTGGAATCACTTTCCACTTATGCGCGCCAGTTTTTATCGATCATGGAAAAGCCCGATGTGGATCATATCGAAGGCTTGTCACCGGCTATTTCCATTGAACAAAAATCGACTTCGCACAACCCGCGCTCAACAGTTGGCACTATCACGGAAATTTACGACTACTTGCGCCTGTTGTTTGCGCGTGCCGGTGAACCGCGCTGCCCAGAGCACAATCTGCCATTAGCCGCGCAAACAGTGAGCCAGATGGTCGACACCGTGCTGGCAATGCCCGCAGACAGCAAATTAATGCTGCTTGCGCCCGTTATCCGCGAACGCAAAGGCGAGCACACGCACGTGATCGAAAAGTTGCGCTCGCAGGGTTTTGTGCGTGCGCGCATTGACGGTGCGGTATGCGAACTAGATGAAGCTCCCAAGCTTGTCAAAAACAACAAGCACACGATAGAAGTGGTGATAGACCGCTTCAGTGTGCGCGCTGAAATTCAATTGCGGTTGGCTGAGTCATTTGAAACAGCATTGACATTATCAGAAGGGATCGCCGTCATTGCTTTTATGGACGATGACGCTCTCCTGAACAAAAACGCAAAACAAGCCGAGCAGATTTTTTCTGCAAAATTTGCGTGCCCACTGTGTGAATACAGTATTGGTGATTTAGAGCCGCGTTTATTTTCGTTTAATAATCCGGCCGGTGCTTGCCCTAGCTGCGACGGCTTGGGTGTAAAGCAGTTTTTTGACCCAGAGCGTGTAGTGGCGTATCCAGAAGCCAGCATAAGCGAGGGCGCAATACGCGGCTGGGACAGACGCAATTTTTATTATTTCCAAATGCTAACTTCGCTCGCTGAACACTACGGCTTTGATGTCGACAGCCCATGGGAAAAACTGAAAAAAACCTACCGCCAGAAATTGCTTTATGGCTCTGGCAAGGATGAAATTCAATTCAAATACGAAAATGATCGTGGCGGCAGTGTGCTGCGTACACACGCGTTTGAAGGCATTATCCCGAATATGGAGCGCCGCTACCACGATACGGAATCCAGTTCCGTGCGCGAAGAACTGGCGAAATTCATCAGTACCCAGAGCTGCCCAGATTGTGGTGGCTCGCGCCTGAAACGTGAAGCGCGCCATGTATTCATAGACAATCGCAATCTGCCTTCGCTCATGGTGCTGCCGATCATTTCGGCTTTTGATTATTTTCAAACACTTAATTTGGCTGGTCGACAAGGACAAATCGCCGAAAAAATTCTCAAGGAAATTCAAGAACGCTTACGATTTTTGATTGACGTTGGCTTGAATTATTTAACGCTGGATCGCAGTGCAGAAACACTCTCCGGTGGTGAAGCGCAGCGCATTCGTCTGGCTTCGCAAATTGGCGCGGGCTTAGTGGGCGTGATGTATATTCTGGACGAGCCTTCCATCGGCTTACACCAGCGCGACAATGAGCGGCTGCTATCTACTCTCACGCGCTTACGCGACTTAGGCAATACAGTGATTGTGGTGGAGCATGACGAAGAAGCCATTCGCTTGGCCGATTATGTGCTAGACATAGGCCCAGGTGCTGGCATACACGGCGGCGAAGTAGTCGCTTGCGGTAGCTATAAAGATATTCTTGCCAATCCAAATTCGCTGACGGGTCAATATCTTTCCGGCAAAAAATCCATTGCAATTCCCCCAAAACGCCAATTGTTCAATCCGCAAAAAATGCTGGTTCTGGAGGGCGCGACATGCAATAACCTGCAAAACGTGACGCTAGAAATCCCACTTGGGCTGCTCACCTGCATCACGGGCGTTTCTGGCTCCGGCAAATCAACGCTGATCAATCACACGCTTTATCCACTGCTGGCTGAAAAATTAAATGGCGCAACAACCTTAACCGCTGCGGCTCACCACGCGCTGCACGGCATTGAATTGATCGACAAATGTATCGACATCGACCAAAGCCCTATTGGCCGCACGCCACGCTCAAACCCCTGCACCTATACAGGCATGTTTTCGCCAATACGCGAACTGTTTGCTGGCACGCAAGAAGCGCGTTCACGCGGCTATTTACCTGGACGCTTCAGTTTTAACGTGCGCGGCGGACGCTGCGAAGCCTGCGAAGGCGACGGTGTCACGAAAGTGGAAATGCATTTTTTGCCAGATGTATACGTGCCATGCGATGTGTGTATGGGAAAACGCTACAACCGCGAAACGCTGGAAATTCTGTACAAAGGAAAAAACATTTCCGATGTGCTGGATATGACGATTGAAACCGCGTTTGAGTTTTTCAAACCCGTACCTTCCATCGCCAACAAATTAGCCACGTTATTGGATGTTGGTTTAAGTTATGTTTGCCTTGGCCAAAACGCCACCACGCTATCGGGCGGCGAAGCGCAACGCGTCAAACTCGCACGTGAACTATCTAAACGCGGCACTGGGCAAACAGTCTATATTCTGGATGAGCCGACTACGGGGCTGCATTTTCACGATATCGCACAGTTGCTGAAAGTGCTGATGCGTTTGCGCGATCAAGGTAACACCATGATTGTGATTGAGCACAATTTGGACGTTATCAAAACCGCTGACTGGATAATTGATATGGGCCCTGAAGGCGGCGGCGGCGGCGGCAGAATCATTGCCAGCGGCACACCAGAAGATGTTGCAATGGAGCCGCTATCATTTACCGGGCAGTTTTTAAAGCCTTTGCTATTAAAAACTCCCGAGCTAACTGCACAAGTGCCTGCATAAAAATCACCTGCCTTAGAAGGCCTGATAATGACAACCGAACTACTCAGCACCACCGATATCACGCATGTTATTCAGCTTGCGGTCGCGCCTGTATTTTTACTTACAGCGGTCGCCACTATTATTAACGTACTCAGCACACGTATCGCACGTATTGTTGATCGTATGCGCGCATTGGAGGAGCGGCTGTTTCGAATGACGCCAGAGGAACGCCCATCAACACAGGCTGAACTGGCACTGAATACCCGCCGCTTACGACTTGTGTATATTGCTGTCACCCTTCAGGTTTTGTGCGCTATGTTTGTGGGGCTTTTTATTGTGATTGCTTTTAGTGCCACTTTTCTGTCGATTAACCTGTCACAACTTATCGCAGGATTATTCATAGCCGCGATGCTTTCTTTTATCGGTGCTCTTGGCGTGTTTCTGTATGAAATTTTTCTTGCCGTCACCAGTGCTCGCCGCAAAGCAACAGCAGATACCGTATGCACACGCTGATCTGGCAAAAAGAGCCCGCCATCCAGCCTATTGAAATACTGCGCGGGGGTGGCGTTTTGGGTGAAATGTGGCTGGCGAGCACACCGATTGGCATCTGCCAGCTTGAGTTCATCATGGAAAACAACACGCATGCCGCTGAAAATTATTTGAAAAAATACTGGCCAAGCTGCCCCATAACATTCTCAAAAAACACATTGGATACGCAAGCCTTACTTACGAAAACCCACGCATTACATGTGCGCGGCACAGATTTTCAGCAAAAAGTATGGCGTGAGCTAATAAAAATCCCACAGGGAAAAACAAAAAGTTACGGCGACATTGCTGCTGCCATCAACAAACCAACAGCCTTTCGTGCCGTGGGCGGTGCTGTCGGCAGAAACCCTGTGGCCGTGTTAATTCCCTGCCATCGCGTGTTGGCTGCCAATAAACAACCAGGCGGATTTGCTTGGGGAATAGCGCTGAAAAAATCTTTACTGAAAACAGAAGGCGTGCTGATTTAAGCGGCTAATCAAAACTGCTCCCATCGCAATAAAGCAACACCAACTAATGCTCTCGCGTCGCACGAAACTCAATATCTGGCCAACGTTCTTGCGTCAAATTTAAATTCACGCGTGTAGGCGCAAGGTAAGTGAGGAAATCACCACCATCGAGTGCTAAATTTTCAGAAATTTTATTGCGGAATTCGTCAAGTTTGCGCGGATCCTTACTTGATAACCAGCGTGTTGTGTACACATTGATGTTTTCATACACGCAATCAACTTTGTACTCGTCTTTTAGGCGATACGCCACCACTTCAAATTGCAGCACACCCACTGCGCCCACGATTAAATCGTTGTTATTCAGCGGCATAAAAACCTGTACAGAGCCTTCTTCCGACAACTGCCGCAAACCTTTCTGTAATTGCTTCGCCTTGAGAGGGTCTTTCAAACGAATGCGACGAAACAATTCCGGTGCAAAATGTGGAATACCCGTGAAACGTAGCAGCTCGCCATCACTGAAAGTATCGCCAATTTGGATGGTGCCGTGGTTATGCAAGCCAATAATGTCACCAGCCAGCGCTTCTTCCACCAGCACGCGCTCGCCGGCCATGAACGTCACAGCGTCAGCAATACGCACGTCTTTATCGGGGCGCACATGGCGCATTTTCATGCCCTGCGTGTACTGGCCGGAACAAATGCGCATAAAAGCAATACGGTCACGGTGTTTCGGATCCATATTCGCCTGAATTTTAAACACGAATCCGGAAAATTTTTCCTCAAAAGGATTAACTGTTCGCGTTGAATGATCGCGCACCAATTCCGCATTACGCGATAGCGGCGGCGGTGCCCATTCCACAAAGGCATCCAGCATTTCGCGAACGCCGTAATTGCCCAGTGCTGTACCAAAAAATACCGGCGTTAATTTTCCTGCAAGATACTCCTCCAAGTTAAAGCGATGACTTGCGCCGCGCACCAGCTCAATTTCCGTGCGTATATCGTTGGCATAGGGTGCCAATAGCGCATCGACTTCAGGGCTGTGCAACCCTTTGATCTGAATATTATCAGGGATGATTTTTCCTTGCCCTTGCGTGTATACATGCACCGTATCGGTGTAGAGGTTGTACACACCTTTAAAACCACGACCGTTGCCTAGCGGCCAGTTAATCGGCGCGGCCTTAATGTTTAGCACGGTTTCAATTTCATCCAGTACCTCCACGGTATCGCGGGTGTCACGATCCATTTTGTTGATGAACGACAAAATAGGCGTGTCGCGCAGGCGGCAAACTTCCATTAATTTGATGGTGCGATCCTCAACACCTTTGGCGCCGTCAATCACCATCAACACGGAATCTACCGCCGTAAGCGTACGGTAAGTGTCTTCAGAAAAATCTTCGTGGCCTGGGGTATCCAGCAAATTGACGGTGCGACCTTTGTAAGGAAACTGCATGACGGACGATGTAACAGAAATGCCGCGTTCCTGCTCCATGGCCATCCAGTCAGAAGTAGCATGACGGTCACCTTTTTTACCCTTTACTGAACCGGCTACCTGAATAGCCTGCCCAAACAGCAGCAGCTTTTCGGTGATGGTGGTTTTGCCGGCATCAGGGTGCGAGATAATCGCAAATGTACGACGCAGGGCAATATTATCTATAAAGCTCATGGGAGAACGGGTCTTTTAACATGGGCGGCGATTATAGCGGCGTTTTCGCCTACTCATTATCGAATTGCTCTGTTATGCGTGCAGCCGTGTATACTGATGCCCTTTGTTTTTGCCGTTTTCCCCCTCTTTTTGAGCGATTTTCATGACGCATTTTTTAGATTTTCTTGTTGAGCAATGGATGCTCGTATCTGCATTGCTGGTGATGGTGGCGTTGTTTTTATGGACGGAAGGCAAACGTGCAGGCGTAAATATCTCAGTACATCAGCTCACCGCTTTGGTGAATAACCAAAACGCTTTAGTCGTGGACTTGCGGGAACCTAAAGAATTTCGGGAAGGCCACATTATTGATGCGATCAATGTTCCTTTTGCCAAAATAGCCGATCGACTTAGCGAACTAGAAGCGCACAAAAGCCGCACTTTTATATTGGTCGACAAGATGGGGCAACACAGTGCTGGCACAGGCCGCACGCTTAAACAGGCGGGTTTTCAAGTAGCGCGCTTGAATGGCGGCATGAGTGAGTGGATTGCGAGCAAGCTGCCGCTTGTTAAAAATTGATTCCGAAAATAAAGTGACGTGACGAATAACAAGCATATGGCTGTAGTGATGTATTCATCCAGTTACTGCCCCTATTGTGTTCGTGCAAAGGCATTGTTGCGCAAAAAAAATATCACGATTCAAGACATCAATGTTGATGGCCGCCGCGACCTACGCGCCGAAATGGCGGCGCGCGCTGGACGCAGCAGCGTGCCGCAAATCTGGATAGGCGAACAGCATATCGGTGGTTGCGACGACCTGTATGCCTTAGAAAAAGCAGGCACATTAGATGCGCTGCTCGCCGCTGATCAGTAAGCCCTCAATATTTTAATAGGAGCAAAGCATGTCAAATCAAACCAGCGAAAAAACACAAGAACCACAATTCGGCCTACAGCGTATTTATATCAAAGACGTGTCTTTTGAATCACCACAGGGCGCTATGGTATTCAATCAGGAGTGGAGCCCATCCGTGCATCAGGAAATTGCCACTAACGCTAGCGCGCTGGGTGATGACCGCTTTGAAGTGGTATTGACGTTGACAGTAAGCGGAAAAATAAAGGAGCAGCCCGCTTTTGTCGTGGAGGTACAGCAGGCCGGCATTTTTCTCATCACAGGCATGAATGACGAGCTGCAAAGACAAGTGGTCGGTGCTGCGTGCCCAAACATTTTGTTTCCTTACGCGCGCGAAGTGATAGACAGCCTGATGGTGCGGGGCACTTTACCGCCACTGATGTTGCCACCTATCAATTTTGATGCCCTCTACCAAGACGCTCTTACACACAAGCAACAAATGCAGGCGGCAAATGAACCCGCACACTGATGCGAGCTTCAAACTGTATTGATCGGGCACAATTTAAAGCCAGCAACTGCCTGATGGTTCAGGGTACAACATCCGATGCAGGCAAAAGCACGCTGGTGGCGGGCTTGTGTCGTTTGTTTGCTCGGCGCGGGATGAAAGTTGCGCCGTTCAAGCCGCAAAATATGGCACTGAACAGTGCGGTAACCGTGAATGGCGGCGAGATCGGTCGTGCGCAGGCGGTGCAGGCTCAGGCGTGTTTTCTTCCGCCGCATACGGACATGAACCCTATATTACTCAAGCCAAATACCGACACAGGCGCGCAGATCATTGTGCACGGTCGCGCCATCGGCAATATGGACGCACGGGTTTATCACAACTATAAAACCGAAGCCATGCGCTACGTGCTGGACTCTTTTCAGCGCTTACAGCAGCAATATGCACTGATTATTGTGGAAGGTGCCGGAAGCCCCGCTGAAATTAATTTGCGTGACCGTGATGTAGCCAATATGGGCTTTGCCGAAGCGGTTGATTGTCCCGTTATTATCGTAGCGGACATTGATCGCGGTGGCGTATTTGCGCATTTGTATGGCACGCTAGAATTGCTCAGCCGCTCGGAACAACAGCGTGTAGTGGGTTTTGTTATCAATAAATTTCGTGGCGATGAGAGCCTTTTAAGGTCTGGCATAGACTGGCTAGAACAGCGTACAGGCAAGAAAGTGCTGGCGGTACTGCCCTATTTGCACGGCTTGCACCTAGAATCAGAAGACTCCATCAGCGCAGAGCAAGTAAAAAAACACAGCGATGAGCGTTTACGTGTGGCAGTTCCTGTTCTGCCACGTATCAGCAATCACACCGACTTTGACGCGCTACGCCTGCATCCGCAAGTTGATCTAACCTTCGTACGCATGGGTGAAAAAATGCCTGTGGCGGATTTAATCATTTTACCTGGCAGCAAAAGTGTGCGCGGTGATCTGGATTTTTTACGCAAGCAAGATTGGCATATCGCGCTGCAAAAGCACCTGCGTTACGGTGGAAAACTTATTGGCATTTGTGGCGGATTTCAAATGCTGGGTAAAACCATTGCGGACCCATACGGACTTGAAGGCGAAGCCGGCACACTTCAAGGTTTGGGATTGTTTGACATGCACACCACTCTGGAACAAGAGAAAAAGCTGTTGCGCGTGGAAGGTGTTTTCTGTGCGGGAAGTGGCGATGTGCGTGTGTCTGGCTACGAAATTCATTGTGGCGCGACAAGCGGCACGGCACTGGAAAAACCGATGCTTGATCTGGGCGATCACCACGATGGGGCGGCCTCTGAGGACGGCCAAATACTCGGCTGTTATGTGCATGGCTTATTTGACGATCCGCAGTCTTTACAGCATTTGCTAAAGTGGGCAGGCTTGGCTGATATCGAACACTTTGACTACCATGCGCAACAAGAAGCTGACTTAAACCGACTGGCGGATAGCCTAGAACAACACTTTGACGCAAATTTTTTGGCACAGTACAGGGTTTGATGGCTCAAATTCAATAATTTTGAGTCTCAACAGGAGGCTGCATGAACTGGGTTCCACACGTTACCGTTGCTACTGTTGTTGAAGAAAACAGCCTGTTTTTGCTGGTGCATGAATGGGATAAAGACCGAGGCCGAATGGTCTATAACCAGCCCGCCGGCCATTGGGATGAAGGCGAAAGCCTATTAGATGCCGCCATACGCGAGGCACAAGAAGAAACAGCGTGGCGCGTTGAGTTGCGCTATTGGCTGGGGCTTTACAGTTATGTTGCGCCCAGCAACGGCTTTACGTATTTACGTGTGGCATTCGTTGGGCAGGCACTTGAGCGGCTCAACATGCCTTTGGATGAGGGCATACATGCGGCGGTATGGCTAGATTACGCCACTATCTGCGAAAAGCAGCAGGCGGGCGAGTTGCGCAGCCCACTGGTTTTGCAGGTAATTGATGATTACCGTGCTGGGCGAAATTTACCCTTAGAAGTCATTTATAGACACGGCAACCATGCTGCTGTTTCTTCTGGCTAGAGCCGAACAGACATTCCTCTCTTGTGCTGGCAATCGCAGCAAGAGAGGAGCCCGTGCCACCCCTTATTGGTTTGGATGTTGTTCTAGCAGCGAATACAGAATAGCTATTGTTTCAGGGTCTGGCACACCATCAAAATTGCTCTGCCGATAGTGCAACTGAAAGGCGATAATTGCATTTTTTGTCATTTTATCCATCTCACCATTGACCGTTACACCGGTGTAACCCCACTTGCGCAATTTTTGCTGAAGTGTTTTGATGCCTTCCGTCGTATCCGTGCGCGTTATTGCTTGTTCAGCTTGGTAGCGTTGCACGTCTTCTTCCTTCGGCCAAGCACCAATACCATATTCTTTATGCAGCTTCTCCCATGGAAGAATGACCTGCGCAAAGCCATCCGTCATTGCTTTAACCTCAGAATAGCTCCAGACCCACCTAGGCGAGATTTTTGCTCCTTGGGTAATGTTGTTAGCCAATTCCGCCAAGGCGGCGACTTGCTCATCTGGCCATGGTTTTGCCGTTTTCTTTAAAGCACCTGTTCCAGTCTCAAAACTCTGGTGCTGGCTCCAAACACCTATGGCACTGGGGTTGACATTCCTTCTGCTGCCAGCGCAACTAACACCGCTGCTCCAAGCGCACTCAGCTTCTGGAACAAGCGGATAAACCGCAACCACATCACCGTGCTGAGGGTCTGGCGTATCTGAAACTAAGTAATGAACGCTTCTTTCCAAGCTAGGATTCATAAATATATCTAAAGCCTCTTGCGTGCTTTTTGTTTCCGTTGTGCCAAGCACCAGTAGCCTAACGCGCGCATCTTGGTTAGGTGATACGTGCGTATTATCGATCCAATAGTGAGTGGGCCCAGCATATATGGTAAAAGTCGACAGCAAAAAAATCGTCCCCAAAAGGGTCTTGAGAGATGCAAATAATTGCATAAGTAACTCCAAGTTTCGGCTAATGGAGAACTGTAGACAATCACTCATCACAATAATTCCCTGTTGGTAAACTAGCGCAGTGGCGCACTGCACTCCCAACAGCGCACATAAACATGGTTGGGGTCATTCATACTTTGTATGTGTGAAAGTACAGGGAGCGGTGCTAGAGCACTCATAATTTGAGTAAGCTGGCTACCCAAAAACTTTTTAAGCCCGAGTTGGGTTTGCGTCGTGAAGCCTTGTAAAAGTATTTCCCACTGGCTCATGGTCGGCTCTATATAGTCAACTTTATAATCCGTGAGCTTGGCCAGGTGTGCGGCTGAAAGAATGGCAGCATCCAAATCACCTAATCGATCAACAAGATGCAGCGCATGTGCTTGCGTGCCCGTCCATACGCGACCCTGTGCAATGCGGTTAATTTCAGCGGGCGTACTTTTACGCCCTGCAGACACGACGCGCAAAAATTCCGCATAGGTAAAATCGACGCCTTGTTGCATCACCTGCGCGGCCATTGGGCTTAGTGGGCGGTCAAGCTGCACGGAGTCATTCGGTGCAACTGTGCTGTAGCCATCACTGTGCACACCTAGATTCGAGAGGGTTTTTTCTAGGGTTGGAATAATGCCGAATACGCCTATAGAGCCTGTGATGGTGCTCGGCTGCGCCCAAATTTCATCCGCGCTGGCGGCGATCCAGTAGCCACCAGAAGCCGCAACGCCGCCCATAGAAACCACTAAAGGCTTGCCTGATGCTTGCAGAGCCACCAGTTCCGTGCGAATGAGCTCAGAAGCAAATGCGCTGCCACCTGGGCTGTCAATGCGTAACACAACAGCCGCAACCTGTTCATCTTTATTGACTGAATGTATTTGCCCAATAAGGACTTCTGAACTGGCGACTCCACCGGCAGGCTGGTCGCCCTCTACAATGTCGCCAGCTGCGTAAATAACTGCGATACGCTGTCTATCCTTCAAGATGCTAAAGGTGCTTTTCTTGTTCTCAAGATGCTGGGAGTAAAGATCAATATCCACCATTGCGGCCGGTGCTTTAGCGACCAAGGCATCAACCAGCGCTTTAGCTTCTACGCGCGTAGCAAGACCATCAACTAGGCCATAGGTTTTTGCCATTGCCGCAGCATTATTGGCATGTTTAGCCAGTAGCGTATTTTGTGTACTCACGTAGTTGTTTACAGCGCCTACTGGGAGTTTTCGGTTTTTCTCTACAGTTTTTGCGTAATGCGCCCACTGCTGATCCATCCACTGTTGCAGGTTTTCACGCGCGGCAACAGACATATCATTGCGCACAAAAGGCTCAATAAATGATTTAAATTCGCCTGCTCGAAATATATGCACCTTAATAGCCAGCTTATCCAATAACTCTTTTGCGTAGTTTTGATAAGCTGAAAATCCAGAAATGTGTACACTACCCATCGGGTTGAGATAAATCTTGTCGGCTTGGCTTGCAATAAAATACTGGCCTTGGCTGAAATTATCCCCTATGGCAATGACCGGTTTTTTACTTTTTTTAAAGGTCGAGATAGCTTGTGCAACGCTGTCTAGTTTGGCCAGATCATTGCCGCCTAACTTGTCGATATTGATGACCATCGCTTTAATATGATCGTCATTTGCAGCACTTTGAATCGCTGAAATCAATTCGCGTAACACCGTTTCGCTGGGCATTCCAGAGGTGAAACGCTCAAGCGGGTTAACAAAACTACTGCGCTGCTCGACGATCATTTCTGGATCAACGTACAGCACAGCCTCTTTCGGGATAGTAATCTCATCTTCATGACCAAGAATCCCATAAAGTAAAAAAACAACGATGAGTAGCGTTAGCAGATTGGCAAAAACACCACGTAGGTACGTCAGCACCTGCCAAAATAGGAAAAAAAAACGTTTCATAAGATTTAATCTTCAACGAGAAAAAAACACGCTAAACACCACGCACTTGCCAACGAGCAAACAACATGGAAGCCACAAATAATCCAACGGTAATGAACAGCAAGGCTGCATAAACAGCACGGCTTTTTCCTGTGAAAAAGTCATCTACCAGTAACAAAAAATAGAACATCAGCATAAAACATAGCCAGATGCCACTGCGGGCTTGCTTTTTAACAAGCCCGGGCAGCACAAGCAATAACGGCAGCGTTTGCGTTAGCCACAAAACCCAATGCCAATCATCGCGCATAAGAAGATGATCCAGCGAAAGCCCTGTTATCAGGCCTAGGTAAAGCAACAGCGTCACGCGCCAAGCCCACACAGCGCGTTTTGATTTGCTCATGCTTTTTTATCCTCTGTTATTTATTTTGCTATTTTGCTTAGTTCAGTTACACGAGCACCTGCAATGACAGCCTCGCGACACGTTTCCCAAGACTTTGGCACAGTGTAACTTCATCTGCGCTTAAGTCTTTGTGCGTGGAGTGCGCCCAGTGTGACGCACCATAAGGTGTGCCGCCCGTAGCAGTATCGTGCAGCGCCTGTTCGCTGTAGGGGATACCGGCAACCACCATGCCATGATGCAATAGAGGCAGCAGCATGCTCAACAAAGTGCTCTCCTGACCGCCATGCAGTGACGAAGTCGCGGTAAATGCCACAGCGGGCTTGTCAATAAGTGCGCCTGATGCCCATAGGCCAGATGTACCGTCCAGAAAAAATTTCATCGGCGCGGCCATGTTGCCAAAGCGTGTAGGACTGCCAAGCGCAAGACCCGCACAATGGCTTAAATCGTCTAACGTGCAGTAAACCGCGCCGTTATCCGGCACAGTCGGTGCCGTCGCCTCGCAATCTGCCGATACTGGCGGCACCGTGCGCACGCGTGCCTCCATACCTTTTACCTGAGCAACACCACGTGCAATTTGCTGTGCCATCGCCGCCACTGAGCCGTAACGGCTGTAGTAGAGAATCAAAATATACGGAGTATTTTTTGTCGTCATCGCTTTGGCTCCTCAACTAAAAGCACCGGCATAATAACGTGACCTGACTGAGAAAAAGGCACATGTTTTCTCACTTTTATCCATCCACTTCAAATATGGGCGTTTACTCTATAATCAGTAGCTATTATCACCGCTAACCGCAGGAGCAAATCATGAAGAAAATAACATTAACTATTTGCCTTTTAGCCTTATTTACTGCCGTTAATGTTTCTGCAAAAAACTACTACAAATGGGTCGACGATAAAGGGGCAACCCACTTCACCCTAGAGCAACCCAAAGATCGCGCCACCAAAACCGTCAGCACTCATGCGGGCAGCTCAAGCATTTATGACCCAAGCAAAGCCAATGCTAAAGCAGACGAAAGCCGAAAAGATGAAAGTGAAATAGAAAAGATCAAAACAACAGAGAAAAAACTTGCGGCCGCCCAAGATAGAGAATGCAAGAAAGCTCAGTCGCAGCTCCAAACCCTCAACGAGCGAGCACGTGTGCGAATGAAAAATAAAGATGGCAGCAACTTCATAATGAGCCCTGAAGAGAAATACGCAAAAACAAAAGAGCTAAAAAACTATATAGCCAGCGAATGCCCACCAAAATAATATCTATAGCTAATCGCACAAACAACAAGACAGGCATACATTAATTGCATGAGCTACAGTCAAGACCTTAAAAAACGCGTGTTGTTGCATATCAAAAAGGGTAACGGCAAGACGGAAGCAGCAGCATTATTTTCTGTTGTGCGCCATTTTTAGGCCGAAATCGGTACCCCCCCGCATCCCTGATAGACGTAAAGCCGCGCTGTAACATGCTCTCCATCGTGCGTGCGGCTCGGATACGTGCAGCTCGGATATGCGCGTAACTGTCTGGCAGCGCCTCATCTTGCAGATTCACTTGGGCGGCCATGACGTGGACGTGTGCATCAATCAGCCCGGGCATGACATACTGACCTTTGAGGTCGATGATCTGACATCCGAGGTCACTCGGCGCGCCGCTCATGTCGCCCATTTATTCAATGATGTTTTGGTTAATCAAAATGAACTGACTGCGGCGAATATCGTGGTCTTTGCCATTAAAAACATGGGCGCTGATTAAGAGCGTTTTCATTTTTAGGCGAGCATCTATTGCTTACAATAGAATTTGGACGGCATGTGCTGTTTATAGTTCACTTGGCCGCAACCTCGATCCATTTTCCGATATTGATGAAGAACAGCATGCTTGTACTCGGTTTAGAAACCTCCTGCGATGAAACCGGTGTTGCCCTTTACGACAGCGAGCGCGGCCTGCTGGCCGAGGCGCTGCACAGCCAAGTGGCACTGCACAGCGAGTATGGCGGGGTGGTGCCGGAGCTGGCTTCACGCGACCATGTGCGTCGTGTGTTGCCGTTAGTAGAGCAGGTGCTGGCGCAAGCCCAGTGCGACAAAACCGCGCTTGATGGCATTGCATATACTGCAGGGCCTGGCTTGCTCGGCGCGCTGTTAGTGGGCGCTACCTTCGGCCGCAGCCTTGCGTGGGCATTGGGAAAGCCCGCCATTGGTGTGCACCATATGGAAGGGCATTTGCTGGTGCCGATGCTGGAAAATCCGGCACCGGCTTTTCCTTTTGTCGCGCTGCTGGTATCGGGTGGCCACACGCAGTTGATTGCGGTTGAGGGAATCGGGCAGTACAAGCTGCTAGGGGAATCGCTGGATGATGCCGCCGGTGAAGCCTTTGACAAAACCGCTAAATTGCTTGACTTGGATTACCCAGGCGGCCCGCAAATTGCCAAATTGGCCGAAAGCGGCGTGGCGGGGCGTTTTGTTTTTCCGCGCCCGATGACGGAGCGGCCAGGGCTTGATTTCAGTTTCAGTGGTCTCAAAACCTTTGCTATGACGACTATCCAGCGCGAGCGCGGCGATTCGCCGTTACCCTGCCCACAAACCTGCGCCGATATTGCGCGGGCGTTCGAGGAAGCGGTGGTAGATACCTTGCTGATTAAATGCCAGCGCGCATTGCGCCAAACAGGTTTGCAGCGTTTAGTGATCGCGGGCGGCGTCAGTGCAAACCGTCGCTTGCGTGAAAAATTGCAAGCCGCGTTGGCTGGAGCGGCAGAGGTGTTTTATGCGCGCCCCGCCTTTTGTACCGATAACGGCGCCATGATTGCCTACGCAGGCTGCCAGCGTCTGTTGGCGGGTCAGCAGCAGGACATGGCTATTGATGCTTTTCCGCGCTGGGCAATGGATACTTTGCCCCCGCTTTGAAAAAACCTAGGGGTTCAGATGGATATCGTTTATATCCGCGATCTACGCATCGAAACACGCATCGGTATTTTTGACTGGGAACGCGAAGTCAAACAGACGGTCAGCCTTGATCTGGATATGGCGTTTGACATACAGGCTGCGGCACAAAGCGACGATATCGCACACGTGCTGGATTACAAAACGCTATCGGATCGTGTGATTGCATTTGTTGCGGCCAGTGATTTTTATTTACTGGAACGGTTGGCGGAAGCACTCGCCACGCTGGTTTTAACGGAGTTCGCCGTGCCGTGGTTGCGCTTGCGCATAAGCAAACCTTACGCCTTGCCGTGCGCGCAGGATGTGGGTTTGCTCATTGAGCGCGGCCACCGCGCGTGTGGAGTTTTGGCAGCCAGAGGCGCGAGACTTTGAGCGTGCAGGTGTATGTGAGCCTTGGTAGTAACAGCCAGCGCGAACAGCGCATTTGTTGTGCGCTGGATGCTCTGGAAGCTCGCTTTGGTACGCTGGCGATTTCCCCCGTCTACGAAAGTGAGGCGGTAGGGCATGATGGCGAACACTTTTTGAATCTAGTGGTTGGTTTTGAGTGCTTGCTGACTGTGCTGGATTTGCGTGCCGTGCTGCGCGCCATTGAACATGACAATGGCCGCGTGCGCGAGCAAACACAGGCGCATATCTGTGCGCTGGATATTGATATTCTGCTCTACGGTGAGCTCTGTGGCGAGCTGGACTGCATCATGCTGCCGCACCCTGATCTGCTTCAACATGCGTTTGTGCTGCGGCCACTGGCAGAGCTTGTTCCACAGCATCAGCACCCTGTATTGCGCGAGCGTTATGCGCAATTGTGGCAAGCGGCGTGCGACAAAACCCAGCACACTTTGTGGCCTGTGGCTTTTGTTTGGCGCGATGGTGTATTGGGCGAGGCGCTAACGCGATGAGCGACAGCAAAACCGTTATCTCTTTACAAAAACACAAGCGGGCGCAGTTGGCGAAAAAAGGCAAACTGACATGTGCTGTCAATTCTTGACACCAAACCTTCAGGCAACTGCCAACGTTATCGTCTGAATTATGAACACGCCTAATCTAGCTACAGCGTTTGGTGTGTTGTTACTATTGTTGAGGCGGTGGGGTTGTGGGTAAAAGGCGGCTTTTGGCCTTTTAT
>JAYVJM010000006.1:0-2898 GCA_043769275.1 Cellvibrionales bacterium | reverse complement strand
CTTTGTTTGCCCCGCTTTTATCCATAGTAACTTTTTCTGGAAAACCGTTGGCCAACATTGCCTTGTGAAAAAAGCGCATGGCCGCTGCTTTATCGCGTTGCAAATGTTTTTATTTATTCAACACCGCCCGTTATGATGCGCACCCCTTTATGGGTTACTTCGCGGGAGCTTTTTCTAATGACGCATGAAAAAAAACAAATATTTGAAGCCGAACTATATGCATGGGTAGGCCGCGAAATTGCACCGCCTACGCCGGCGCTCGATCGTGTAAACGAGCCAATGATCCGCCACTGGTGTGAAGTAATGGGGGATACAAATCCCGTTTACACCAACGCTGAGTTCGCCAAAAAATCGAATAAAAAAGGATTAATTGCCCCGCCGACGATGCTGCAATCATGGAGCATGGAAGGCTACCCGATGGCGTTTGAGCGCGACGCATCCAAACTGGACGGCCAGCGTCAATTGCACGCACTGTTCGATAGACATGGCTTTACCGGCGTACTGGGCACTAATTCCGATCAAGAGTATCTGCGTGATTTGCACCTAGGCGATTTGGTAGTGGCGCATACGGTGATTCACTCCATCTCCGAAGAAAAAGCCACTGGCATGGGTGTAGGGTATTTTATTGAAACCAAAACCACGTTTAGCGACCAAAATAACGAAGTAGTCGGCACCATAATGTTCCGCGTGCTGAAGTTCAAGCCGGCACAAGTGCCGCAGCCGGTGGCCGAAGGCGCAGCTGCCGCCAACAAAGCACCGACGCGGATTAAATCTGTGCGCGGCCACGACAACGCTTGGTGGTGGAACCTCGTCGAGCAAGACAAAAAACTGCCGATCCAACGATGCAAAAATTGCAGCACACTGCGCCATCCACCGCGTCCGTTTTGTGGCGAGTGCCAATCGGGTGAGTGGGATTTCGTAGCGTCAAAAATGGCCGGCGAGATATTCAGCTTTATTGTGCTGCACTACCCTGAAATCCCTGGCTACACCTACCCGCTGGTGTGTGCGGTGATTACTTTGGATGAAGGTACGCGCTTTGTATCCAACATCATCGACTGCAAGCCGGAAAACGTAAAAATTGGAATGCGCGTGCAGGGTGAAATTCTGCCGGTCGATGCCGACAATACTATTCCGCAATTCCGTCTGGTTTAAGGAGCGCCTTGTGAAAACAACAACTTTAAAAATCGGCAATGTAGCCATCGGTGATACGCTGCCTGATCTGGCCATTGAGATATCCGTCGGTTTCGTCGTGGCTGGTGCCATAGCCTCGCGCGATTTCACGCCCGTGCATCACAACAAAAGCGCAGCCAATGCTTCCGGCTTAGCCAATGTGTTCCCCAATATTTTGACCGATAACGGCTTGGTCGGGCGCTTCGTCACTGACTGGGCGGGGCCAGAAAGCATGCTCAAACGCGTCTCGATCAAACTTGGTGCCCCAGTGCAGCCGGGTGAGACGCTGAAAATTACCGGCAGCGTAGCAGCCATTGATACAAACAGCGGCATGGTAGACGTGAAAGTCACCGGCAAAGGCAACTGGGGCATGCACGTGGACGGCACAGTGCGCGTTAAATTGCCACAATAAATAGGGGATAAAAACATGGCTACTGTTGCAAATTTTAAGGACAAAGCGGCTATCGTCGGGATAGGCGCGACGGAATTTTCCAAAAACTCTGGCCGCTCCGAGTTATCGCTCGCCTGCGAATCGGTGCTTGCTTGCCTGAACGATGCAGGCCTGAAACCATCGGACGTAGATGGCATGTGCACGTTTACGATGGACAGCAACGACGAAATCGAGGTCGCACGCGCCATTGGCTGTAACGACCTTTCCTTTTTCTCGCGTGTGCCGCACGGCGGCGGTGCAGGCACCGGCACCATTCACCAAGCCGTGATGGCTATCGCCACAGGTGCAGCAGAAACGGTGGTGTGTTATCGCGCTTTGAACGGGCGCTCTGGCCACCGTTTTTCGAGCGGCGTGTCGGGCGATATCGTCACCGGCGATATGATTCACTACGGCTGGTATTTGCCTTTTGGTTTGATTACACCGGCTTCGTGGGTGGCGATGTATCAACAGCGTTACGCGCATTTACACGGCGACTGCCGCGATGCACTGGCAGAGATTGCCATCACCACACGCGCTTATGCAGCGACGAATCCCGCCGCATTTTTTCACAACAAACCCATGACACGCGCCGAATACGACAGCGGAAAACCAATTGCTGATCCGTTTCGTTTGTTTGATTGCTGTCAAGAATCCGATGGCGGTTGCGCGGTAGTATTGACCACGCCAGAGCGCGCCAAACATCTGAAACAAATGCCGGTGATGGTCAAAGGTGTTGGGACTTGCGCCAACAAAAACACCGAAGCCATGACCAACTTTTACACGCCAGAAATTGCACAAATCCCCGCAATGGATCACGCAGCAAAACAGGCTTACGCACAATCTGGCCTAACACCAAACGACATTGATGCCGCCGTGGTGTACGACGCGTTTACGGCAATTGTAATGTGGCAACTGGAAAGCTGGGGCTTTGTTGAACCTGGCAAAGCAAAGGATTTCGTGCTCTCCGGCGCGCTACGCAAAGACGGCCGCCTGCCCACCAACACCCACGGCGGGCAGTTGAGCGAGGCTTACATACACGGCATGAATGGCATTAACGAAGGCGTGCGTTTAGTGCGTGGCTCGTCGGTCAATCAGCCAGCCAAAAACATTAACAACGTACTGGTTACGTCAGGGGTTGGCGTACCAACAGGGGGAATGTTGTTGGGTAAAACGGCAGATTGACTTAATGGCTACATTAGTTACTGATGTTACGCAACCCTCCCCTGATAAGCTTGCCGAATGAAAAAAGCCGACCTTGATTTATACACCGACTATTTGTTGAGCACTTTTGGTGCTGC
>JAYVJM010000005.1:0-48940 GCA_043769275.1 Cellvibrionales bacterium | reverse complement strand
TTCACTTGGCACACCCGCCAGTCCCATTAACTACATCAACAGTGCCGGTGCCACGATATGGACGGGTACCGCTGCGTATCAAAACCGTGTGTTTGGTATCGGCAGGGATGACAAGTCGGCCTTAAACCAGAAGCAATCCACGTCGGCCAGCAGCAATTTGGTCAGTGTGAGTTTGGGCAGCATAGCCGCGACCAATGCCGCCAATACGCAAAGTTTTAGCCAAGATTTGAGCTTTTTGCTGCTGGGAGACAACAGCGGCACGTTGGATTACAGCCCTTATGCCGGCGTGGCGGTTACGCAAAAAATGGGACGTGTGTGGCGAGTGGAAGAAAGTGGCACAATCGGTGCGGTGGCCATCAGCACATCCAACATTTCCGCCACGCACTTACTGGTTTCCACAGACCCAACCTTTGCTACAGACGTAACCGAAATGCCATTAACCAACAGGCAGGCGATGGTTGATCTGGTAAATGGGCAGTATTTTTGCTTCGGCAGTGCCGGTCTGCGCGGGCCTGGCGGTGTGGCATCTGGTTTACGTTACTGGCTCAAGGCGGATGCCGGCACCAGCTCCAGCACGCAAGGCGGTACCGTGAGCATGTGGGAAGATACTGCCGGCGCGCTGCAGGTTCCGGCCACAGGTACCCCGCTGTATGAAATTGATAAACCGATGAACTTCAACCCGTTGGTGTATTACAACGGCGTATCACTGCATCAATATCCCATCGGCACAGAGGTTAGCGGCGATTACACCCTGTTTGGCGTAGCGCGGCTGGAAGGCTCGCAAAATAAGCGGGTGTTTGCTTCAAGCGCAAGCGACGTGCTATTGGGTTATTGGAATAACCTGCAGGACGTGCTGTATTTGGCGGGTAACCCGTCTATTTTAACGGGCCGTCCTGCCGATACTCGGCCTTCTCTGTATGAATTGGATCGTGCATCGAGTGGTGCCTACAAATTTCACAGCAAAGCCGTATTCGTATCTTCAGCGACAACCTCTAACAATGTCACTTGGCGCACGATTTTGGGCGGCAATAATGGCAGTGAGAATTCCAAAGCCTACGTGGGTGAATACATTGCTTATGGCCGCGTGCTCACTAGCACGGAGCGCCGGCAGGTAGAGAGTTACCTTGCCCTTAAGTACGGGATGACACTGGGCTCCTCCACGTCACCGCAAAATTACGCTAACAGCACGGGCGCGACTGTTTGGACAGGCAGCGGGGCTTACCAAAACAGAGTATTTGGCATAGGACGCGACGACAAATCCCTGCTCAATCAGAAACAGTCGACATCGACTGAAAGCGGCGCCCTAGTGACCGTTGGGCTGGGTGCTATTGCCGCCAACAATGCCGCCAATAGCAACAGCTTTACGGCGGATGCCAGCTATTTGATGGCGGGTGATAACAATGGTGCATTGGCTTGGCAAGCAGCAGGTGCACCAACAGGCACAATGCGCCTAACCCGTGCGTGGAAAGTACGCGCCACTGGCAGTGTGGGCGATGTGTTGTTGCGCGTGCCAACCATGAACAGTGCCGAGACAACGAAACTGCCGGCTGCAAACAGCAGTGTGAGCCTGTTAGTGAGTAGCAGCAATGACGATTTCACGGCGCCCACTGCCATTCCCATGACCTTAAACGGCAGTAACTGGGAAGCCACGTACAATGTGCAAAATGCTGGCACGTTCTATTACACTTTTGCCGCCAGTGATGCCGACGGCGATGGCGTGTTGGACGGAGCAGATAATTGCCCTGCACTTGCAAACGCAGATCAAAAAGACAGTGACGGCGATAACATTGGTGACGCTTGCGACACTGACAGCGACGGCGACGGTACGCCAAACGCAAGCGACGCTTTCCCGCTGGACCCCTCTGAAAATGCCGACAGCGATGGTGACGGCATCGGCAACAACGCCGACGCAGACAATGATGGCGACGGCGTATCCGATGTGGCAGGTACCGTAAACAACCTGGCGGGCAACGACACGCTCGCCACTGCGCAGAATATTGATGCCAGCTTCAGCCTGAATGCTTCTGTCAATATCGGCAGTGAAAGCGTCAATACTTCCACCATGATTCCACACGTCACCATCAGCCCCGATACAACAAGAGGCAGTAACGGGCGCGACTGCTTTGCTTTCACGGCCACCGGACAAGGGGCGGCTTATTTTGATGTGGATAAAAGCCTTTTGCTAAATGCGTATCTCTCCTTGTACGACAGTGACGGTAATGTCTTGGTTAGCAATGATGATGCCGTACTAGCAAGTTACGGTCAGGCTGGCAGCACATCAAAGCAAGACCCTTTCATTTCCGTCACGCTGCCGGAAGCGGGCGTTTATACGGTTTGTGTATCTGCTTCCAATAGCAGCACAACAGCAATTGCAGCCGATGCGCGTTATACGCTTCAGGTGTCGGTTGCGCCACACGGCGTTACTGGTGCCGCCGACAACTGTTTGCTGTTGGCCAACGTCGACCAGTTGGATACCGACCACGATGGCATAGGCGATGCCTGTGACCCAGACAATGACAACGACGGCGTGCTTAATGCACAAGACAACTGCCCATTGGTGGCAAACGCCGACCAGAGTGACATTGACGGTGACGGCCAAGGCGATGCCTGTGACCCAGACAAAGACAATGACGGGCACCTAAACGCGGTCGACAACTGCCCGCTGCTGGCGAATGCCAACCAGTTGGATACAGACCAAGATGGCTTAGGCGATGTCTGTGACGTCGATAGCGACAATGACACGCTGCTCAATGTGAGCGACAACTGTCCCTTGGTTGCCAACCTTGATCAACTCGATAGCGATAGCGACGGCCAAGGCGACGCATGTGATCTGGATAATGACAATGATGGCGTTCCCAATTCACTCGATAACTGTCCTTTAGTCGGCAACATCGACCAAAACAATAACGACCGCGACAGTCAAGGCGATGCGTGTGATCCGGATGACGATAACGACGCAGTACAGGATGTGAGCGACAACTGTCCGATGGACGCGAATGTTGATCAAGTCGATAGCGACGGCGATGGTATCGGCGATAAGTGCGACGGTGACAGCGACAACGATAGTGATGGCGTACTTAATACGCTCGACAATTGCCGAGATACAGCCAATCCCCAGCAGGAAAACGCTGACAATGATGCCTTGGGTGATGCTTGCGACGACGACAATGACAACGACGGCGTGGCGAACCTCAGCGACGCCTGCCCCGATAGCGCGCTCAATACACCCGTTAATGCGCAGGGTTGCTTGGATACCGACCGCGACAGCGTGAGCGATAAAACTGACAATTGCCCGAATGTGGCGAACACCGACCAAAAAGACAGCGAAGGCGATGGCATTGGTGACCTTTGCGACCCTGATATCGACAACGACGGCGTGGCGAACCTCAGCGACGCCTGCCCCGATAGCGCGCTCAATACACCCGTGAATGCGCAGGGTTGCTTGGATACCGACCGCGACAGCGTGGCCGACACCACCGACAACTGCCCGAATGCGGCGAACACCGATCAAAAAGACAGTGATAGCAACGGCATAGGTGACATCTGTGAGAGTGCAGTTGACAGTAAAGATGACATCGACAAAGACGGTATCAGCGATACAACCGATAACTGCCCAGACAAGGCTAACCCAGATCAGCTTGACTCCGATGGCGACAAAATAGGGGATGTTTGCGATCAAAATGCCGCGCTTGAGAATCCGCTGTATACCGTCACAGGACAGCATGCGGGTGACGGCTTCGGCAACTCCGTCGCTTTCGTGGGCGATGTGGATGGCGACGGGATGGATGATATTGCCGTCGGTGCCAGCAAAGCCGACTTATACGGTGTTGTGAAAGGGAAAAACAAAGTCATTGGCAAAGATGTCGGCAGTGTTACCGTCTTTTCCGTTCGTCAAGCCAAGGCCCTGTATACCTTTTACGGTGAGCGTCCTGGTGACAATCTAGGCTGTGCGGTGAGTGCGGCGGGTGACATTAACAAAGATGGTTTTGCTGATGTTCTGGCAGGTGCCTGCAAAGCGGATATCACTCAAAATCGCAAAGGAAAAACAGTTGTCATCAAAAAAGATGCGGGTGCGGCCAGCGTATTTTCTGGCAAGGGCGGCGCTCTCCTTATGTACATAGAGGGTGGTAAAAATGGCGATTTACTGGGTTTCAGCGTTGCAGCGGTAGGCGATATGGACGGAGACGGTGTGCCAGATATCGCTGTCGGTATTCCGATGGCCGACAGTAGCGCAAAACGTCAGGATACAGGTGCTATCAGCGTGTTTTCTGGCAGCGACAGCCGCGTTCTTATGTACAAACGTGGTGACAAAAAAGGGGACAACTTGGGGGCGAGTGTTGCCGGTGTTGGCGATATCAACAATGACGGCCGTAACGACGTGATTGCCGGTGCCAATAAGGCGGATGTTCGCGTTGGCAATGCCTTACTTAAGGATGCTGGTAGTGCCACTGTTTATTCCGGCATGGATGGCGCTGTGCTGTACATGAAAACGGGTAGCAGCGCAGGCGATGGCTTTGGGGTTAGTGTTAGCGGTGCAGTAGACATTAACAGCAGTAGCAGGCCGAGCTTCATGGTGGGGGCAGATAAAGCCGATGCCTTTGTGAATGGTCTACAAATAAGAGATGCTGGTAGCATTTCGGTCTATTCCGGCTTAGACGGTCAAATGCTGATGCAAAAACATGGCACTGGCAAAGCGGAGTATTTTGGTCGAAGCGTGGCGATGATGCTTGATATGAATAGCGACAGCTTTGGTGAAATTGCGGTCGGTGCCAACAAAAATAGCGCAGGGGTTAAGCAAGCCGGCGCAGTATTTGTGTACTCAGGCAATAGCAGTAATAGCAATCCAATGATGTTCAAGGAGCAAGGCAAAGCCAGCGGCGATAATTTTGGCATTGCGATTGGCAGTGGCGGCGATGCGAACGGCGACGGCGTGCAAGACATCATCAGTGGTGCGCCGCTCAATGACGAAGCAGGGAATGCTGCCGGTAAAGTCTACGTACTATCCGGGAAGGCTATGGTGGCGAAATAGTGCGTGAGTTATGTTGAAAAAAGCGTGCCGCTAAACAATTGATATTACGCAGCATCTGACTAAGAACCTCTCTCCCTTGATGGGAGAGGGGTTGGAGGAAAGAGTGATTGGCGAATGAAGGATAACAACCCATTTAATCGCATCCCCATTTAGTGTGACGTGTTCTGCCTAACAATTTCAAATAAACAAACGCCAGTGGCAACGGAGACATTCAAGCTGCTGGTTTTTCCGGGCATGGGAATGGCCAACAAATCATCGCAGGTTTCACGCGTTAAGCGCCGTAATCCGCCGCCTTCTGCACCGAGCACTAAAGCCATCGGTTTTTGTAATTTGGCATCGTACAGGCTTTGTACTGCTTCACCCGCAGCACCCATTACCCACACGCCAAGTTCTTGCAATTGGCGTAGCGTGCGCGCCAAGTTGGTCACCACAATCAGCGGCACTAATTCTGCGGCACCGGCGGCGACTTTGCTGACTGTGCTGTTGATGCTGGCTGAATTGTCGCGTGGCACCACAACGGCGTGTACGCCAGCCGCTTCTGCCGTGCGTAGACAGGCACCAAGATTGTGTGGGTCTGTTACACCATCAAGCACCAATAAAAACAGTTTTTTACCGTGCTGTTTGGCTAAGTCGTCTAGGTAATCCTCTTTGTAATCTTGCTTTAGCGCGCATTCAGCGATGATGCCTTGGTGGTTGCCGACCACCATTTTGTCGAGCTTTTTTTGCGGTTCGCGCAGGATGCTAATGTTGGCACTCTGTAGTTCATCCAAGAGTTGTTGTAGGCGTGCATCGTGTCGCTCTTTTTGGGCGTGTACGCGCAACAGGCGCTGTGGTTGTGATTTAAGTACGGCTGCCACACTGTGCATGCCGTAAATCCACTCGGTTTTGTTCACGGTTTTTTAGTCTCAGCTTTTCGTTTAAAGGCAGGTTTTTTCTGCACGGGCGTTTTGGGTGTGGCGAGTTTATGTGTTGTTTTTTGAAGGGCTGGCTTGGCTTTTTTTGCAGCGGCTTTGCTGGGCTTTTTATTGGCAATAGGTTTAGTTGCCGCCACTTTTTTCAGCTGGCTGCTGGTGTTTTCTTTTTTCTTTTGTACTTCTTTTTTATTGATGGAACTGGATTTTTTGGGTGATTCTTTTAGCGGTAATTTTTTAGCGGGTTCCTGTGTTTTTACTTTGGTGCGTTTGCGGCTTGTCGATGTAACCGCAAGCATTTCGAGATCAATTTTGCGTTCATCGAGGTCTACGCGTACGACACGTACACGCACGCTGTCGCCTAGTCGATATACCTCGCGGGTGCGCTCGCCCACTAAACGCTGGCCGACGGCATCGAATGTGTAATAGTCTCGCTTGAGTTGCGTGACATGCACCAAACCCTCGATATAAATATTTTTTAACTCCACAAATAGGCCAAAATTGGTGACGGCTGATACCGCGCCGTCAAATTCTTCACCAACACGATCAAGCAAATATTCGCATTTAAGCCATGCGACAACATCGCGTGAGGCTTCGTCTGCGCGGCGCTCGCAGGCTGAGCATTGCACGCCGAGTGCGTCCATCGCCGCTGCGTCGTAGGGGTAAATTTTATTTGCGGGTATCTTTTTTGCGGTATCTGTTTTTGTGACTTGTTTGATGTCGGGATAATTCCGAATTAAAAAGCGAATGGCGCGGTGCGTGAGTAAGTCAGGGTAGCGGCGGATAGGCGATGTGAAGTGGGTGTAACTCGGGTAATCCAAGCCAAAGTGCCCAAGATTATCGGGCTGATATACCGCTTGGCTCATTGATCGTAAGAGCATGGTTTGGATCAGGCGTGCATCCACGCGCTCACCGACGTTGCGGAGCACCTGTTGGTAATCCTCTGGTTTTGGTTTGTCGCCGCCGCCAAGGCCTAAACCTAATTCGCCCAAAAAAGCGCGCAGTGTTTTTAATTTTTCTTCGCTTGGCCCTTCGTGTACACGAAATAAAGCAGGCAGCTTTTGCTTTTCTAACAATTGTGCTGCGCAGGTGTTCGCTGCGAGCATACATTCTTCAATTAGCTTGTGCGCTTCGTTACGCACGACGGGAATAATGCGATCAATTTTTTTGTTATCACCAAAAACAATACGGGTTTCTTGTGTTTCAAAATCAATCGCGCCTCGGTTATCGCGTGCGCTGCGTAAGGCCTGATAGAGCGAATACAAATGGTCGATATGCGGTGCTAGGTTTTTGTGTTGTACACGTAGACGTTTGCCTTCGGTATCGCGTTGCAGCATGTGTGCTACATCGGTGTAGGTAAAGCGTGCGTGCGAGAGCATAACCGCTTCATAAAAACGAAAGCCCGTTACTTTGCCGGCTGTGCTGATCGTCATCTCACAAACCATGCATAGGCGGTCGACTTGCGGGTTTAGCGAGCATAGGCCGTTTGATAGTTTTTCGGGCAGCATGGGAACAACAGAGCCAGGAAAATACACCGAAGTGGCGCGGTGTTCGGCTTCTTTATCTAAGGCGCTGCCGACACTGACGTAGTGTGAAACATCAGCGATACCAACGTACAACGTCCAGCCACCTTTTTTATGTGGCGCGCAATAAACGGCATCGTCGAAATCGCGGGCATCTTCGCCGTCGATGGTGACTAAAGGTAAGTTGCGGATGTCGACACGGTGCTTTTTGTCACGCTCCAGTACGGTGTCGCTAAGTTTTTTGGCTTCTTTCTGCACGTTTTCTGGCCATTGCCAGGGGATGCCGTGGTTGTGTACGGCGACTTGAATTTCCATACCTGGGTCTAAATGCTCGCCCAGAACTTCCACTACTCGGCCAATCGTCATGCGCTTGTTGTCGGCGTAGTGCTGAATTTCCACCACCACCATTTGGCCATTGCGGGCACCGTTGCTGTCGGCAGATGAAATCGCAATGTTTTGATTGATGCGCACGCTGTCTGGCTTGACGTACAGCACACCATCTTCATTAAAAAAGCGACCCACCAATTGTGGATGCGCGCGCGTTAACACTTCGACGACGGAGCCTTCTACGCGCCCGCGTTTATCCATCCCGCGTGCGCGTACCAGCGCGGTGTCGCCGTCAAACACCAGTCGCATTTCGCGTGCGCTGAGATATAGGTCAGCTCCGCCTTGTTCGGGACGTAAAAACCCAAAGCCGTCGCGGTGGCCAATCACGCGCCCTTTGATAACCGCCGCTTTTTCCAAGGGAACAAAGCCGCCACGCCGGTTTTGTATCAGTTGAGCATCGCGGCACATCGCGCCTAAGCGACGGCGCAAGGCTTCTATTTGGTCTTCTGTGTGTAAATTCAACGCCTCGGCAAGTGCGGCTTGATCAAGCGGGCCATCACTGCTTTCCAGTAGCTCTAGCAAATATTCACGGCTAGGAATGGGGTTTTCATATTTTTGCGCCTCGCGTGCGAAGTGTGGATCAAGCTGGGCGGATGGTTTTTTAGATTTTTTTTTCATGGCAGCGGCTCCACTGGGGCTGTTGCAGAAGTATCAGGGGCGATGGAATAGAGGATGGTGCATAGATTTTCAGAGTATACCGCATCACAAAATAAGCGGCTTAATCCGGATGGAAAAGTAGCAAGCCCATTCTGGAGACATTACGTGGCCTTAAAAAGGGCATAGCCGTTTTTAAAAAAGTTCCCGAAAAAAAATGCGACTTACCACTAGAAAATGCCATCGGCTTTGCCATCGAATTGTAGGTTAGTGCTTGCTCTAATGCGTGCGCTTGCTATTGAGCAGGTGCAGAAACACTCTTGATGTGGTGTGTGTTCCTGTTCAGCGAAGTTGTCTTTTCTTACTGTCAGGCTTAGGGAGAACAGAGATGTTGATTTTGTCGCGTCGTATAGGTGAGCGCATCATGATTGGTCACGATGTTGCGGTTACTGTGCTAGGAGTTCAGGGCCATCAGGTTCGCTTGGGCGTGGATGCGCCGCAAGAGGTGGCTGTGCATAGAGAGGAAATTTATGAGCGTATTCAAAATGAGCGTCGTGCTGCGCACGTCACAGGGGCTTTGCACGCAGAAGCTGTTGTTGATAACGGCATCGCAGCTTACCATCAGTAAAAGCACCCTATTTTAGTCGGTATCTGTTCAACGCAGCCTGCTGCGTTGGACGGGGGGGCGTCATTTTCACGCCCAATTTAGTTAAGGTGCTTTCCCAAAGACACGGTTTTTTCATGTCAGGAGCTAGCTGTTAGAATGCCGCCTCTTTTTCATGAGGCTAGGCACTGATGAAGCCATCTATAAAACACTATAAATTTGATGATGTTGCCGGTCTACAAGCCATAGTTTCAGAGCAGTGGGGCGAGTGGAGCAACACGTTCACGGTGACCCAAGCCGTCATTCAGGCGTTCGCCGATTTAAGTAACGATCATAACTGGATACATTTGGATGCTGCACGCTGCGCGGAGGAAAGTCCGTTTGGCGCGCCGATTGCGCACGGCTTTTTAACGCTGATACTGATGCCGCAAATGCGTGTTCCGCCTGCCTATGAAATTGTTGGGTATAACAACGCGGTTAACTATGGAATCAATAAAGTCCGTTTCACGGGTAACGTACCTGCTGGCTCTACTATTCATCAGCACATGCGTGTTGCCAGCGTGGAAGCGAGCCCGAAAGGCACTCAAGTGACCTTGGCGGGAGCGATCCACGTTGTTGCTCAGGATCGCCCTGCGGTAGTTTATGAGATGGTGATGTTGTACATGTAAAGGGAGCAATGGCAATGCAGTTTGAAATCCCCCGTTTTGATAAGGCGCAAGTTTTAGTTATTGGCGATGTGATGCTTGATCGCTATTGGCACGGTAGCACTGCGCGCATTTCCCCAGAAGCACCGGTACCGGTAGTTGATGTTTTGCATACCGAAGATCGCGCAGGGGGCGCGGCTAACGTGGCGCTGAACATTGCCGCGCTTGGCGGCGGAGCCTCTTTGCTTGGTTTGGTCGGTCAGGACGAGGCCGCGCAGGTGCTGGCGCAGCGTTTGGCCGCAGCGCAGGTTTATTGTGATTTTGAGGTGGTTGCGTCCCATCCAACGATTACAAAACTGCGTGTTGTTAGTCGGCACCAACAGTTATTGCGACTGGATTTTGAGGAGGCGTTTTCATCGGAGCACAGCGCGGCATTGCAGGCGCGTGCGCAAGCGATGATGGCTTTAGTTGGCGTAATTGTGCTGTCGGACTACAACAAAGGGGCTTTGACGAACGCGGCTGAAATAATCACCGCGGCGCGAATGCTGAACGTGCCGGTATTGGTCGACCCCAAAGGACACGATTTTGATAAATACCGCGGAGCCACACTGATTACGCCCAATTTACACGAGCTTGAAGCAGTGGTAGGGCGCTGTGCAGACGAGCAGGAGTTGGTGGCTAAGGGGCTGGCGCTGTTGTCTGCCTTGGACGTGCACGCATTATTGGTGACACGCGGTGAGAACGGCATGACCCTGTTACGAGCCGGCGAAAGTGCGCTGCACTTGCCTGCGCGTGCGCGCGAAGTGTTTGATGTCACCGGCGCTGGCGATACGGTGATCGCTACTGTCGCCGCTGCTCTTGCCGCTGGCGTATCGCTGCCGCATGCCGTGGCTTTGGCGAACATTGCTGCATGCATTGTGGTGGGAAAATTGGGCACGGCCACTGTCAGCGGCCCAGAGCTGCGGCGCGCAGTGCAACGAGAGCACGGTGTTGGCTGTGGCGTAATGACGGAGGATCAATTGCTTGTTGTGCTCGAAGACGCGCGAGCCAATGGCGAGAAGGTTGTGTTTACTAACGGGTGTTTTGATTTGTTGCATCCAGGCCATGTGGCTTATTTGGAAGATGCAAAAAAGCTCGGTCAACGCTTGTTGGTGGCTGTTAATTCAGACGCTTCGGTTAAACAGCTAAAAGGTGAGGGCAGGCCAGTGCAGCCTGTCGATAGTCGCATGACGGTACTGGCGGGTTTAGAGGCGGTGGATTGGGTATTGTCTTTTAATGACGGCACACCCGAGCGTTTGCTACATTTGTTCAAGCCTGATGTGTTGGTAAAAGGCGGCGATTACACTCCAGAGCAAGTGGTAGGTGCGCCGATTGTTTTGGCTTATGGCGGTGAAGTGCAGGTGTTGTCTTTTGTCGAGCATTGCTCAACGACATCTATTGTTGAAAAAATTCAGCGGGAAACAAAAATCAAGCCTAATCTGATGTAAAACGCCCTGTAACCGCCCTTACCGCTTGGGAAAATCTGGCCAATGCGCAGACACTGTGTGGCTGCTACCATATTCGATCTACTGTTTATCTGGGAACAAGAATGCCAATAACTATTAGCAATGTAGCTATGTCTACCGCCATTGTTCTGGCCGTTCTCGCAGCCGCGTTACTGGTCTCACTGCGTAGAGCAGAGCATACAGCGTTATTTCCGCCTAGCGTCTCTGAGGAGCTAAAAGGGCTTGCCGTGCTGAAAGTTGTCTTTATGCACATAAGCATCCTCTTGGTTGGCAATGCTCAGTTTTTGTACCCGCTCTCAATGCCCCTTGGCATTGGTCTAGATATATTTTTATGTTTATCTGGTTATGGGTTGACGGTCAGCATGCTCAAAAAACCACTGCCTATTCTGAAGAGTTATCAGCATCGTTTGTTTAAAATTTTTATCCCCTTGTGGCTTGCTTTGTTATTGTTGTTTGCTTTGGATGCATGGGTGCTACGTGTTGATTACCCTCTTTCTTATATACTGCAATCCTTCGTTGGCTGGTTTCCTACTGCTCATGCCTTTGGGGATGTGGACTCGCCGCTGTGGTCCATCACTTGGCTGCTGATGTTCTGCTTTCTGCTTCCCCTGCTGTTTATGCCGAACAGGCTGTGGTTGACTGCGCTGTTGCTGGTTGTGATAGCCAATGCTTTTGCTATGGCAGATCCTTTGCATTTGCAGGCGAACTGGCTGCATCGTTTGCATGGTAATGCCTTCTCCATGGGCATTGTATTAGCATGGCTACTTGACGACACAAAGGGCAAAAACCGCCTGTTAGAAAATCTGATTTGGTTCCGCAATAAATCTGGTGGCATAGGTCGGCACTTGGTGCTTATTTTATCGGCAGGGTTGGCTGCTTATATGTTATCCAGTGGGGAAGCAGACGACTGGCCACGACTAGCACCTGTGTTAAGTTCTCTCCATTTTGACCCAACCATTTTTATCAGCCAAACAGCCAGCTTGATTACGGTTCTAATGTTGGTCATTTTTTTTGTGTTTAAAAAGTTTGATTGTGCGTTTCTTTACTTGTTCGGCTTGTACTCTTACGGAGTTTACTTGCTGCATTGGCCTTTGATTGCTCGTTACGATGTGCTTTTTCAGTACCTTCCTGCGTGGCTTGCTGTTTTGTTATGGCTGCCGATATTGCTTGGTTTGAGCTGGTGTTTGCAAAAAATCACTCTCGTTGTGAGCGCACTAATAAGCGACAAGCACCAACAAGACCACAGTAAGATATCTCGAGTATTTGAATAAACTAAAAAAATCGCCAGAAGTAGGAGCGGGAAGTAATGACGGCCTCCATAGTCCCAACACGTAATCTAGCGGTGGATATTTTTCGCGGCTTCGCGCTCGTGATAATTTTCATCAATCACATGCCGGCAAATCCATTATCGAATTACACGCCCAGTCGTTTTGGCTTCAGCGATTCACTTGATATGTTGATTTTTTGCAGCGGGTTGTCCGCCGCGTATGCTTACCAAAAAATATTTGATAGAGACGGGTTTTTGAAAGGCTGTATCAAAATATGGCGACGTTGTATTACGCTCTATTTCACGCATCTCGGTATGTTTTTGGTTTTATTGCTGCTGGTTTTCGGCTTGATGGATAACATAAAGAGTTTTTCTTTATTGGATGTCTTTGATCTTGGTCGTGCTTTAGGCCAAGCTCCTGCTGCGCTGAAAGAGGCAGTTACCTTGCGGTATATGCCGCAATATTTCGACATACTGCCGCTTTATTTTGTTCTGCTATCACTCATGCCTTTTGTGATTTGGGTCGCCAAATATATGGGTGCCGGTTCTGCTTTGGCTTTGTCTGTTTTACTGTACATCGTCTCGTGGTATTTCGGCTGGGAAATGGTCGCTAACCCAACAAGCATGAGACATTGGCATTTTAATCCTTTTGCTTGGCAACTGCTGTTTGTCTTCGCTTTTGCTATAGGCGCACGCTGGGTTCAGCCATTCGCAGTGACGCGGAATAGGGTCTATCTCGCGGCGGCTGTAATCGTGCTGGCCATGCCCTTTAGGCTTGAGCACGTCTATACGCTGAGCCCATATCTGCTACAAGGGCATAATGTCTTGGACTGGTGGGCAGACAAATCGCATTGTAGGCCGTTCCGTATCGTGTATTTTCTTGCGCAGGCTTATCTTGTCGGTGCGATGTATCAAAATTACAGCACTGTGTTCCAGCATAAGATTTTTGACCCGCTCGTCTTAATGGGTAGACACTCACTGCCCGTCTTCGCTGTAGGTGTTTTTTGCGCTTTCCTAGGGAACCTTATTTTAGACATTGTAAGCAGCAGTCTGTTGACGGTGGGCTTGGTTAGCATAGGTTTCGGTTTTTTGTTGTGGTACACCGCATGCATCTTCCAGAGTATTAAAAGCCATACGCCACTTCGGGCGATGGACGCTTGTCCCGCTGCTGATTGATGTTTCTGTGTTGCGGGGGGGGATTAGGCGCGGACATTTAGCCATCGTGAGTGTAGTCGAGTCTTTTTGAGATGGCCCTCTGCCGCCGCTATTGCTTTTTTCTTTAGTTGCGCGCGTGCTTAGGCTTTGCTCGCCTCTCGCTTTGCATTCGCTCGCCGAATTTACACAGAAGTAGCTGCTATTCTTGACTATAATGTGTAGGTAGGCTAGGGCAAAAGTTTTTGCTTCATTTCGATCATCTGTAGTTTCTGGCTGGTTTTGCTGTGGTTAAAGACGGCAGAGGAGAGGCATGAGGACTCCGCGTTCGTTGTCGTATTGCTTTAGCGCGTTTGGGGTCTGTGTCCTTCGTGCTCATTGCGTGATTTTGTGCTAGAGTCGGCTCCGTCCATGCGGATGCGGGTGTCCGGTAGTCTCCCGTTAATACTATAGTTGTACTCACCATCCTTTGAAGGAGTTTTATTATGAAAAACACCCTGATTAAAGCATCACTGGTTGCTGCGGTTCTTACTCTGGCTGCTGGTTGCGCCAGTAATTCAGAGTTGGCGAAAGTTCGCGCTACAGCGGAAGGCGCGCAAAACAGCGCGGATAGAGCGACTGCAATGGCGCAGGCTGCACAAAGCACAGCGGATCAAGCTATGCAAACAGCTAATGAAGCCAATATGAAGGCGACTGAAGCAAATACCAAAATTGATCGTTCGTTCAAAAAGTCTATGTATAAGTAATAAGCGCTTAATTGGTGTTGGAATATAACCCAGACACTCTATTGAGTGTCTGGGTTTTTTTAGCTCTAAAAGGTACTGTTTGCGCCTTATTTTAGGTCGTCGTCGCTCGTGTTGAATGACATAGGTGTCAATGTTGGTCCAACAGCAGCTGGTATGCCGTTAGCTGTTTTTTGTATTGTCGCCACTGCATTCCAGTCGATGGGATAATCTGGGTGTAGCTGCCGTGCGGCTATTAGCAAGTCTTTCAGCGTGGTCTGTTTTTTGATGTCTGCCTTTGACGTGCCATCAAGCCAAGGATGAACCTCTGCGTACAGTACGCCATTATCCCAGCCGACTTTGAAGGGTTGATTGACAATGCGTACCTGCGTGCCTACGGGTACGTTATTAAACAGCCACTCAATATCATTTGAGCTCATGCGTATGCAGCCGTGTGTAACTTGCATGCCTATTCCAAACTCTTTGTTGCTGCCGTGAATCAGATAGCTGGGTAGACTCAGATACAGTGCATATCCGCCCAGAGGGTTTTTGCTGCCAGCAGGAACGGCTTTCGGCAGTATGTCGCCTTGTTTTGCATGTTCTTTGCGCACGGATTCTGGCGGATACCAGGTTGGGTTTTTTTGTTTGCGCGCGATTTTCGTCACTACAGAGGGCGTGTTCCAGTCGCCTCTGCCAATGCTGAGCGGGTACGTCTGCAATGTGCCGGCCTCTCCCTTCTTTGTTTTCGGGAAGTAGTACATTCGCATTTCCGCAATATTTACTACTATTCCTTCTCGTGGGGCGTTTGGTAGCAAATAAAAGCTTGGTAGAATGACCACCGTTCCTTTACGCGGCAACCAAGGGTCAACGTTTGGGTTCGCGTGCTTAAGTTCCTCATAACCTTGGTTATAACGAAGCGCAATGTCTATTAGCGTATCTTCAGCAGTGGCTCTTACCGATTTTAGTCCGCCTATGAGATCATCAGTGGGCTCAGGTCGTGGAAAAGTGTCTGCACATGCAGCAATGGGTAGTATGGTGATCGTTAGATAGGCCAAAAAACTTATGAATAGGCTTCTGCGCAGAGTTTGGCTCTTTTTGTGTTTGTGAACTTTGGTCATTTGGGGGTCGCAAGGATTGGAGTGCTGGTTATTAGGCTTTAATTTCAACGGGGGTTCCATCTGGAACAATTCGCCAAAGGCGCTCAATTTCTTCATTGGTTAATGCAATGCAGCCGCGCGTCCAGTCGACAGACCTATGCGCGGTTCCAACCCAGCCGTAGCCGTTTTCTAAGCCGTGAATCATAATGTTTTTGCCAGGCTTACAGGCTAAGCGGTTCGCGCGTTGGATGTCTGCTTCTGATGGGTATGAGATGCGCAATGACAGGTGAAAGGCGGAATCTCGCTTGTGTTCCAATATTTTATAAGTGCCTTCTGGTGTTCGATTGTCGCCGTCACAGCTTTTTGGTCCGATAGGCTCGCGTCCTAACGCCACGCGAAAGCTAGCCAATGGCGCTCCTTTGGCGTAGAGCGTCAGTAAATGTTTAGATTTTTCAATCACAATGCGATCTGCTTGTGGTGCGATCAGCTGTGTTGGAAAGATAGCGACAGGCTTTGGTTGCTCTGTTGTTTTTGCGCATCCTGATGTCGCTAATAACAGCGACGGCAGTATGCCTAGTAAAGTTTTAATAACATATCGACCAGACCACCCCTTCAGCGTTGAAGCCGAAGAGGGGGGAGTGACAGCGAAATAAGCTGTATTGTTCACGATAGATAGCTCCTTAATGGCCGTAAAGAAGGCGTATTACGCCATTCCATATAGCCAAAATACAACGGTAGAAACAATGATTGTTATAATCGCAACTACGGCGAAGGCATCCGCGCAGCTGTCTGTTTTTTTGCAAATAGCGGTTGTGTCTAAGCTGTTGTACATAGGCGCACTCTCCTTTTTAAGCAATATCAGGCGGGCAGTAGATGTTTGACTGCTGTCATTTCTTCGCGTAATTCTGTTTCTGTTTCTAGCATTTTTGCTCGTGAAAACTCGCTAATACTCAAGCCCTGCACAATTTCCCAGTCGCCGTTTTTGCATACACAAGGGAAAGAATAGATCAAACCCTTTTCTATGCCATAAGTGCCGTCAGAGTAAACGCCCATTGATACCCAGTCGCCGGCGGTTGTGCCGAATACCCACGTGTGTATATGGTCGATTGCTGCGTTCGCTGCGGAGGCCGCGCTGGATGCCCCACGCGCTTTAATAATAGCGGCTCCACGCTGCTGCACGGTAGGGATGTAGTCACTTTCGTACCACGTATTATCAACCAAGCTGGATGCTGCTCTGTCGCAAACTGTCGCGTTGGCAATATCAGGGTATTGCGTGGCGCTGTGGTTGCCCCAGATTGTGATTTTTTTCACATCACTGACAGTCTTTCCGGTTTTTGCTGCTAACAATGCGCTAGCTCGATTGTGATCCAAGCGTGTCATTGATGTGAATTGGCGTGGATTGATAGACGGCGCATTGCGTTGCGCAATTAAAGCATTGGTATTGGCTGGATTGCCAACAACAAGCACTTTGATCGATTTTTTGGCGACGGTATTGATGGCCTTGCCCTGTATAGAAAAAATGGCAGCATTGGCTTCCATTAAGTCTTTACGTTCCATCCCCGGGCCACGGGGGCGAGCACCGACCAGCAGTGCGTAGTCGCTATCTTTGAAGGCGACCAGTGGGTCATCGGTACAAACCATGCCCGCTAATAGTGGAAATGCGCAGTCATCTAACTCCATTGCTACGCCTTTGAGCGCTTCCAGTGCGGGGGTGATTTCCAGCATTTGCAAAATAACAGGCTGGTCTGAGCCTAGCATTGCACCTGATGCGATACGAAATAGCAGGGAATAACTGATCTGGCCGGCAGCGCCGGTGACGGTGACACGAACAGCTTGCTTCATGGAAAACTCCTATCAGTTAAAATTAACGTGTTAATAGAAAAAATAGCGGCTTATAGCGCTGGACATAGGCGAAATAATGCTCAAATCGGTGCGCATTGTAGCCAAACATATGCGTCTAAGGATACCGGTGCTACGGTTGGATTTTGGTTTGTCCTAACTTCACGAATCACATAAGCTGGTAAGCCAAGCTGCGGAGCATTGCTGCATGAGTACATTGGATACTGTATTACAACAATCAGTAAGAGAGTTGTGCGCAGAAGCGTATGACTTTTATGACAAAGGGGAGTTTCGTCAGGCTTTGCGCAAGTTTTATCAGGCATGGAATTTATTGCCAAAGCCACAAACGGACTACCCAGAGGCGGGTTGGGTGTTGACGGCGATTGGGGATGCTTATTTTTGCAGCCAGCAGTTTGACCAAGGAAAAGAAGCACTAACATCCGCTTTGTTTTGCGAAAATATGATTGACAATCCGTTCATTCATTTGCGATTGGGGCAGTGCTTGTTGGAGCTTGGCATCAAGGCTACGGCGTGCACGCATCTTGGTATTGCGTATGATCGTGCAGGGCATCAGTTGTTTGAAAAGGAAGCACCAAAATATCTAATGGCTGCATTGCAGCCTGAGCATGTTTGAATTCCCCGCTAAAGATTTGGTTAAATACTGAGTTGATATGTCCGTTCGTGGTGATGTTTCCGTTCATCCTAAGCCTGTCGAAGGAGTCGAACCATGAACAGCACTTCGACAGGCTCGGGGTGAACGGTAAATCAGGACGTTATTGTTGGCCAAGTTAAGGCGTTAGGTTTCTTTGCGTGCAGTCATAACAGAGCGCACCAATTGCGCGAGTGAGCGCACTTTCATTTTTTCCATCACGTTGGCTCGGTGGATTTCCACTGTGCGTTGTGAAACTTCTAAATCAATGGCGACCACTTTATTGGCTTTGCCGTCAATGACTTGCTCCATCACTTCACGTTCACGCTCTGTAAGCGTTTCCATGCGCTGTAAAATTTCTGTGCGTTGTAATTTTGCGGCGCGTGCATTTACGTCTTCGTGCAACACTTCGCGGATTTTGTCGATCAGCTCCTGATCGCGAAACGGTTTTTGCACAAAATCGGCAGCCCCCGCTTTAATGGCTTTGACTGCCATTGGCACGTCGCCGTGGCCTGTGATGAAAATAATCGGCAGCGTGGAGTCTAGGTTGTTCAGTTTGTCTTGTAGCTCTAGGCCGCTCATGCCTGGCATTCGAATATCCAGCACAAGACAACCCGAAAGATTGGGGGTCCAGATGTCGAGAAATGCCTGCGCAGATGGAAAGCTGTCTGCCTGTAGGCTGATTGACTTCATTAAAAAAACCAATGATTCACGCACGGCGTCATCATCGTCGATAATAAAAACAGTTGCGGACTGCAAGGTGTCAGGTGTTGCCATGATTTTCTCCTATAAGGTTTTGAAATCAGGGTGCTGTTGGGTGGATCAACCCTCCTGTTGCTTGTTTATCATCAAGTCGTTGATTGCGCAGACGGCACATTTAACAGCACGGCAAATGTTGCACCGTGTCCGGAGGCATTGTTGTATGCCGTGAGTTGGCCGCCGTGTGCTGTAATGATCGAGTGGCTAATAGAAAGCCCCATGCCCATGCCGGTGGCTTTGGTGGTGAAGAATGGCACAAATACGTATCGCAGGGCATCTTCACTTAAACCAGAGCCGCAATCAATGACGCGAATACTTATGTGAGTGCTGTCCTCTAGGGCGGTGTGTACTTCTACGCGAGCTTTGCTGCGCGGTGTGGACTCCATCGACTCCAGTGCATTGCGTATTAAATTTAAAATAACTTGCTGCAACTGCACTGCATCTATGCGCACTTTGGGTAAAGCGGGCGCGAGAAACAAGGACACGGGAATGTCGTGCTTTCTTGCATCGACCTCTGCGAGCTTTACCACATCAGCCACCAATTGATTGCAGTCGATCAGCTCCAATACCGAGGCGCTTTTGTTCACGAAACTACGTAGCCGGCGTATCACTTCACCTGCGCGTAGGGCTTGTGTGACGATTTTATCGAGTGGTTCGGCCAATTTGTTTGCGTTGTATGGATTAGAATTCTGTGCGTTTTTGTCGAGCAGGCGTTTGCAGCCCTGCGCATATGTGGTTATTGCCGCCAGTGGTTGATTGATTTCGTGCGCGATCCCTGCTGCCATTTCGCCCATCGTTGACAGCCTGGCTACGTGCGCAAGATGCTCGCGTGCGTCGGCGACTTCTTTTTCTACGCGTCGCAATTCTATTTCAGCATGCCGCCTGTCGGTGATGTCTAGCAATGTGGCCAACACAAATGTGCGATTGCCGACGGACACCGATTTCAGCATCACGTCTATATCAATGTCGCTGCCATCTTTACGTCGACTACGCCACACAAAATATTGTGGGGTTCCATGGCGCGCAAGCGCGAAGCGAGCACTGGCGGCGTTCACCGATAAGTCTCCATATGGCTGGCGCTCTGTGGCTAAGTCGCTAATGCTTCGGCCAATGAGTTCTGATTTTTCATAGCCAAGCAAGCGGGTTACCTGATCGTTGCATTCTTCAATGTGATCGCTGATGACCATGATGCCTTCGTTGGCGCTTTCAAACAGGGTGCGGTATTTTGTTTCGCTTTCTTCTAGTCGTTGGATCAACGGGCGGTTGAGTTTTTGCATCAGAAATATGCCAATGACGATGAGCAAAAGTGTGGCTAAACCTGCCCATAGTGCGGTTCTGATGAATGGCTGTTGCACTTCATCGATGTTAATTTTGACGACTACGCCCAAGTTCATGCCTGCTACTGGCGCGTAGGCGGCTAAAACGGGAATGCTGCGGTAGTCCACTGTTTCAATTACGCCTGATTTTCCCTGTAGTGCGAGATTCATGGCGCGTACATTGCTGTGATCTCGTGGGACGATGGTTGGCATGTCGCTGGCAAAGCGGCGGGGTGACACAAAGTGAATGTTATTGTTTTCGAGATAGGCAAATAAAATTTCACCGCTATCGGTAATCGCGGGTTTACGCGCCAAAATCTGGTAAATCTGCTCTTGAACGAGTGGGGGAGGTGTCAGGCTATTGCGTTGCGATGTTGGCACCAGTTCCAGAACTGAGTGCAGCATTCCGGCCTGATGTGTTGCGTAATTTAGCAAGAGATGCTTGCGTTGTTCGGTGGCAGAGACGAGCAAAGCCAGTACTGTCAGGCTTAGTACCAGCACTGCGACGGTAGACATGACGAGTGTCAGCAGTAAAAAACGGTAGTGTTTGCGTTTTTTCATGGGCGTTTTTGTCTCTGAAGAAGGCGTGCTTTTGACGGTTTTCTACCGTTCACCTTGAGCCTGTCAAGGGGTTGCCATGGTTCGACTCCTTCGACAGGCTCAGGATAAACGTAAACATCACCATGAACGGGGGGAATTAATTCAACACTTGCTGATAGGGCGGCATACCTTCAAGCAGCGCGCGGCCATAGCGTTTCGTGACTAAGCGGCGATCAAGAATGCTGATGCGTCCGGTGTCGGTTTCTGTGCGCAATAAGCGTCCTGCTGCTTGTATTAAGCGCAAACTTGCATCGGCTACGGATATTTGCATAAAAGCATCGCCGCCTTGTGTTTCTATCCATTCTGATAGCGTTTGTTCTACTGGGTCATCTGGTACGGCAAAAGGGATTTTGGCAATGACAACGTGGCGCAGATAGTCACCAGGCAAATCTACACCTTCGGCAAAACTGGCTAAACCAAAAATGACGCTAGGTTGTTTTTCGTCCACGCGTTCACGGTGCTTTTGAAGTAGCTGCTGCTTGCTGTAGTCATCTTGCAATAACACGGCGGCGCGAAATTCACCTGATACACCTTCATGTACGTCGCGCATTTGTTTACGTGATGAAAAAAGCACCAGTGTCGCTTCGTGTAAATGCACGTCGTTGGCGAGAAAGTCGAGTACAGAGGCCGTGTGCGCCTCGGCATTATTGCCTTCTACGGCGAATATTGGCACAACCAGTTGCGCGGCTTGTGCGTGGTTGAACGGGCTAGGCACAATCACGCAATCGCTGCCTTCAGGTAGGCCGGTGCGCAGTCGAAGGCGCTCAAATTTCCCCAGTGCCGTTAACGTGGCGGAGGTGATGATAGCGGCAAAGCAGCGATCCCATATATGTGCTCGCAATGCCAATACTGGTAAAACAGGGCTGGCGCAGACTTCTATATCGACGGTGTTGTTGCTGTCGTGCAGGGTGAGCCAGCGTGCAGTTGGGCTGGCTCCTTCGGCATCTTTTTGGGCGTAGATACGCCACAGTGCTTCGCCTTGTGTGCAGCGTTGCCATAGGCTGCCGACGGCGGTGTAGGCTTGTTCGACGACTTCTTTTGCGACATCTACGCTACGGTTGTCGAGTAATTCTTCTAAGGCAGTGGACAGGTTTCGCAGTGCGTCGCCCGCTGCGCGCCAGCTGTCGGCCAGTGTGGGTGCGAGATCAAACAGCCGTTCTGGAACGGTGCCATTGGCGAATCGGTAGATTTTTTCACGCGCCTCTTTCTTTGCGCGTGGGTCGAATGGCTGCGCTGAAAAAATCTGCTCTATTAATGGCACGGTGTGTTGTAGTTGTTGCTCTAAGGTTTGCGCGATCTTAGGCCATTTTTTTATGGCGGTTTGCACACTGCTGATGGTAGGTAGCATTTGCGCCACGGACGTTATTTGCTTACTCGACGTTTGCAGCCAGCGTGAGCTGCCTTGTATGCGTGAGTGCGTGGCAAAATGTTGCAGGGCTTTATCAGGCAGGTGATGCCCTTCATCAAAGATATAAATAGTGTTTTCTGGTGCGCTGAGAATGGTGCCGCCACCCAGAGCAAGATCGGCCAGCACCAAGTCATGATTAGCGACAATCACGTCCGCGCTTTGCAGATTTTCACGGGCGCGGAAAAATGGGCATTGGCTGATATACGCACAGCGTCGGCCGGTGCATTGTGTGTGGTCTGTGCTTAAACGCCGCCAGTCTTGGTCGGGGATAGCTTTTGGCCAGTTGTCGCGGTCGCCATCCCATTTTCCTGTGCTTAGGGCATCAAGAAAGCCTTGGAAGGATTGGAGCGTGTTAGCGTCCAGTAGGGTGTCGTGTTCGTCCGGGTACAGTGCCAGCGATGACTGCATGCCGCCGCCTTGCCCCATCGCCAATTGAAAATCAAGTTTGTAGAGGCAGGCGTAGCGCCCGCGTCCTTTGGCTAATGCGAATGTAAAGTCCAGTTCTGCGTGTTTGAGCAATTCAGGTAAATCTTTCATGACAATCTGTTCTTGCAGTGCCACTGTTGCTGTCGAAATCACCAGTGTTTTTTCCAGTTGCTGGGCCAGTGGAATCGCTGCCAGTGCGTAGGCGACGGTTTTGCCAGTGCCTGTGCCGGCCTCCACTGCACACACATGTGCGCCTGCTGTGCGGTAGCCTTCGGCATCGGTTTTTACGCCGGCGATGCAGCGTGCTACGGTGGCAATCATTAGTTTTTGCCCGTGCCGCGCCCGCAACTGACGCGCTTCAAGAAAGCGGCTGTAGGCGAATTGAATGCTGTTTTTTTGATCACTGCTGAGCACGGTAGACATCCTGCGGGGGGATGGCATAGTACAACTTACGGCTTGATGTCGTATTCAGATTCTCATCACAGAGGCAACATCCTATGTCTAAAGAACCTGCATGCCCTTACCAAACCACCACAGCGGGCGCGCCCGTCGCCGATAACCAAAATAGTATCACTGCGGGCGTTCACGGGCCTGTGTTGATGCAAGACTGGCAGTTGCTCGAAAAGTTGGCGCATCAAAACCGCGAACGTATTCCCGAGCGCGTTGTACACGCCAAAGGCTGGGGTGCGCACGGTACTTTGACCATCACCGGCGATATTTCGTGTTACACGCGCGCCAAAATATTTGAAAAAATCGGCAAGAAAACTGAAGTCATGGCGCGGTTTTCCACCGTGGCAGGTGAGCTAGGTGCGGCAGATGCCGAGCGCGATGTGCGCGGTTTCGCGCTGAAGTTTTATACGGAAGAAGGTAACTGGGATTTGGTGGGGAATAACACACCGGTGTTTTTTGTGCGCGATCCGCTCAAGTTCCCCGATTTTATTCACACGCAAAAACGCCACCCGCGCACAAATTTGCGCTCGCCAACGGCCATGTGGGACTTCTGGTCGTTGTCACCGGAGTCTTTGCATCAAGTGACAATTTTGTTTTCAGATCGCGGTTTGCCCACGAATATTCGCCACATGAACGGTTACGGCTCACATACCTACTCACTTTGGAATGCCAAAAATTCGCGTTTCTGGGTGAAGTTCCACTTCAAAACGCAACAAGGTCACAAGCATTGGACGAATGCAGAAGCAGCTGACGTGGTAGGAAAAACACGCGAATCCACACAGGAAGATTTATACGGTGCTATTGAGCGTGGCGAATATCCTAAGTGGACAATGCAAGTACAGATCATGCCGGATAGCGATATAGATAAGCATAGCTACAACCCGTTTGATCTCACCAAAGTGTGGCCGCATAAAGACTACCCCGTCATGGACGTGGGCGTTTTGGAGTTGAATCGCAACCCTGAAAACCACTTTAACGAAGTGGAGCAGCTTGCACTCAGCCCAAGCAATGTAATCCCTGGTATAGGACACTCGCCAGACAAAATGCTGCAAGCGCGAATTTTTAGCTACGCCGATGCGCATCGTTACCGTTTGGGAACGCACTACGAGGCTTTGCCGATTAATGCGCCGCGCTGCCCTGTGCACACGTACCACAAAGATGGCGCAATGCGTTTTTTTGCCAACAACTCAACCGCTGATGCGTATTACGAACCCAATTCATTTGGTGGGCCAGTCGCGAAGCCGGACGTTTTGGAACCGCCATTACGTCTGCAAGGTGACGCTGCGCGCTACGATGATCGCAAAGATAACGATGATTTTGATCAGCCTCGCACCTTGTTTGAATTGATGGGAGCCGAGCAGCAGGCGCGGCTATATAGCAACATTGCGGCTGCCATGCAGGGGGTGCCGGATGTTATTGTGGAGCGGCAACTGGCCTTGTTCAGTCGCGTACATTCTGATTACGGCACGGGTGTGCGGCGGGCGCTGGGTTTGGCTCATTGATATAATCCATAAATGTCTGCTTAAAATCTGCGGTAATCTTCCCGCTTTCAACAATAGGTTTGTTAGTGGGAAACCCGATCAAACACACAATCTTTTCTCTGGCGCGATAATAACTTCTGACAGTTTCATATATATCGCGAGTCAGCTTCTGTTGAAAGCTTTTATAGCGCATGGGTTCTGGGATGTAGTTGTTTATCATCGCCCTCAGTGCGTCCTTGTTTAGGTCGCCCGACTCTTCCAAGCTGATAAGCGGTTCGCTTTCGTATACGGCGAGATGAAACGGCGCGACCATATTGTCATGAAACAAGTAAGAATTGTATTCAGGATGCTGATTGCTCCAGAGGGTAAATGCATTGTAAAAATCATCGCTGCCATCAATATCATCGTCGCTGTCGTCGCTAGCCGCTGTTGAGGAATAGCCTGCTTCTAATGCAGGGCCACAGCAGCATCTTGAGAGCAGCGCAAATAATTCTTTCCATGCGTGCCAACTTGGATCCACATGGTTGACCGTATCCCTGTTGTCGGGAATAACGGGAGAAATGTTGTTGCAGATTTCAGGGGCAAGATAGATGCTATTACCGGAACCTGCCCAAGTATTGATAGCGAAGCTGGTTGAAAACAAGGCCGTCGCGCTGAAGGCAACAAAAAAGAATATTGGCATGTGACGATTGCTGTTTATTTCGTGAGATTGGCGCGGTATTCAACATCGATATTGCTGTCGCCGCTCATCAAACGCACGGCAACTTTAGCTGCGTCGAAACCTTTAAAGACGATATCGTTAAGCGCATTGGCCAGCGGCATATACACGCCCAATTCTTCGGCCTTCATGGCGACCAAATGCACGGTGTTAATGCCCTCCGCCACTTGGCCTACTTCGGCTACTGCCTGCTCCAATGTGTGACCTTGCCCTAATGCAAAGCCAATGCGGTAATTGCGCGATAAAGGTGATGAGCAAGTGACAATTAAGTCGCCTACACCGGCAAGGCCAATGAGGGTGAGAGGGTCGGCACCGAGTTTTGCAGCAAAACGTCCCATTTCGGCAAGGCTGCGCGTTATCAATAAGCTGATGGTATTTTGGCCAACACCCAGTGCCGCTGCCATGCCGCAGGCAATGGCATAGATGTTTTTCAGCACGCCGCCCAACTCTACGCCGTAAACATCGCTGTTGCTGTAGACGCGAAAATAGCTACTGCGTAAAAGCGACTGTACGAGTGTGCATACGGCAGCATCGCTGCTGGCAACAACCGTACCCGTTAGTTGGCGTTGCGCTATTTCTGCAGCAAGGTTTGGGCCGCTAATAACTGCTATGCGGTGTGTCGGTAATTCTTGGCGCAATACGTCGCTCATCAACCAAAAGCCGTCTGGCTCTATGCCTTTAGCTGTGCTGACAAGAATGGCATCAGCATGCAAAAACGGTTGTGCCTGCCGCAAGACATCACGGAACGCTTTGCTGGGTACGGATACAAAAACCAAGGTGGCATTGTTCAGTGCATGCGCCATATCTGTGCTCACATGCAAGCGTTCGTCAAGCCGGTAGTTTGGTAGGTGATCGAGGTTTTCGTGCTGTATATGCATCTTTGCTGCGCGGTCGGCGTTGCGTAGCCACAAGCAAACATCGTGATTGTTTTCAGCCAACATATTGGCGATTACCGTGCCGAAGCTGCCGCCGCCCAATACACAAATTTTTCTGTTTTTAACTGATGTCACAACACATACCTTGGCAGACTCAACCTTAAAATGCATAACCGCTTGGGCAGTTATTGTCGCTTTGTATTGTTGCATTAAATCTGCATATCCGCCGATTTTTTGAAAGCGGGTGTTTTTTCGTGGATGCTGCTTGTTCAATCAGCGCAAGGCTTGCGCTGTTCGTTGAATTCAAGATATGGCATGATGATGACTAAGACTTCGAGCTGTTGTGTCCCCCCACTTTTTATTGTTTTTGTATTGATTTTTGCGCATTTCATTTTCTTGCGCGTCGCGCACTATTTGCCTCATTCCACCCTATTGTTTGCTCACGCCATGCCCACTATAAAACCAACCACTTACAGCTACGATGTTTTGGTCATTGGCAGTGGTGCTGCCGGTCTTACGCTGGCATTGCACTTGGCTGACACCGGAAAAATTGCCGTTATAAGCAAGGGTCGCTTGCAAGACGGCTCTACTTGGTTTGCGCAAGGCGGCATTGCCGCTGTTTTGGATGATGCCGATTCTACGGAAGAGCATATCGCCGATACCCTTATTGCAGGCGCGGGTTTGTGCCACGAGGAGGCCGTGCGCTTTACGGTTGAAAATGGCCGCGATAGCATCCAATGGCTGATCGACATGGGTGTAGATTTCACGCGAGAAGCGGGCGTAGCAGAGTTCCACCTCACCCGTGAAGGCGGGCACAGCCATCGACGCATTATTCACAGCGCGGATGCCACGGGGCGGGCAGTGTCTAGCACGCTGATTGGGCAGACGTTGCAGCAACCCAATATTGACGTGTTTGAAAATCACTTGGCGGTGGACTTAATCGTACAGGCGGATGCCGAGCACCAAAAATTGCGCTGCACAGGCGCTTACGTTTTTGATCGGCTTAACGATGCGGTAAGTGTGTTTCATGCGCGTTTTGTGGTGCTGGCAACGGGCGGCACCAGTAAAGTGTATTTGTACACCAGCAACCCAGACAGTGCCTCCGGTGACGGTATTGCGATGGCGTGGCGTGCCGGTTGTCGTGTAGCGAATATGGAGTTCAATCAGTTTCATCCCACCTGTTTATTTCATCCTAAAGCCAAGTCGTTTTTGATCACCGAAGCCTTGCGGGGGGAAGGGGCGCATTTGAAATTGCCATCGGGCGAGCGTTTTATGGCGCGTTTTGATGAGCGTATTGAGCTAGCGCCGCGTGATGTTATTGCCCGCGCTATTGACCACGAGATGAAACGCTTGGGGCTGGATTGCGTGCTGTTAGATATAAGCCACAAACCACCTGAATTTATTCGTGAACATTTTCCTACTGTGTATGAGCACTGTCTTGAGTTTGGCATCGACATCACACGCGAGCCGATTCCCGTAGTACCTGCCGCACATTACACCTGTGGTGGTGTGTTGGTGAATCAACAAGGCCGTACCGATTTAAGTAACTTGTATGCGATAGGTGAAACATCCAGCACCGGTTTACACGGCGCAAACCGTATGGCGAGCAATTCCTTGCTGGAGTGTTTTGTGTATGCGCGTTCAGCGGCGGCTGATATTCGTGTGCGCTGGTCGCGTGTAATGCCTCCGGAGCCGGCGGCAGCGTGGGATGAATCCCGTGTAATCGACTCTGATGAAGCGGTTGTGATTTCGCACAACTGGGACGAGTTGCGTCGTTTTATGTGGGATTACGTCGGCATTGTGCGTAGTCGCAAAAGGCTAGAGCGAGCCCAGCATCGTGTGGAACTATTGCTTAGAGAAATTCGCGATTACTACGCGTATTATCGCGTGAGCAATGATTTACTTGAGCTGCGAAATCTCGCTATTGTGGCCGAGCTGATTATTCGTTCGGCCCTATCGCGTCGTGAAAGTCGCGGTTTGCATTACAACATCGACTACCCCAACACCAGCGGCATCGCACGCGACACCATTTTGGTGCCCACAAACTATGCCGGCCAGAGTGTGAAGCTGGGATAGACATGATTTATCAAAGTAGCATGCCTAGCTTACGGTTATCGGAATGCTGAGGCGTAGTTTCTATTGGGATCGTTATATGTCCACCAGTGCCAAACTCTGAGCTTGGTGTTCCATCTCTATTGAGGCGTACTATGATTAGGTCGCCAGCCTTGTTTTTTGTAACTACTATTGTGCTCTCCAAGTAACGTACGTTTTGAATGGCAATATGGTCGTTAGGGTCGGCACTGGCATTAGCACTGATGAAACATGCACATGAAACGAGGGGTGCAATTAAAAATGAGAGTGGTTTTTTAAGATACATAGCTACCATAACATCTCCAATGTTGCTTGATAAACTTCGGACATACGTTGAATTTGAAAGCGGATGGCTGCATTAAGTTCCGCAATAAAGTCAGTCTGTGCAATACCCACCCCATTTGTCACGTTTTTATCTTTTAAGCCCAAGCCTACAATAACGCCCACATTGTTTAGTGCCGGAACACAGCCATGCTTGAAGTCGATATCACAGAGTCAGCACAAGATTACCTTGCCGAGCTGTTAGCCAAGCAAAACACGCCCGGTATTGCTGTGCGTATGTTCGTCAATGACCCGGGCACATCGCGTGCAGAAACCTGCATTGCCTATTGCCGCCCAGGTGAGGAAAAAGAAGGCGATGAGATTGTTCAACTCGCCAAAATTGCCTGTCATTTTGATGCGCGCAGTATCCCTTATTTGAAAAATGCCAAAGTGGATTACTCGCCTGATCGCATGGGCGGTCAGCTCACCATTAAAGCCCCTAACTCAAAAATGCCGCAAGTGAGCGATGACAGCCCGCTGGCAGATAAAGTCAATTACCTGCTGTTTAGTGAAGTGAATCCGCAATTGGCCTCGCACGGCGGTGAAGTGTCGCTGGAGCTGATGGACGGCAATGTTGCTGTGCTGAAATTTGGCGGTGGCTGTCAGGGCTGTTCGTCGGTTGATCTCACCCTAAAAGAGGGCGTAGAACGCACACTAATGCAAAAAGTGCCTGGGCTTGAAGGTGTGCGCGACGTGACCGATCACACCGACAGAAGTCAGTCATATTACTGATACGCTTTCAGAGCGTTGCCCTGCTAGAATCAGCCCATTTCAACCGTATCGCCTGTAAATGCATGCGGTTGGCGCAATTTTTACTTTGCTTTTTAATCTCTCATCTCAAGTGCATGCCCAAGGGGAAAACAACGCATGAGCACAACAACTTTCAATATTGCCGATTTGTTTGAAATGGTCGTGGACACAGTCCCAGAGCGTGAAGCATTGGTGTGCGGCGACTCTCGCCTGACCTACGCCGAGCTGGAAGAGCGCGCCAACCGTTTTGCCCATTTCCTCAAAGGCCAAGGCATTAAAGCAGGCGATCACGTCGGCTTGTATATGTACAACTGCGTGGAATACCTCGAAAGCATGATGGCGTGTTTCAAACTTCGCGCCGTGCCAGTCAACGTCAACTACCGTTACGTCAAAGATGAACTTCTTTACATTTTCGACAACTCCAACATGGTGGCGTGCATCCATCACCGCGAATTTATTCCGGCGATTGAAGCCGTACGCAATTCCGCGCGGGATATGAAGCTGTTTGTTGCCGTAAACGACGGCACAGCGCACGACACTTCACGCATAGGTTCGTTTGAATACGAGGCGGCGATCAACCAAGGCGCGCCAAGCCGCGATTTCGGTCAGCGTTCGGGTGATGATATTTTTATTCTCTACACCGGCGGTACTACCGGCATGCCAAAAGGCGTGATGTGGCCACACGAAAACGTATTTTTTGCCGCGATGGGTGGTGGCGGTCATTTTAGCCCGAAGGGCAAATGTGTCGTACCAGAAGACATTAAAACTCGTATCACCGACAACATCCTGTGTGGCATCGCGCTGGCTCCTCTGATGCACGGCGCATCATGGTGGTATGCCTGCACGCAATTGTTGGCCGGCAATAAACTGGTGCTCAACCACAACCGCTCTTTTGATGGCGTAGAAATTTGGGGAATTGTTGAGCGCGAAAAATGCAATATCGTGCAGATTGTGGGCGATGCAATGGCTATTCCGCTGCTCGACTCGCTGGATAAAAATCCCGGTCGATGGGATTTGTCTGCCATGTTTACCGTCGGTTCTGGCGGCGCGGTATTTTCGGAAGCCAAGCAAGCAGAATTCCGCAAACATTTCCCGAACTGTTTCATCATCAATGCGTTTGGCTCGTCTGAGTCTGGCCAGATGGGCATGGATGGCGGCAATAAAAAAACGGAAGGCGGCTTGGGTAACGTGCTGCGCAGCGAGTTTATGGACGTTATCATCGAAGATGAAACGCCCATGCGCAAAGCCAATCCAGGCGAAACGGGTATTTTTTCCCGCTCAGGCTACATCCCGCTGGGTTATTACAACGACCCCATCAAAACCGAAAAGACCTTCGCCACCCTCGACGGAAAACGCTGGTTGCTGACGGGCGATGCGGCCAAGCTGGAAGATGATTTGTCTATTTCTGTCTTTGGGCGCGGCTCTAACTGCATTAATTCCGGCGGCGAAAAAGTATTCCCAGAAGAAGTGGAGCAAGCACTCAAAGCACATCCCGATATTTTTGATGCACTGGTCGTCGGCACGCCAGACGCACGCTGGGGCAGCAAAGTCACGGCGGTTGTTTCCAGCCGCGACGGCAAAACCTTAACGCTGGCCGATATACAGGAAAAAGCCCGCACGCTGATTGCAGGTTACAAAGTGCCGCGTGAGTTGCATATCGCGGATGAAGTGCAGCGCAATGCAGCAGGTAAGCCTGATTACAAATGGGCGATGGATTACGCGCTGTCAGCGGAGGGGCTGGCGGAGTGAATAAGCCACTAATGCTCTTAACTAATTTGAGTCTAACTAATTTTATTCTTCCTCGCTCCCCGCATTGTGCGATAGCCAAGCCTAACCTGCGGCGGGTTGGTAACCCTTTGCGGACAAGAGGTTCAAATCTGCATGACATGGAGCGTGTCTGGTGTATCTATGTGTGTAGTGCATGTGGCGGTGTTGTCACGGCATGGTCTTATCATGGTTCTGATATGCCAGTCTCGGAGTATTTTCCGGAGTCAGAGCAAATCTCTATAGATATTCCAGAAAAGCCACGTGGTTTTCTTCAGCAGGCGCTTGAATGTTTGCACGTTCCGGCAGGCTTGGTGATGCTTTCAGCGAGCGCAGTCGATGCCATGCTGAAAGCCAAAGGGTATTCCGATGGCAGTCTGTATAAACGTATTGAAAAGGCCGCTATAGATCATGCTATTACTAAGGAAATGGCAGAGTGGGCGCATGATGTACGCCTTGATGCCAACGATCAGCGTCACGCAGATGAAGATGCAGACATGCCTACAAGAGAAGATGCAGTGCGGATCTTTGAATTTGCCCGAGCCTTGGCGGAGTTTATGTTCGTGCTTCCAAGTCGCGTTCAGCGCGGTCTCGCATCAAGGCAGCCTCAGCCCGCATAAATAGACAGTCCCGTCATTCCCGCATAGGCGGGAATCCAGTTTTGCAAGCTAAAGTCAATACTCCTGGATTACTCGCTACGCTCGCCCCGCGGGGCAGCCGCTGGCTGTTCAACGCGCTTCGCGCTTTTTTGTCCCGCCTGCGCGGGAATGACGTATCGGTACGGACAGCCCGTAGGTTGGGTTAGGCTGTAGGCCGTAACCCAACAATCGGCATTGCGCCCTTATGTCCTACGCCCGCCAAAGAGGATATAGCCTTTCTGCGGAGCCCTCTATAATAATTGCCGCATCACTTCGGAGTAAATTTATTTGAATTAAACCACATGGGCGTCCAAAAAGTATTGTTTAAGTCTGTAGCTGCCATGGTGCTATCTACAATCACGCCAAATTGCTGCAGTGAGCTCGGATAAAAGTTATGGCTGCCAAAATAAAATACTTTGTCATCAACCATCCAGAATTTATTGTGTGCTCTGATCGTACTGTCAGTCGAGTCTGTGTAATTCAGGTAGGCAAGATGCAAGTGTTTATTTAAAGCTTGCTTAGCTTTTGCATCATCCGGATAACAATTCGATTGCAGAGAACGAGAGCTCAACTTTTCCTCTGCATCACCCGTATTCAAATCACAATCAGACTTCATAGAATGTAATATAGCGTCATAGAGATATTGTAAATCTACTGGGCTTGCATAACTAGTGTGATTTACTTGGCTAGTGACAATATAAACATCCGTTGAATGGTTTCGTATGGCATGGGCTATAGCCTGTATTACATTGCCGTCTATGGTGCCAAGCGGGTGCAGAATGGGGTGTCTCGCGAACGGTAAAATATGCCCTATCTTAAATAGGGCTTGCTGGCTGATTTTTATAGATGTAGTGGCGTTTTTTAGGGCAAAAACGCGAGCGACTTCTGATTGGTCAGCATCGTCCCCAACACCTACACCATTGTTTAATTTACTAACAAACATGGCTTGCACTGGAAATGTATTTGTATTTATAACAGTTGAACGGGTGTTTGGTGCTGTAGCGTCAGTTATACAGCCAGAAATAACTCCATTGCTGTAGGTAGAGCAATGATTCACTAGCAAGCTAGGGTGATCGCTCATATACTTCCATAGGGTATTCATGTAGGCAGTAGCTCCAGCCGCGACAGCCCCAGAAATTTTTATACTGGAGTCGTTCACTGGATTTATGCCAGCATAATCATCGCCCCACAAATCTTGCCCGCCAGCAATAACGGTGCTGTTATCCACAATAACTGTTTTGCCATGATTGAAAGAAAACTTCAGTATGATGTTTTGTTGATCATTATGATTGCCGCAGTTGGGTTTAAATGAGCAAGACCTTTCGTTGGCAACGGATACAGTTACCTTATTATTAGCAGGTAACCCAGAGGTAATATCTTCTAAGTACCACTCCAAAACTGGGTCACCTAGTTGTAAGTTGTGTGAGTTATGGGTGCTTTCCAGTGCCTGCTCGCTATGCTCGCTAATAAAGGGCGGGTATGCACCCTCCAATAAGCGGATGGTAATGGGTTTTCCTGTGGCAATGCTTTTATGGCCAAGCGTTGTGATGGCGTTTCTTAATGTGGATGTATAAGCAAAGTCGGTCGGGTGCATAATCAAGGGTATTGTGCCAATCGGCTTTCCCAATGTAGTAATGTCTACTGTGCTGTTTGCGCTAATAAATGTATTGTAAAAAATTTCCATTACCTTGTGCGCACTGCTTAAGCATAATTTCCGATCGTCCCGCGTAAATGCGGCTGTTTTACACTTGCTAACACCGCCACAATCGGCTTGCGTTTGGCAGGTAGGCACAAAAAACTGTGGATCAATCTTATTGTGTCCTTTCGGAGTAAAGCCTTGATTATATGTGCTTAGGCTTGTGCCCCAACTGTTTGGTGTCTGCACCAGCCAGTCGCCAGGTGTTAAATAGTTTTCTGATGGCTCTGCGTAAGTCACGTTGTTGTACTGCGGGAACTTTGCGTGTAAATGGTTGTAAATGCCTTCGGCTGATAAGGGCTGTGCCCACGTTATTTCTGTCACAACCAATAGTAGCGCTACTAAGAGCAACGATCGAAACCTATAGTGTTGTCTAAGGCTATAAGTATCTCTGCTATATAAAGACAGCATAAAAACATCCCCCAACGGCTTGCAAGCTTTCCGATTTTAGACCGCAAGCAGTATGCAAACAAGCACTAAAGATGATTATGTTGGTATTTTTAATGACTTTTAGTTTGTTTGTGGAGGGCAGGATAATGACAAAAGCAATCAGAGAAACGCATGAAAACCAAGGCGGCAGTCAATACACAGGGTGGACAACATTCTGTTCGGTCGCTTACCATGCACGCCCATTTTCAGAGGAAGGCTTTATGGGAAGTTGTTGTTGTAGCCGATCAAAGATCGACGGTTAGGCAAGGTTTCGCAGCTTTTTTTGCCGCTACCTTGCCGTCTCTGGCGGGTAGTGGTGTCTTTTGGCCATTCGGCCTCTTGTGTCGCTCCCAATATGTTATCTGTTATCTGTTATTTGTCTTAGTGGTCTTAGTGGTCTTAGACTTGTCTTATCACATTGCGTGATGTGCTACCGTTAAAGGGCATGAGTGAATTAATAACGTGTATCCATGTCAGACCTTGCGTCTGACGCGGGAGTTACTTATGCAGTTCGATACTTTCAAAATACGCCTATTGGCGTTTGTGCAAAAAAATCTGTCTGTGCGCCAGTTTCGGCATCTTGTGCTTCTCGATTTGTTGCGTGGTGCCGCAGTTGGTAAGGCGATGCCAGATCAAATTGCTGCACGGCATCTGGCTATGTCAAAAATGCCAATCGGTACGCTTCTACAGCAGATGGACGCGCACGCTGATGGCCTCAATGAAGTGGAAGCCGAAGAGCGGTTGGCGCGTGTTGGCCTCAACGAAGTGGAGCACGAAAAACCACTGCGTTGGTGGATGCATCTGTGGCTATGTTATCGCAACCCGTTCAATGTGCTGCTTACAGTTTTGGCGGTAATTTCTTATTTCACCGAGGATATAAAGGCGACTGTCGTGATCGGCGCGATGGTGCTTATTTCCACAGCACTGCGTTTTGTGCAGGAACGACGTTCAAATAACGCCGCCGATAATCTCAAAAAAATGGTTAGTAATACGGCGACCGTATTGCGTCGTGATTTCGCGAAAGACGCGGCAGGTACCGCTTTCCAATATTACGGTGTGCAATTGCATCCGCATGAAGCCACTAGGATTGAGCTGCCCATTCAGAAGCTGGTGCCGGGTGATTTGGTGGCGTTGTCTGCCGGCGACATGATTCCCGCTGATTTACGACTGATTAGTGCTAAAGATTTGTTTATCAGTCAGGCGATGTTGACTGGCGAATCTATGCCGGTTGAAAAGTTTGTTGAGCAGCGAGATGAGGGCGTAAACAATCCATTGGCGCTAGATAATCTGTGTTTTATGGCTACCAACGTCGTCAGTGGCACGGCTACTGCGGTGGTGATCGCCACCGGAAACCAGAGTTATTTTGGGGCGTTAGCCGAACGGGTGACCGCCGCCGACACGACGCCGACGCAGTTTCAGATGGGCATCAACAAGGTAAGTTGGGTGCTTATTCGCTTCATGTTTGTGATGGCTCCTTTGGTTTTGTTGCTCAATGGCTTTACGAAAGGCAATTGGTTAGAGGCCGCTCTGTTTGCGCTATCTGTTGCTGTTGGGCTAACGCCTGAAATGTTGCCGATGATTGTCACTTCCACGCTTGCTAGAGGCGCTATCAGCTTGAGCCGAAAAAAAGTGATCGTTAAGCGGCTTGACGCTATTCAAAACTTTGGCGCGATGGATGTTTTGTGTACCGATAAAACCGGCACGTTAACGCAGGATAAAATTGTTCTGGAGCGGCATACCGATGCGTTTGGTGCCGTCTGCAATGAAGTGCTAGAAATGGCTTACTTGAACAGCTATTACCAAACCGGCCTGAAAAACTTGCTGGATGTTGCCGTGTTGGAGCACGGTGAGTTACCGGCCACGTTGGGTTTGGCCAAAAACTACCGGAAAGTGGATGAAATTCCTTTTGATTTTTCGCGTCGCCGTATGTCGGTTGTGGTCAGTGAACGTGAAGATCACCACGAGCTGATCTGCAAAGGCGCACTGGAGGAAATGTTAGCGGTGTGTACGCGCGTGCGTCACGGCGACAAAATTGAGCCGTTAAATGCCGCGTTGATGACGCAAATTCTGAACGTAACCGCAAGTTTGAATCAAGAAGGTTTACGCGTTGTGGCAGTGGCGTACAAGGAAATGCCGCCGTTGAGTGACAACTACAGCGTGGCCGATGAAAGTGATTTGACGTTGGTGGGTTATGTGGCTTTTCTTGATCCGCCTAAAGAAAGTACCGCGCCTGCGCTCAAAGCCCTTAAGTCCAGCGGTATTGATGTAAAAGTGCTTACGGGTGATAACGAACGTGTCACGCTGAAGGTGTGCAAAGAAGTTGGTCTGTCTGTGCAGTGCTTTCTCTTGGGCAGCCAGCTTGATGAAATGGATGATGCCCAGCTATTGGCTGTGGTGGAGACGACCACGGTGTTTGCCAAGCTCACGCCCACCCACAAAGAACGTATTGTGCGTTTGTTGCGCGACAAAGGGCATGTGGTTGGGTTTATGGGTGACGGCATTAACGACGCGCCCGCCCTGCGTGCGGCAGATATTGGCATTTCTGTTGATTCTGCTGTGGATATTGCCAAAGAGGCGGCGGATATCATCCTGCTGGAAAAGAGTTTGATGGTGTTGGAGCAGGGCATTATTGAAGGCCGTAAAACCTTCGCCAATATGCTCAAGTACATCCACATGACCGCCAGCTCTAATTTTGGCAACGTATTTTCTGTCCTGGTAGCCAGTGCTTTCCTGCCTTTTTTACCCATGTTGCCTTTGCATTTACTGGTACAAAATCTGCTTTACGATGTGTCACAAATCACCATTCCATTTGATAACGTGGACGAAGAGTCATTACAAAAGCCTCAAAAGTGGGATCCTAATGGTTTGGGGCGTTTCATGCTGTTTTTTGGCCCCATTAGCTCGGTGTTTGATATCGTTACTTTTTCGTTGATGTGGTTCGTTTTTTCTGCCAATACAGTCGACCATCAAACCCTTTTTCAATCGGGTTGGTTTGTTGAAGGTTTGTTGTCGCAGACGCTCATCATTCACATGTTACGCACGCGCAAAGTTCCCTTTTTGCAAAGCCGTGCCGCGTGGCCTTTGCTCATGATGACGGTGATGATTGCTGCTGTTGGGATATTCCTGCCGATGGGCCCGCTGGCGGCTTATTTTAAATTACAGGCGTTGCCCATGATGTATTTCCCGTTTTTGATCGTCATATTGCTGTGTTACATCGGGCTTACCCAAGCGATGAAAGGCTTTTTTGCGCGTCGCTACGGATGGCAGTAGATGCTTTTTTTGGCCACGGCGCGATTTTTATGAGTAAAAACATGCCTGGCAGTGCTAGCGCGGTACACAGTAAGTAAAAGTTAAACCAGCCCAATCCCTCCACTATCCAGCCGGTGCTTGCGTTAATAAAGCTGCGCGGTACCGCTGATAGGCTGGTAAATAGAGCAAATTGGGTGGCGGTGTAGCGTTTATCTGTCTGGCTGGCGATAAACGCGACAAAAGCCGTTGTGCCCATGCCGGTGCCTAGGGCTTCCAGCGCAATAGCAGATGCCAACACCCACAGCACTGCACCGGTTTTTGCCAGTACAGCAAAGCCCAGAATGGTGACCATTTGCGCTACGCCAAATAGCCATAGCGCACGCGTGATACCTAGACGCAACATCCATAGCCCGCCGATGAGCCCGCCGGCAATAGAGGCGGTCAGCCCTGCTGTTTTGGCCACGGTGCCAATTTCTGTTTTGGTAAATCCCATTTCCAGATAAAACGGCGTTGCCAGTGCTGTGGCCATGCTGTCGCCCATTTTGTACAGCAATATAAAGAGCATGAGATAAACCGCTGTTTTCCAGCCGTTACGCCCAATAAATTCAGTAAAAGGTTCGACTATCGCAGCGCGCAGCGTGGTAGGGGTCGAGAATTGTGCAGGCTCTTTTACCCATAAACTGGTTAAAAATCCGGGCAGCATAAAAAGCGCGGTGATGACAAAAACCCAGCTCCATGGAATGTGATCGGCAAGAATAAGCGCCAGCGATCCTGGCACCAAGCTGGCAAGTTTGTAGGCGTTAACATGCAATGCGCTGCCTAAGCCCATTTCTTCATCGGGCAGTAATTCGCGGCGGTAGGCGTCGATGGCAATATCTTGCGTTGCACTGAATACTGCTACGGCCAGAGACAAAGCAATTACCCATTGCATGTCGGTTTGTGGATTGAGCTGGCCGTAGCCGCAAATGGCAAGCAATAGCGCGAGCTGTGATAGCCACATCCAGCCGCGCCTGCGCCCCAGTGGCAAAGCGACACGATCCATCAACGGTGCCCACAAAAACTTCCACGTATAGGGCAGCATGATTAAACTCATCGCGCCGATGGTTTTTAAGCTGATATGGCTCTCGGCCAGCCAGGCGGGCAGTAAGTTAATCAGCAGCCATAGTGGCAGGCCGGAGCTAAAGCCGATCAGAACGCAGATCAACATGTTGCGCTCTAAAAAGGGGTAGCGCGTGCCGTTCAGAATATTCCAATTTATCATCAATATCCCCGTCGATAGGTTAAAGGTATTATCATACAGGGTGTCAACTGCAGTACAAACTTCCTGAGCTTGGCTTTTTTGTGCTTAAAAAACTTGTGGTTGCAGCTTTGTTGTTAATAACTTTAATTGGGCAGAATCCTTAACCATGTCTTTTAGTCCGCTCATTGATGAATTGATTACCGCCTTGCGTTGCTTGCCTGGTGTGGGGCCGAAATCTGCTCAGCGCATGGCGTTTCAGTTATTGGAGCAGCGTAGGGATGGCGCAATGCGCTTGGTTCAAAGTCTTGAGCGTGCGCTGGAGCGTGTCGGGCGCTGTGCAGACTGCCGCACACTTACAGAGCAAACACTGTGTGAAATTTGTGCCAATCCGCGCCGTCAGCGCAGCACAGTATGCGTAGTGGAAACGCCAGTTGATGCTTTGGCTATTGAAAATGCTGGAAGTTTTCAGGGTCTGTATTTTGTTTTGCATGGCAAGTTATCGCCCATCGACGGCATTGGGCCTGCGGAAATCGGCGTGCCGGAGCTGCTCGCGCGCTTACAGAGAGAGCCTGTTGAGGAGTTAATATTGGCCACTAACGCTACACTGGAAGGTGAAGCGACCGCCTACTATATTGCTGAACGTGCCCGTGAAATACACATAGCCAGTTCACGCATTGCGCACGGTGTTCCCTTGGGTGGCGAGCTTGAATATGTGGATGGCGGCACGCTGGCGCACGCACTGTCTGGCAGAACAAAAATATGAGTTTGCAAAGTCACAAAGTCCCTGTTGAGGGCGCGTATATTGCGAGCGATGCCGCTCTTGTATTGGCCGCAGAACATTGGCTTACCGTGCCAGCGTTGGGTATCGACACAGAATTTATTCGTGCCGACACATTCCACCCTATCCCCGCATTGATCCAAGTTAGCGATGGGCAGCATTGCTGGCTGATTGACGTGTTAAGAGTGAAAGATTTTTCACCGTTCGCGAGGGTACTTACCGATCCTTCTGTCATAAAAGTTGTTCATGCAGCCAGTGAAGATTTGGAAGTGTTCGACCGCTTGTTGCACGTTTTGCCAGAGCCTTTATTTGATACGCAAATTGCAGCTGCTTTTTGTTGTCATGGTGCGTCGATAGGTTATAGCCGCTTAGTACAGGCCGTCTTGTCTATAGAAATCAGCAAGGATCAATGTCGCTCTGACTGGCTGGCTCGCCCGCTGACTGTTGAGCAAAAACACTATGCCTGTTTGGATGTGCTCTATTTGCCGACGCTATATAGGCACCTGCACCTAGAATTAACGCGACAGCAGCGTCTTCACTGGGCGATGGAAGATAACAGTCGCCAACTTGCCCGCTATTGCGAACAGCGTGATGCGGTTTACAGCATTGAGCGCATTAGCAGTATTAATAAATTGAATACGCAAGAGCGTCGCTGTTTGTGGCATTTGTTATTAGGCCGCGATGCGCTTGCCCGTAGTTGCAACAAGCCGCGAAACCATATTGCGCGCGATCATGTTTTGGTCGATATCGCCCGCAAGCCACCACGGCATTTGGGTGATTTGTCAGCTATTGATGGTTTTACGCCATCCAGCATCCGGCGGTTTGGTGAGCAGTTTTTACAGCTGGCGCGTACCGTCCCGCCTGATCTGCTTTGCCCGTTTATTGCAGAGCCTTTGAGCCGTGCGGAAGCGGCACGCGCCAAAGCAGCACGCGCCTTGGCTGACAGTATTGCAAGGAGCCTTGACTTGCCGCCTGATCTGTTGCTTCGTCGCCAAGAGCTGGAGCAGCTTATACGTAGTCATAGCGCGGCGAATGCGCAGTTAATGCCTGCGCGTTTTTCCGGTTGGCGTGGCGATGTGTTGCGTGATGCGCTGTTGGTTGAAATCGAAAATTGGAGATAGTGCATGGCTGACAGCCCACGATTGGTACAAGTTTTTCGTAGTTCATGCGAAGAGGGTTTGTATCTTTATGTCGAAAAAAAAGAAGGTATTGCGCGTGTGCCGGAGGCATTGCTAAACGTTTTTGGCAAGCTGGAAAGTGCCATGATGTTAATGCTGTCGACTCAGACGACGCTTGCCAATGCGGATGCGACTAAGGTATTACTCGACATCGTCAACAAGGGCTTTTACCTGCAATTGCCTCCCGCTCAGATTAAACAGACAGAAGCAGAAGCCATTGGAGGCGCATCATGAATGCAGATGATATCGAGCTAGCCCGCACCATCTATGCAGCCAGTGCTTTTGGTTCTCTGCTATTTGCTAGCTTGTTTTTGCGCGGCCTATGGCGACCCTTGCGTTTCTGGTTAATCGCGCTGGTTTTTAGCTTTTTCTTCACGCCGTATTTTATTGCTGAAACCATGCCAGACGGCACGCAGCAGAACATCGTGCCTGCTTTTGTGGTGATGGCTTATGATTTGATACTCGACAAAGAGCACCATTTGGAATCCGCAAGGCGCGGAGCCAGCCCGATTATTGCCGTGGCTGCTGTTACGAGTGTCGTTGCTTTTTTTCTGCACATCTTTTTGCCAAAACCTTATCGGCGCAGAGCAGGTGATAAAACGCCTGCTGGCTCCGCTGCTAAAACGTCTTCACACAACCCTTATCTTCCGGATGATTTTGAGATAGAAGCGCCGTCTGTTGCGCCTGTAAATGCATCGACACGTAAAAATAACAATCCCTATTTGCCGGATGATTTTGTGACGCGCTAACTGCCGGCACTGGGCTATTCGCCATGTTGTGCGGTGCCTCATGAACGATGTTTCGCCCGCCGCTGCGCGCTTGTCGGCTTTGATGCTCGACCATCTAAGTTGCGCTGTGATATTGCTAGATGCTTCGTTGCGCCCACTGTTTCTGAATCAGTCGGCTGAAAACTTGCTTGCGGTAAGTAAACAGCATGCATGTGGGCAAGCCTTTGGTAATTTATTGCGCGATGCTGATGAGCTTATGGTCGCTTTTCGTAGCGCGCAGCAGACCGGCACGCCGTTTACTCGGCGGCAAACACAGTTAACGCTAATGACGCTGCATCAAACAGTGTTGGTGGATATCAGTGCTACGCCCATGCCCGATGAGTGTTTGCTGCTGGAAATGCAAGCAATGGACAGGCTGATGCGCATTAGTCGAGAGGAGGCATTGGTGTCGTCGCAGCAAACCAGTCGCCATTTGGCGCGTGGTTTAGCGCATGAAATTAAAAACCCGTTGGGCGGCATACGTGGCGCAGCACAGCTGCTAGCGCGTGAGCTGCCAGAGGAAAGCCTAGAATATACTCGCATCATTATTGAGGAAGCCGACCGCCTGCGTGATCTGGTCGATCGAATGCTGGGTTCACGCGCGCCCTTAGCACTGGCGAATGCCAATGTACATGAAGTATTGGAGCGCGTAACGCGACTCATTGATGTTGAAAGTGGCAATGTGATTACTTTTCATCGTGATTATGACCCAAGCCTCCCTGAACTGTATTGTGATCGCGCGCAACTATTGCAGGCTCTACTCAATGTTGTGCGCAATGCCATGCAGTCGTTGTGTGAAAGTGGCACAGAGCGGCCTTGCATTACGCTGCGTACCCGTGTGCAACGGCGCTGCACCATTGGGAAGCGCGTGCATCGCTTAGTCTGTCGCATAGATATCGAGGACAACGGTCCGGGCATTTCGGCAGATATGCAAGACACTATTTTTTATCCCATGATTAGTGGTCGTGCCGATGGCACCGGTCTAGGGCTTGCTATTGCGCAGTCGGTTGTTGCCCAGCACCACGGCCTGATTGAATGCCAAAGCCATTTTGGATACACGCGCTTTTCGCTGTACATTCCATTCGAATTCGCGCCAACAACAGGAAAATTAACATGAGCTCACAAGTTGCCGATGTGTGGATTATTGATGATGATCGATCCATCCGCTGGGTGCTCGAAAAGGCATTAACGCAAGCAGGCATCAGCATAAGAAGTTTTGAGAATGGTGACAGCGCACGCCGCGCATTAGAGCCAGAGCAACCGACGGCTTTAATCAGCGACATTCGCATGCCGGGGACGGATGGCTTGGCCTTTTTGCGCACAGTTAGCCGCGATTATCCCGAGCTGCCGGTCATCATCATGACGGCACATTCTGATTTAGACAGTGCGGTGGCCTCTTATCAAGGCGGCGCTTTTGAGTATTTGCCCAAACCTTTTGATGTGGATGTGGTGGTTGACGTTGTGCGCCGTGCGCTGGCGCAATCACGCGCCGTACCTGTGGTGCCTACTATTGATTTACAGCCAACAGAAATGATTGGTGAAGCGCCAGCTATGCAAGAGGTGTTCAGGGCGATTGGTCGCTTGTCGCATTCAAACATTACCGTGTTGATTAACGGTGAATCTGGCACTGGAAAAGAGTTGGTTGCGCATGCTTTGCATCGGCATAGTCCACGTCGGTCGCGTCCGTTCATTGCACTCAACATGGCGGCTGTTCCGAAAGATTTAATGGAGTCTGAGTTATTTGGTCATGAAAAAGGTGCCTTCACCGGCGCGTTTAATCAGCGCCAAGGGCGTTTTGAACAGGCAGACGGCGGCACGTTATTTCTTGATGAAATTGGTGATATGCCGCACGAAACACAAACGAGATTGTTGCGTGTTTTATCCGACGGCATGTTTTACCGCGTGGGAGGGCAAACGCCGGTAAAGGTTGATGTGCGCATTATTGCCGCTACGCATCAAAATTTAGAAAAGTGTGTACAAGAAAATCGATTCCGTGAAGATTTACTTCATCGCCTCAATGTCATTCGCATTGTCTTGCCAACATTGGCAGAGCGGAGGGAGGATATTCCAGCATTGGCGCGTTTTTTTCTGGGCAAAGCTGCGCGTGAGCTCGGTGTTGAGACCAAAACACTACAGCCAGATGCTGAAGCCTGCATGAGCAGGCTGGCGTGGCCTGGCAATGTGCGTCAACTCGAAAATACCTGCCGTTGGCTGACTGTGATGGCACCAGGACGTGATGTCTATATTGGTGATTTGCCGCCGGAATTGGTGAGTATTGGCGGGGAAGCGGTTGTTGGCAGCAGTTGGGAACAGCTTCTGCGGGGCTGGGCAGAGCAGGCATTAGCGCGTGGCCATACACGCTTGCTGGATACGGCAACCCCTGTTTTTGAGCGTATTTTGATTGAGGCATCCCTCAGGCAGACAGCAGGCCGTCGCCGTGATGCGGCCGATTTATTGGGTTGGGGTCGCAATACATTGACACGCAAAATCAGAGAGCTCGGTTTGCTTGTGGCGGGCGATGATGGAGATGATGACTGAGTTATGCGCTTGTGAGTTGAATCCAAGGGGCAACCATTCAGCCATTCGTGGTGAGCTTGTTAAACCGCTTCTGTTACTTGTGATGTCCTTCGACAGGCTCATGGCGAGCGGTTGCTGCTTTTGGTGATGGGTATTAGATCGCGTCTTGCATCTCTGCCGCAGGCGACAGTGAAAGCCAATTCGACAACGCGGCAGCCAGTTCGTCAACGCCTTGTTTTGATGGCGCAGAGAAGAGTTGCGCGCTGACACTGTCACCAAAAGATGCCCGTAGCTGTTTCCTTGTTTCCATTAGGATTTGCTGGGCTGGTCCGCGACTGAACTTGTCAGCTTTCGTTAGCACCACATGCACAGGTAGCTGCGCTGTTTTTGCCCATGCGAGCATATTGCAGTCAAATTCTTTAAGGGGGTGGCGACTATCCGTCAGCAGTACAAGACCGCGCAGGTTTTCGCGTTTTTGCAAATACTCTTCCAAGTGTTTCTGCCAGTTTTCTTTCGTGCTGCGCGAAACTTTGGCGTAACCGTATCCTGGTAGATCAACCAATCGTTGGCTACCATTTTCATCCAGCACAAAAAAATTAATAAGCTGCGTGCGGCCCGGTGTTTTACTCGTGCGAGCTAGGCGGCTGTTGTCTGTTAGTACGTTAATGCAGCTGGATTTTCCGGCATTTGAGCGGCCAGCAAATGCAACTTCAAGGCCGGTATCAGGTGGACATTCGCTCAAGCGTGACGCGCTGGTAAAAAAACGCGCACGGCGAAAATCAGCCAAGCTGAGAGGTGTGGGTGTTATATCTGCAAGAGTGGGGGTGTTGGGCACAGGGTTTCTACCGTTCGGCGGGAGTCCAGTATATAATGCCAGAGCTTTTTTATTGGGGGGGTGTCTAAAGCGTTTGCTATTCCCCTAATCAACTACAACCCTTATACCGTGACATTGCATGAGATGCCCAATGGAAAATAGAGTTTCCGTTTTTAAACGTATGAGTCAATTCATCGTAGCGTTGGGTTTGGTTGTGTTGGTTTTGCCCGCTATTGCAGTTGAGCCTGCTGATAGAGGCAAAGTATTAACAGAGGCCTGCGCTGCCTGCCATGCGGTAGATGGCAACAGTTTGGCTCCGGCCTTTCCGAAGCTTGCCGGTCAAGGCGAGAAGTACCTGTTAAAACAGTTGAATGACATTAAGAGCGGTGCGCGCTCGGTACCTCAAATGGCCGGTCAGCTTGATAAGCTCAGTAAAGCTGATTTGGCAAGCATTGCCGCCTATTACAGCAGTCAAAAGATGACGCTTTCCGGTGTCAAAGATGATAAAGAGCTATTGGCGTTAGGCAGAAAAATTTATATGGCGGGCAATAAAGAGGCGGGTGTACCTGCTTGCAGCGGCTGTCATTCTCCCACGGGTTTTGGAATTCCGCAGGGCGGCTTTCCCAAGTTAGGCGGCCAGTATGCGGATTATATTGCCAAGCAGTTAAACGATTTTCGCACAGGTGCTGAATATACAGACAAAGGTCGCCACAACGACAATGAAAGCATCATGCGGGAAGGTGTGAAGCGCATGAGCGAGCGTGAAATAGAGGCAGTTGCCAATTATATTTCTGGCTTGCATTGAGTTGGCTGGCAGTACTAGGTCGTGAGTTTTTTCGGGAAACTACAACATTAATTGATGGCAATAGCCGCTTTTTCTTGGGTGCTTTTTCCGCCCTTTATTTTCTAGGTTTTTAGGGAGTATGTGTATGAAAAAAATGATTGCTACACTGGTGTTGACTATTGCTCCTTGTCTGGTGTTTGCGGGGGACGGATCCGTGGAGCTTGCTAAGCCTAATGGCTTTGAGTCAGCGGCGATAAAGTCTGCGCCTGCTGTTGTTGAAAAATATAAGTTGGGTAAACAGTATCAGGCGATTACGCCGCCGGTACGCACAAATGATCCAGACAAAATTGAAGTAGTCGAGGCATTTTCTTATGTCTGCATACATTGCGAGCACTTCGAGGCGAAAATAGAGCCTTGGGCTGCAAAATTGCCCGCTGATGTCGATTTCCAGCGCGCACCTGTTATTTTTAACGAAGGGGCTCAGGTTTTTGCGCGTGTCTATTACTCGCTCAAACTGTTAAACGTCTTGCCGCAAATGCACCCCGTTGTTTTTAAAGCCGTGTTGGACGAAAAGAAAGATTTGAAAAACGAAAAGCAGTTTGCGGAATTTTTTGCCGGTTTTGGTATCAAAGAACGAGATTTTCTCCAGCAATACAACTCGTTTACCGTGCAGTCTTTGGTGCAAAGAGATGATGCGAATGTGCGCAGTTACGGTATCACTGGTACGCCAGAAATGGTTGTCGATGGTAAATACCGTGTTTCTATGCAAGATGCCGGTGGGCCACAAGAAGTATTGAATGTGGTGAGCTTTTTGATAGAAAAAGAACGCCAGGCGCGTATGGCAAAAGCCTCCAGCAAAAAATAAGTATTATCAGAGTCTTGTACCCCTGTTTTGTTTTACGGGGCGTGTGTTGTTACAGATAGTTGTATCGCTTGAGATGTGAGAGACAAATTGTGGAAAGAGCATTTGAAACGCTAATGTACCGTTCGCGATGGCTGTTGGCTCCCATCTATTTCGGTTTAAGTCTAGGGTTGTTGGCTTTAGCAATAAAGTTTTTTCAGGAAACGTGGCATTTGCTTGCACATGTGTTGGTTCTGTCAGAATCAGATTTGGTTCTGTTGATATTGTCGCTGGTTGATATGTCGCTGGTCGGTGGTTTACTTGTGATGATTATGCTTAGCGGCTATGAAAATTTTGTTTCCCAGATACATGTTGAAGAGTGTACAGAAAAATTAAGCTGGCTCGGAACAATGGACGCCTCCTCCCTGAAAATGAAAGTGGCTGCCAGCATTGTGGCTATTTCTTCTATCCATTTGTTAAGAATGTTTATGAATGCGGCCAATATCGAGAACGATAAGTTATTGTGGTATGTTGTTTTGCATATGACCTTTGTGATGTCTGCTGTTTCTATGGCCGCTGTAGACGTTCTTGCCCGTAAGCACCATTGACGTGCAGTTATCTCCAAAAGCGAATTCACTTAACGATGCCCAGCAGGAAGCTGTTAATGCGCCGCCTGAAAATCAGTTGATATTGGCCGGTGCAGGCAGTGGTAAAACGCGCGTACTGGTGCAGCGCATTAGCCGGTTGATACAAACAGAGCAGGTGTCGCCGCACAGTATTTTGGCGGTTACCTTTACGAATAAAGCCGCCAAAGAAATGCGCGCTCGCCTAGAAGAAACACTGGGCTTTTCTGTGCGTTCCATGTGGGTTGGCACGTTTCATGGCCTCGCACACCGGTTGCTAAAACAACATTGGCAAGAGGCGGGTTTTCCGCAACAGTTTCAAATTCTCGACGGCGACGATCAACTGCGTCTTATCAAGCGAGTCATGAAAAACTTGGCCGTTGATGACACGCGCTTTGCGCCAAAACAGGTGCAGTGGTTTATTGGCGCACAAAAAGACGAAGGTAGACGCGCCAGCTACTTACAGCTCACGGGCCATTTGCACACGGATACGCAGATAAAAATCTATGCCGCGTACGAAGATGCATGTCAGCGCGGTGGTTTGGTTGATTTTGGCGAGCTGTTATTGCGCTCACACGAATTGTGGCTAAATAAGCCGGCTTTGCTCGAATTTTATCAACAGCGATTTTCGTTCTTGTTAGTGGATGAGTTTCAAGACACTAACGCTATTCAATACGCTTGGCTGCGCGTTCTCGCCAGTAGCAAAGTGCCGAATAAAAATATCTTTGTTACTGCTGTTGGCGATGACGATCAGTCTATTTATGGCTGGCGCGGCGCGCGCATAGAAAATATCCATAGTTTTACGCGCGATTTTTCTGACGTACACACCGTGCGACTGGAGCAAAATTACCGATCTACCGCCACAATTTTGCAAGCTGCAAATGCTGTGATTGTTAACAACCGTGGTCGCATGGGTAAAGAGCTATGGACCGACAGCTCCGAAGGCGATCTGATTTCCATTTACGCGGCTTTTAATGAACAAGACGAAGCGCGTTTTATTGTCGATCGTATTCATGCGTGGGTTGAGGCCGGCGGATGTTTACGCGATGCGGCTTTGCTGTATCGCTCCAATGCGCAATCGCGTGCACTGGAGGAGGCGCTGCTACAGCGCGGAATGTCTTATGTTGTCTATGGCGGGCAAAAATTCTATGAGCGATTGGAGGTAAAAAATGCACTGGCTTACATGCGTTTACTGGCTAATCGCCATGACGATGCCGCTTTTGAGCGTGTCGTCAATACGCCCACGCGCGCTATTGGTGAGCGCACAGTAGAAGACATACGCGCTCATGCGCGTGCGCTGCAATGCTCGTTGTGGAGTGCCGCTGATGAGCTAACGCAGTCCGGCAATCTTGCCGCACGAGCCGCGAATGCACTGCGTATTTTTCTTGGGCTTATCAATAGGCTGGATAGCGAAACCCGGGATATGCCTTTACATAAATTGGCCAAGCATGCCACGAAGGCCAGTGGCCTGTTGGATTTTCATCGCAATGAAAAAGGTGAAAAAGGGCTAAATCGTGTAGAGAATTTGCAGGAGCTTTTTGGTGCTTGTAATGCTTTTGTTGCTGAAGATGATGCGGTTGATCCTCTACAGCAATTTCTTGCAACAACGGCACTGGATGCCGGTGAAACGCAAACCGATACAAGTGCCGACAGCGTGCAGTTGATGACGCTCCACTCGGCTAAAGGTTTGGAGTTCCCCTTGGTGTTTATTAGTGGCGTTGAAGAAAATTTATTTCCTCATCGCATGTCTTTGAACGAAGGCGGCCAGCTTGAAGAAGAGCGTCGTTTGTGTTACGTGGGCATTACCCGCGCACGTGAAAAACTGTATTTGACTTACGCCGAAACGCGTCGTTTGCACGGCAGCGAATTGTCGAATCTCCCCTCGCGTTTTATCCGTGAAATTCCAGAGCATTTACTGGAAGAAGTGCGTTTGCGCGCCAGTGTTAAGCGCCCTGTCAGTTATGGAAAAAGTACTTACGGGCAGAGCGCGAGTCAGGGGCTTAATGTCAGTTATGTTCAGAACAAGCCGTCAACATTTCGCTTTGCGCCGCAAAATATCAGCGCGCCGGAAACACTGGGTTTTCAGCTAGGCCAGCGTGTATCGCACACAATTTTTGGTGAAGGCTGCATTGTCAATGTTGAAGGCAGCGGTGCACGCACGCGCGTGCAAGTTAACTTTGCGCGTGACGGCAATAAATGGCTGATGCTGGCACAAGCCCAGCTTTGCGCTGTTTAAGAGAGCCCTATCGGGCGTGGTGCTGTCCTTCTTATCGGTTTTTTGTGCATAACGCACGATTAAGATTCGTCTTCAGCTGGCTAGTTGTGTCTGGACTGTCGTCCAACAGGACTGAATCTGCGTAGAAACCGGATGTATTGCCTGTCCAATATCGAACATTTTGCCAAGAGGGTTGACCTATGCTGCAAAAAGTGGACACCGTTTTGCCAATAAAATACAAAGCGGAGAGTTTCGATGAAGGCGAGAAAGCAAATGGTTTACACGGCAG
>JAYVJM010000004.1:0-15754 GCA_043769275.1 Cellvibrionales bacterium | reverse complement strand
TCAATCCCTTCGCGCTTTGTCGGAAATTACTCATCAACGCATCGCGAGCCGCCTATGCAGAACTTCAGCAATTTAGCGCGGCTGCGTAACATCAGTTCCATAAAACAAAAGTGCTTGGATTCATAAATCGCTTTTCTTGACCGCGTTGCTTTTCAGGCGGCACGCCTTTAAACGCTTTGGTGAATTTGGCTGCGCGCTGGCGAACAGCCGTTATGGAAAATTTACCTGTCATGCGAGATTTGTACCCTGCCTTTATCAATACGGTTGATTTGCCCGTGAAGACACCCTCCTTTTCGGCATAAAGGGCGGCCTGCGTAGCGAGATATGGGGGGAATATTCACGGAATGAATGGCTTGAAGTTCGCCAGTGTAGCGGGCTGTCGTTATCATAACGGCTTTGCTAATCGCTCGACTATTCTCATTGCTATGTATCAAACCCGCGCCCCGATTAACACACACGCCATTCGCCATAATATCCGCCTTGTGCGTGATCTTGCCCCTCTGTGCCGCATTATGGCTGTGGTGAAAGCGGACGCTTACGGACACGGCGCAGTGGGTTTGCTGCCGGTTTTGGGCGAGTGTGTTGATGGCTTGGCGGTAGCGCGTATTGCGGAAGCGCAAAAATTGCGAGGCGCTGGGTACTTTGGGCGTTTGTTGTTGTTGATGGGCGTGAGTAATGACGCAGAATTGGAGGCTGCTATTCATGCGCAGCTCGATATTGTTATTCATGATGTGCGGCATCTTGCGCTGCTTGCAAACCACCACCATCGCGCCAGCCACAAAACGACGCTCTGGCTGAAGTTGGACAGTGGTATGGGGCGACTGGGCTTTACTCCGTCGAATTATGTGGCGGCGTTTCATGCGGTGCAGCAACTGCCGTGGTGTGAAGCGGTTATTGGCATGACACATTTGGCCAGCTCGGAGGCGGTAGATAATGATAAAACCGCTCGGCAAATCGCCTGTTACCAGCAAAATACGCAGATGCTTTCGTTGATGGATCACAGCATTGCCAATTCCGGCGGCATTTTGATGTGGCCTGCTGCGCGCGTCGGCTGGCTGCGGCCTGGCCTTATGCTATACGGTGTTAGCCCTGTTGACGGGAGTCAACAGCATATGGATTTACAGCCGGCAATGAAACTACAGGCAAAAATTATCGGCATTAAAACGGTGGAAAGCTGTGAGACGGTCGGCTACAACGAAACGTGGCGTGCGACACGCGACACGGTTGTGGTTTACGTCGCAGCTGGTTATGCGGACGGTTATCCGCTGTTATTACGCGATAAACAGGCCCAGGCTGCGGTGAACGGCCAGCGTGTGCCGATTATCGGGCGCGTGTCTATGGACAGTTTGGCGCTTGATTGTACATGGCTTGATTTGACCGCGGTGCAGCTTGGCGACTGGGTGGAGTTGTGGGGAGATACCATCGGCGTTAAAGAAGTGGCGAACTGGGCTGGTACCATTCCCTATCAATTGCTCACACAGCTCTCTCTGCGTGTGCGGCGCGAGTATATATGACGCTTTCTCTGCAAAGTGTCGCCTGTGAAAAAGGCGGCTTTGTGCTGTTTTCGAACATCACACAAACGCTGACGGCCGGTGAGTTGCTGTTTGTGGCGGGCGATAACGGCAGCGGAAAAACAACACTGTTGCGGATACTGGCTGGGCTAAATAGCAGTTACGAGGGCTGTGTGTACTGGAGCGGTAGCGACATACGCACGGTGTGGTCGCTTTATGCACAGTCATTGTTGTACCTCGGGCATCAGCCTGCGCTAAAAGCCCGCTTAACTGCACGCGAAAACCTGCTTTGGTATGCGCAATGTGTGGGCGCAAACGCAAACGATGTAACGGCTGCGTTGCTGGGTATGGGTTTACGTGGGCGCGTTGATTTGCCGGTTTATCAGTTGTCTGCGGGGCAGCAGCGTCGCGTGGTGCTGGCACGACTTTTGTTACCCGCGCACAGTTTGTCCACAGGCCACCAACAGGCGCGTCCACAAAAGCTGTGGATACTTGATGAGCCGTTTACCGCACTGGATGCTCAGGGTTTTGCCGCTGTATTTATGGCGCTGCGCATGCATTTGGCGAATGGCGGCATGGCGGTTGTCACGAGTCATCACGGTATGGAAAAGATCGCACTGCCGCATCGCACGCTGTCGCTGACGGAGGTTAATGCGTGAGCGCGCCTATCCGAAAAGCCACCCTAAAACGCGAATGGCAAATGGCTTGGCGCAACGTGAGCGACGTGATCAATCCGGTGGCATTTTTTTTGATAGTCATCACGTTGGTGCCGTTAGGGATCGGCGCAAATAAAACGCAGTTGGCGGCTATCGCGCCTGGCATGTTGTGGGTGGCGGCATTGCTGGCTTGTTTGTTGTCGGCGGATTTACTGTTTCGGCGTGAGTTTGACGACGGCACGTTAGAGCAGTATCTGCTGTTGCCGCATGCGCTGTACGGCATCTTGTGGATAAAAATAGCCGTGCATTGGCTTTTTTTTGGCCTGCCGCTGGTGCTCGTCTCGCCGCTTTTGGGGCTTATGTTATCCTTGCCGTCCTCCGCGCTGCTCGTTTTGATGCTGGCACTGTGTCTGGGCACAATGAGCCTTTCGCTGATCGGTGCGATGGGTGCGGCTCTGACTGTTGGCTTGCGGCGCGGTGGCCTTTTACTGGCAGTTATCGCACTGCCGCTTTATATCCCTGTATTGATTTTTGGTGCCAGCGCCACAGCGCAGGCCGCAGATGGGTTTTTCCCTGCTGGGCAACTTATGCTGCTTGCGGCTCTTGTGCTGTTTACGCTAGGTTTTGCGCCGCTGGTGGTCATTGCGGGCTTAAAGATTGGTATCGAATCGTAGGATTTTTTTCAAACATGCCAACAACATTTAAACAATGGTTTCATCAATGGAGCTCCCCGCCCAGCTTTTATCAAAAAAGTGAGTGTCTGCTACCGTGGCTGGGCTTGTTGGCTTTTGTATTGATCGCCACCGGCACGGTTTGGGGCTTGGCTTTCGCGCCCGAAGATGCACGTCAAGGCAATAGCTTTCGCATTATTTATTTGCATGTGCCGGTCGCTTTTCTCGCGCTGGCCGGTTATTACCTGATGGCGATTGCCGGAGCTATCGGGCTTGTTTGGCGTATAAAGCTCGCGTTCTGGGCTATGCGCGCCGCCGCGCCTTTGGGCGCTGCGCTGACGTTTATTGCGCTCGTCACTGGCAGTATTTGGGGCAAGCCCACGTGGGGAACTTGGTGGGAATGGGACGCACGCATAACCTCCATGCTGATTTTGTTTTTCCTCTATTTAGGTGTGATGGCGTTGGCGAATGCCTATCAACAGCAAGAAGGTGGGCTGCGTGCCAGTGCGATTCTGGCGATTATCGGCATGGTGAATATCCCGCTTATTTATAAATCAGTCGATTGGTGGAATACCTTGCATCAAGGCGCATCTTTAAAGCTCACGTCTGCACCCACCATTCACGGCACCATGCTGTACCCGCTGCTTATTATGGTTGCCGGTTTTTACGTGTTGTACGCGCTGGTGCTGTTGTTGAATATGCGCTGCGAAATTGTGGCAAATGAAAGCCGCAGCCGTTGGCTACAAGATATCTATAAAAAAACCGAGAAGCTAAATGTATTTTGATTCGCTGCACGATTTACTGGCGATGAACGGCCACGGCGTTTACGTGTGGTCGGCCTATTTTATTGGTTTTGGGGTGGTGTTTTTGTTGGTGTTGTCGCCGCTATTGCGCCATCGTCGTCAAATCCGCGCCTTGCAAAATCAGTGGTGCGAAGGCGGCTGCACCAATCAAAAAACCACAAGAGAGCGGAAATAAAAATGCATCCAATCCGAAAGCAGCGGTTATTCGTCGTGCTCGCCGTTGTGGTTAGTTCCAGTGCAGCAGCGGCTTTGCTCTTTTTCGCATTGCGCGAAAACATGAATTTATTTTTTCCACCCGCTGAGTTACTGAACGGCACAGCACCTGTCAATAAAGAAATTCGCCTAGGTGGTTTTGTGGATAAAGGTAGCTTGCAGCGCACCAAAGAAAACTTGGACGTGCATTTTTCACTGGGCGACGGCACTCGCCGCGTGCCCGTAATTTACACCGGAATCTTGCCGGACTTGTTTGCCGAAGAGCAGGCGGCGATTGCCAAAGGAAAATGGAACGGCACGGTATTTATCGCCACCGAAGTGCTGGCCAAACACGATGAAAACTACACGCCGCCGGAGATTAGAGACAGCATGACGAAGATGGGAGCAAAGCCGGTGGGGCATTCATCAAATTAGATGCTGCCGGTCGTTAAATTTGTTTTTCACGCAATGGAATTACTTCTTATGAAAAAATCGACTGCCTCTTTAATCGTCCTTCTTGCCTTCTTGTTGTGCGTGTATGAAAAGCCAGCCGTTGCGCAGCCCATGCAAATACAGCCTGCAACCGTCCAAGCCCATGAAAAGTTACCGCCAACGCCCCCCTCTCCAGCAAAAAAAGAGCAAAAGCCCGCGCCAAAGGGCTACACCATGACGGCTCGGGAGCTGGCTGCATTGGCTGTTGTATTGGACGACAGTCTGGAGAATGGCATCCGCAACCCAGATAAACTAAATAATGACGGTATTAAGTGGGTCGATTTCCCTGTTGTTTCCGCGTCTAGTGTGGCAAAAACCTACGAAGAAAATCAGGTTGCGGGTGACCATCAATATTTTGATAAACGCCTGTATGTCACGGGCACCATTGCCAGCATTAACAGTGGCCTAGGTAACGAGCCCTATGTTGTTTTGGTGGGTGACGGCAATCCGTTTATGCAGCCCCACATCCAATTTGAAAATGGCAAACAAGACATAGAGAAAATAGCCCGCCTCAAGAAAAAACAGGCGGTTGCTTTTGTCTGCTATGGCGGAGGTTCACTGGCAGGCTCTGTGGTCTTTAAACGATGTGAATTTGCGGATGCTTATTTGGCTAGCAAAAAAAGCCAAGTCCTTGACGAGATCAAAGCTTACCTTCATGGGGGTGCTGCTGCCAGCCAAGCGATTCAAAAGTTATCGTTTACATTCATTGTCTTCGCCAGACTCATACCGGAATCGGCGGACTGTTCTACACCTCAAAAAATGAAAAAATGCTCTGACGGTGTATGGAAAAGTAAAAATAAAGAGACTGAGGTGGGCGTGGAAATAATGATTGTTAGTAGAGAACTAATGGCTTTGGGCGTAGATGTCGGCGAATTTAACCTGTGGTCAAAATTAGTGGCCCAAATGCCGGCCGACAAAAGAGAAAAATTCATGACGTTAACAGACGATGAAATTAGGGCTTTTATGAAAGACGCGTCTAGCAAAAAAACCGCTCAGAAGAAGAAAACACCTAAAAAATCCAGCAGAAACCCGCACGCACTGGATTCTTGAGAAACCCAACCAATATGATCCCCGAACTCAGTCTTTTTTGTCTTATCTTCGCTTTTGGTTTGTCCATCATGCTGGGCGTTTTGCCGTTGGCAGGCACGTATTTGCAAGAGCCGCGATGGATGCGTTTGTCGGTTCCGCTCACGCTGATGCTGTGCGTGCTGGTGCTTCTCAGCTTCGTGGGGTTGACGCTCAGTTTCGTGGGCGATGATTTTTCCGTGGCGTATGTTGCCGCCAATTCCAACACGCGTTTGCCGGTGTATTACAAAATCAGCGCGGTGTGGAGTGCGCACGAAGGTTCGCTGTTGTTTTGGGTGCTGATTCTGTCGTTGTGGATGAGCGCGGTGGCGTTGTTTTCACGCAGTTTGCCGTGGGTTTTGCGTGCGCGGGTTTTGTCTATTTTGGGATTGTTGGCCGTCGGTTTTATTGCTTTCATTTTGTTTGCCTCCAGCCCTTTCGCACGCAATTTGCCGTTTTATCCCAGCGAAGGCCGTGATTTAAATCCGCTATTGCAAGATTTTGGTTTGATTGTGCATCCGCCACTTTTGTACTGTGGTTACGTGGGTTTTGCGGTGCCGTTTGCCTTTGCTGTCGCTGTGCTTTTGGGGTTGGGTGAGGGCGCATTGGATGCGAACGGCACGCGCTGGATGAGGCCGTGGGCAAACATAGCGTGGGCGTTTTTAACCATCGGCATTGCGCTGGGCAGTTGGTGGGCGTATTACGAGCTGGGCTGGGGTGGCTGGTGGTTTTGGGATCCTGTCGAAAATGCCTCTTTTATGCCGTGGCTGGCAGGTACGGCTTTGCTGCATTCGTTGGCCGCAACAGAGAAACGCAAAGTGTTTGTAAGCTGGACTTTATTGCTGGCGATTTTTGCTTTTTCTTTGAGTTTGCTGGGTACGTTTTTGGTGCGTTCTGGCGTGCTGACATCCGTACACGCTTTTGCGACAGACCCCACACGCGGCTATTTTATTTTGGCATTTTTAGCCGTGGTGATTGGCGGTTCGCTCACACTGTATGCGGCGCGTGCGCCCACATTAGCAAAAAGCGATTACTCTTTTTTATCGCGTGAAATGTTCATTTTGCTCAACAGTTGTTTGATGGTGATTATTCTGGCAGTGGTGTGTTTGGGCACGCTTTACCCGTTGATTTCTGACGCGATGAATTGGGGAAAAATATCCGTTGGGCCACCGTATTTTGATCGTTTTTTTATTCCGCTAATGGGCGTTGCCGTTTTGATAATGCCGGTGGGTGCGGTGCTGAACTGGAGTGGTAACAGCAAAGCGCGAGCGTTGATTCATTGGCTGGCGCGTCCGGCTGCTGTTGCGGCGTTTCTGGCTCCGCTGCTGCTGATGGTGTTGTCGTTGCCTGTCACGTTAGCTGGCTTGGCGGGCGCGTGGCTTGGCCTGTGGGTGATGGCGGTATCAGCCGCAGATTTGCTACAGAAAACACGTAACGCACGCTCTTTTTTGATGGCGATTTCTGTTTTGCGTCCTGCGTATTGGGGCATGTGGCTGGCGCATATCGGCATGGCGGTAACGGCGATGGGCATTGTTTTTACCTCCCTGCACACGGAGCAGCGTGAAATGCGTTTGGCTCCAGGTGAAGACACAAAACTGGGTGCTTACCATTTTCGTTTTGAAATGATGGAAGACAGCGCTGGCGCAAATTATGTATCGCAGCGCGCCTTGTTTTCTATCGGAAAAGCGGGGAGTGAAATCGAAATGGTTTACGCAGAAAAGCGTCGCCATTTTGGTGATCGCGTGATGACGGAAGCGGGCATTGCTCCCGGGTTCACCCGCGATCTTTATGTGTCGCTTGGCGAGGCTTTGCAGCCAGACTTGGGCAACAAAAGCGCGTGGTCTGTGCGCATACACATAAAGCCTGCCGTGCGATGGATTTGGCTAGGTGCCTTGCTCATGGCCGCCGGTGGTTTGCTTGCCGTGTGGGATAAGCGTTATCGAAAGGTGGGCTTGTAATGATGCAAAATCGGCCACGTTTAAAATTATTTATTCCGCTTGCCATTTTTATTGTGCTAGCGGTTTTTTTATGGGTTGGCTTAAAGTTGAATCCATCCGATATGCCCAGCGCGCTACTCAATAAACCGTGGCCGGTTTTTTCCTTGCCGACATTGGAAAATAATCAAACCGTCAGGCAAGACCATTTAAAAGGACAAAAAGCACTGGTGAACGTGTGGGCAACGTGGTGCGTTACGTGCCGTGTTGAGCATCCTTATTTAAAACAATTGGCGGATAGTGGCGTGCTGTTGTACGGTCTCAATTACAAAGACAACAAAGCAGATGCGTTGAGTTGGTTGCAGAAAAAAGGCAATCCATTCCATTTTACGATTAGCGATGCCGACGGAAAGCTGGGTTTGGATTTGGGTGTATTTGGCGCGCCCGAAACTTATTTTATCGACTCCGGCGGCGTGATTCGTTACAAATATGTAGGGGATATCAACGCGCGCGTTTGGGATTCAACACTGAAAAAAGAGTGGGATAAGTTGAACTGAGGGCATTCAGCTATGGGCTTTTCAATTGATGTGCGCGTGTACATAGAAGACACCGATGCCGGTGGCCGTGTGTATTACGTTAACTATTTGAAGTTTATGGAGCGCGCCCGTACAGAGCTTTTGCGTGCATTGGGCTTTGATAAATCTGCCATTTTTTCTGAGGACAAAATGTTTGTGGTACACATGGCTTGCGTGCAATACCTAGGTGCTGCTCAGTTGGATGATGTCTTGCAGGTGACAGCCAAGCCACTGAAAGTTGCGCGCAGCCATCTGTTGTTTGAGCAAAATGTATGGCGCGCAGAAAAGATGTTGTGTCGAGGCGAAGTGCGCATCGCCTGTGTTAACCGTAGCACTGGTCGGCCGTGTGCGATGCCGGATGTGATGCACAGGAACTTACGGCATGGCCAGCCTGCGCTTTGAAAAAATGCGTGCACGCAGTAAGCACTCCCTGCTCAAAACTGCTATACGTCTGTCATTTGTTTGTACTTTTGCGCCATACAATCCCCTGTCGAAGAAAAATAGCGGCGGCCTGAGTTTTTCTAACGAGGGTAGGGGGTTAAATCAATAATGCTCATTATTAGCCGCCTCTAATGGCTGATCGATTGGCGAGAGCCACGCATATATTTCGTCTTCACCTACAACAACGCTTGTTTTTTGTCCTTCAGCATAGTTGCTAGTGTTGTATAGGCAGCGCCAAACTCTTCATTGGCGAATGCTAATTAAAATCTGGCACTGAGTAAAAATATAAAACAAAATATTCTGCGCATAATTACAAACACACATTGATGTGCCTGCCAAGTTTGACAAATGGCTTGTGTAATTAGTTCATTGCTTCTTCGCTATGCATGATCGAATTCCTCATTTGCAAGCCCTAACTGAAGGGTTGCGCTAAGTAGTAGCATCAGACCAAATCTTTTAAGCATGAGTATGCTGAGGGAGAGTGGCTAGGTTGATGCTAGCCATTTGTCGTTTCGGTAAAATTGTCATTTTTCTTGTTGAGAAAATGTTTGTGGTGCGTACGGTTGATGTGCAGTATCTTTGCGCCGCCTAACCGGAGGATACCTTGCTTGTGGCGATCTTGAGCGAGAGATTACAAAAAGCATAAACGGTTATCAATGCGTAAACTGAGTGCCGTTTTCACTCCTTAGAGGATAAAAAAATCGTGGAAGAACAACAGTTATCGATGATCGCTTTGTTTTGGCACGCCGCCTTGCCTATCAAACTGGTGATGTTGATTTTGCTGGCAGCCTCCATCATGTCGTGGGCGATGATTATTCGCCGCGCACGTGCTTATCGTGTGGCTGAGGTGCAGTTTGAACAATTTGAGCAGGCGTTTTGGTCTGGTATCGATTTAGGCCGCCTATACCGCGAAGGCAATGAGCGCGCTCAAAAAGGCGATGTGGGCGGCTTAGAAAGCATTTTTCGTGCAGGTTTTAAAGAATTTACACGTCTGCGCCAGCAAAATGGTGTGGAGGCTGATGCAGTTATGGAAGGTGCGCAGCGCGCCATGCGGGTGGCACTTGCGCGCGAAGAGGAGCATCTGGAAAAAAGTCTGCCGTTTTTGGCGAACGTGGCCTCCGTGAGTCCGTACATCGGTTTGTTCGGCACGGTGCTGGGCATCATGGATTCTTTTCATGGTTTGGCCAACACCAAGCAGGCGACACTCGCTGCTGTAGCGCCTGGCATTTCAGAAGCCTTGTTTGCCACGGCCATTGGTCTTTTCGCCGCTATTCCGGCTGTGATTGCCTACAATCGTTACACCGCACGCTTAAATCGTTTGCTGTCACGTTATGAAACCTTCGCTGATGAGTTCGCTAGCATTTTGCACCGTCAGGCGCACACCGCCGTGCGAGGAGCGGATGCGTGAGGCGGCGTAAAAAACATGAACAAAAGGCTGAAATCAATGTCGTTCCTTATATTGATGTTTCGCTGGTTTTGTTAATCGTGTTTATGATTACGGCACCGCTGATGATGCAAGGTGTTGATGTGCAGTTGCCGCAGGCGAGTACGGAGCCTTTGCCAGCCGATTCAGAGCCTTTGATTGTGTCGGTTAAACAAGATAAAACGCTCTACCTCAACTTAGGCGATGCCGCAACGCAGGCGGCACCAGAATCCTTGTCGATGATTTTGGACAAAATCAGCAAAACACGAGCCAATCAGCCAAAAACGCCGGTGCTGATTTGGGGTGATGCGCGTGTGGACTATGGTGCTGTTGTGGAGGTCATGGGTGCGCTGCAAGGAATAGGTATTAGTAATGTTGGCTTGGTCACCGATCCGCCGTCATCCACAATAAAAAAGTGAGCGCCTGCTGTGATGGACGAAAGAGAAGGCGATTCCTACAAGTCGATCGGCTGGAGCATTGCGCTGCATGTGGTGATTGCCGTGGCGTTATCAGTGTCTTGGTATTGGCATAGTGAAAGCGACACCATAAAACCAACAGCGGTAACGATGGCGACATTGATGGTTGCGCCTAAAGGCGAGGACCTGCGTCGTAAAACGCAAACGCAAGAGGCAAAGCCTAAGCCAAAACCGCCGAAGCCGGAACCGAAGCCGGAACCGGAACCGAAGCCAGAGCCTGTGCCTGAACCGCCAAAGCCTGAGCCAAAGCCTGTAGTTAAGCCCATCGACAAGCCGTCGCCTGTTGTGGCAAAGCCGCCCGAGCCGCCAAAACCTGCGCCAAAACCCGTGGTGAAGCCGGTAGACAAGCCCAAGCCCCCCAAGGTTGTTCCCCCGAAAGCTGCGCCTCAAAAAAGCGTGGACAAAAAGAAGCAGGAACCGCCCATGCCAGATGCTAAAAAGTCTGACAAAAAGCAGGAGGCGAAATCACTGGTAACGAAAAAGCCGATCAGCAAGGAAGGTCAGGCGGCAATTGAGGCAGCATTAGAGGCGGATGACATACATGAAGGCGAAGTAAATAACGATGAGGTGGGCATGTATGCCGCGCTGATCGCCCAGCGTATCGAGCAGTATTGGAATCGCCCACCCAATGCGCGCAAAGATATGAGTGTGGTGCTGGCGATAGAATTGCGCGCCAACGGCAAGCTGGTGAGTGTCCATACGGTAGAAAGTAGCGGTGATCGTGCTTTTGATTTGGCCGCAGAGGATGCTGTGCGTGCGGTAGAGTCTTTTGAAGAAGTCACTAAAATGAAGCCAGCACTCTTTGAGAGAAAGTTTAAAAAATTCAATATCAAATTTACCCCAGGGGATTTAGTGTTATGAAATGCTGGAAAACACGCGCTTTGAAACTGCTGTTGCCCGCCGTGCTCTACGGCTGTTTTAGTGTTGCTGTACAGGCAGCGAACTTGACGATTGAAGTTAACAAAGGCAAAAACAGCCCGACGCCTATCGCGGTGGTGCCATTCGCTTGGAAGGGTGCAGGTTTTTCTGGCGAGCAGCTTGCCGATATTGTTTCCTCTGATCTTTATCGAAGCGGGCAATTTATGCCCCAGGACGCTAAAAAAATGCTCTCATCCCCTCACATGGGTAGCGAAGTGGTGTACCGTGACTGGCGCATGTCTGGCGCGCAGTATCTCGTGGTTGGTTCTTTGCAGTCGGGTGCAAACGGTGATTTGACTGCCGACTTTACCTTGCTGAATATCAACGGCGAAAAGGTGATGTTTAGTAAAAGCGTGACGGGTGGTGCGAATGATTTACGTGACATCGCACACTACATCAGCGATGAAGTTTACGAGGCGCTAACAGGTTTTCGTGGCGCGTTTTCTACGCGCATTGTTTATGTTCGCGCCGAGGGCGGTATAGGGCGTGAAATGTCACATTTGGTGTTGGCAGATCAAGATGGCGCGCGCGATAGAGTGCTGTTTAGCAGCAAGCAGCCGATTTTGTCGCCCGATTGGTCGCCAGACGGCAAAGAAGTGGTTTACGTTTCTTTTGAGAACAATCGCCACCCAGCTATTTTTCGCCAAGTGCTGGCTACGGGTCAGCGTGAGCAACTGACGAATTTTAAAGGCTTAAACAGCGCGCCGTCTTACTCGCCAGATGGTCGTCGTTTGGCCATGTGTTTATCGAAAGACGGCAATCAAGATATTTACGTGATGGACTTGGCTACACGCCAGTTAGAGCGCATCACCAAAACATTGTCGATTAACACGGAGCCGAGCTGGACACCCGACGGGCGTGCCATCATTTTTACATCTGATCGTGGCGGTAAGCCGCAGTTGTATAAGGTGTCATTGGCGGGTGGGCAAGTGGAACGTCTGACGTTTGAAGGGGATTTCAATGCGCATGGTCGAATGAGTCGAGACGGTAAATTGTTGGTGTTTGCGCATCGCGTGAAAGGTGTTTTTCATACGGCGGTTCAGGACGTTAAAACAGGTCGCATTACCGTACTCACACAAGCCGGGCGCGATGAGTCGCCTGCCGTTGCGCCCAATAGTCGTTTATTGATGTATGCGACGGAAGATGGCGGGCGCGGAGTTTTGGCATCTGTTTCCGTGGACGGTGGCGTGCAAGTTAGATTGCCTTCTTCGCAGGGTAATATGCGTGAGCCAGCGTGGGGGCCTTTTAAGCCGCGGTAGGCGGGTTGTTGATGTCTCTTTTTTGTGTGGTGCAATGCAGTCTGTTTTTACCGAAAATTCAGGCGAAAACTTGCTGTATGTGCTGGCGTAAGGGCGTGTTCCGTACTACCATGCTCGCGCTCTTGCCCTTGGCTGCTTTTGCGTTTTTTACGCGGCCTCAAGAGGCGGCTTGGAGTTGGCTTAATTGCGTGCCGGTATTTTAGGTGCTTAGCCTCTGTTGTCTTTAGGCTATTTAATCACTGTTTAGAAGGATGTTTTATGACTATGTTTCAAAAATTGATCGGCGTTTTTTTCGCGTTGGTTCTCATTGCAGGCTGCTCAAGCAGCAAAGAAAAAGGCAATGAATCTGCTGTCTCAGAAGGCAACTCAACTTCAATTTCAATGCCGACAGCTGGCGTTAATGAGGCGAGTGAATTGCGTGCGATGGTAGAGCGTTTAGGCAATGTTGTTTATTTTGGATTTGACCAATCAAACATCACGCCTGAGTCTGAAGAAGTTTTGAACGCACACAGCAAACTTCTGAAATCGACCGGTGCTTCTGTTGTGCTGGAAGGCAACACGGATGACCGCGGCACGCGTGAATACAACATGGCTCTCGGCGAGCGCCGTGGCAAAAGCGTAGCTGACTATATGGTCATGCAGGGTGTTGCCCCAAGCCAATTAGAAGTTGTTAGCTTTGGCAAAGAGCGCCCAGCAGTGCAGGGCAATGACGAAGCTGCGTGGGCAAAAAATCGCCGCGTGGAAATAGTTAGCCACTAATAGCCACGCTTATTATGCTCAGCTACGCTGAGCAGCTAATACAGTAAAAGGGGTCAGCATTTTTTCTGACCCTTTTTGCTATTTCGGCAGGGCGTGACGATAACGCTGTTTTAAATTGCCTGTCTAGGGTGTGTCTACTTTTAAACAGTTATTTTACGAGACCGTGTTATGCGATTGATCTCATTTTTTTTGCTGCCAAGCATTGTGTTAGGGCTGCTTCTTTCTATATCTGCCTGCGCGCAGGCACCAATTACCGATGTCGGCACTCAAGATGAGCGTGCCTCGGCACCTGACAACAGCAGTTACCCTGTGGGTGGCAGTGATGGCAACAACGTTGATAATGCCGGCAGCCTCAGTTCTGACCCTAACGGCGGTTATGCGGGCGACAGTGTTTATCGTGCAGAGAGTCCAGTAAGCGCGCCTTCTGCTGTTAGCCCAGCGGATCAGGGGGTGGGTGTTGTGTCGAATATCGACAATGCAACGCTTTATCGCAAAGTTCAGCAGCTTGAGCAGGACACGCAGGCACTGCGTGGCCTCGTGGAAGAACAAGGTCATGCGCTGCAACAACTTGAGCAGAAAGTTGAGGAAAAAGCAGCTCATCCTGATCGTGAGGTTGCTGCCGTACCCAAGCCAGGCGGCGCTGTTGTGGCTGACGGATCGGTCGCTTCTGGTGCAGGTAAAAGTGAATACGAAGCGGCCTACAACAAGCTCAAAGCTAAAGACTACAATGCAGCTCTTGCGGGTTTTAAAGCGGTAACCGCCCAATATCCGAAAAGTGATTACGCGGGCAGTGCTTATTTTTGGCAGGGTTTTGTCTACCAGACAAAAGGTGATACCGGCACGGCGGTTACTAATTTTTCTAGGTTAATCGAAGACTTTCCTAATCATGCTAAAACGCCAGATGCAAAGTACAATCTAGGAAAAATCCTCTATTTGCAGGGCGATAAAACGAAAGCCAAAGCTCTTTTGAAATCCGTAGCGACTGGAAATTCCAAAGCGGCACCGCTGGCGAAACAATTTCTCGACACGCTTTAAGCGGCGGTTTGCTTGATGACGGCTGATCTTACGTTACGCATCACCGAGATTTTTTTTTCGCTACAGGGTGAAACGCGCACGGTAGGCTTGCCAACGGTGTTTGTGCGCTTGACGGGTTGCCCGTTGCGTTGCGTCTATTGCGATACGGCTTATGCATTTGATGGCGGCAGCACTCTCACTTTGGGTGCCATTTTGGAAAAGGTTGCTTCTTACGAGCCAGCCTACGTCACGGTGACTGGCGGCGAGCCTTTGGCGCAGCCTAATGCTCTGCCATTGCTTACGGCTTTGTGCGACGCGGGTTACGACGTGTCGCTGGAGACAAGCGGGGCTTTAGCGGTCGAAAAGGTCGATACGCGCGTGGTAAAGGTTTTAGACTTGAAAACGCCTGCGTCGGGCGAGTTGTCGAAAAACCGCTACGAAAATTTGGTGTTTATTGAGAAGAAAGATCAAATTAAGTTTGTGCTCTGTGATCGCCAAGATTATGAATGGGCGCGCTTACAAATTGATCTGTACCAATTGCAAAACAAAACAAAGGAGTTGTTGTTTTCGCCTGCTTTTGGGTTGTTAGCCTACCGCGATCTTGCTGAATGGATTTTGGAAGATCGTCTGCCGGTGCGCATGCAATTGCAGTTGCACAAGTTGATCTGGGATGATGAAAAAGGCCGTTAGTTGTTAAAGAGACAATGATTCGAAGCGCATCAATGAATCCCATCAATACTGAAAAAGCCGTCATTCTTGTTTCCGGTGGTTTAGATTCCACCACAGTGCTCGCGATGGCGCGTGCGCAAGGCTATGCCTGCTATGCCTTAGCCTTTGATTACGGCCAGCGCCATCGCTCAGAATTGCTGGCCGCTGCGAGGGTGGCAGAAAAAGGTGGTGCCATTGCATTCAAAATCGTGACGTTAGACTTGTCTACCATTGGTGGCTCCGCATTGACCGACCCCGCAATTGCCGTGCCGACAGCAGTCACAGAAGGCATTCCTGTTACCTATGTGCCAGCGCGAAATACCGTTTTTTTGTCTATCGCGCTGGGCTGGGCAGAGGTTTTGGAGGCGCGTCATGTTTTTATTGGCATCAATGCGGTGGATTATTCCGGCTACCCTGATTGTCGCCCAGAGTATATCGCCGCGTTTCAGACGATGGCCAATTTGGCAACTAAAGCCGGTGTGGAAGGGCGCAGCATTCAGATACACACGCCATTGCTGCACATGAGTAAAGGTGAGATTGTGCAACAGGGCATGAAGCTGGGCGTGGATTACGGCCTCACGGTATCTTGCTATCAGGCTGACGACGAAGGCTTTGCCTGTGGCCAATGCGACAGTTGCCGTTTGCGCCGTGAGGGTTTTATTGCTGCCGGTGTTGCTGATCCAACTCGTTATGTAAAGGGGATGTAAGACAAAAAGTGGCGAGTCAAGCCGTGCTGTAACTATCTATCTCCACACGGCGTGCTGACCTATGCTGCAAAAAGTGGACACCGTTTTGCCAATAAAATACAAAGCGGAGAGTTTCGATGAAGGCGAGAAAGCAAATGGTTTACACGGCAG
>JAYVJM010000003.1:0-7135 GCA_043769275.1 Cellvibrionales bacterium | reverse complement strand
ATTGCGGCGGGCATAAGCGGCAACCTTACGCAGCGTGCGGCCGATGTCGCTATCAAAGAAAAACGCCCGCTGATTTTAGTGCCGCGAGAAATGCCTTCTTCCGTTATCCACCTGCAAAACCAGTTGGCATTGGCGCGCTTGGGTGCCACCATCATGCCTGCCAGCCCAGGGTTTTATCAGCAGCCGCGTACGCTCGACGATATCGTCGATTTCGTGGTGGCGCGCATACTCGACCAGCTCGATATGCCGCATGCGTTGTTGCCGCGCTGGGGGCTGTCATAAAGCGCGCGCAAGCGCGGTTGCCTAGGCTATGGTTAGCAATGCAGAATAAATTCGCATTTTTTCTCGGCACCCTCTTGAGGGGTGAATGGAGCTATACGCATGGCAGCCCATCGCTCACTGTTTAATCGCACCTTGCGTCGCCTGAGCCAAGCCTGGTCTGACTTGCATATGGGTTCACGCAGCGACCGCTATGTTTTTGATCCTGCGCTCAATGAGCAAGATGTGGCGCGCATCAGGTCTCTCATCCATCATTGTTTGCATACCTCGGGCGGCGAACTGGCAGCACGTGCAGAGGCCGCCCGTATTGGCCAAGCGTATATGTCATTGAATCAACAGGGGCGCATACGGTTTTTGCGCCTACTCGCCACGGATTTTGACGCAGACACTAAAACCGTGGCGCATGCTATCAGTGCCTACAACAAAGCCAAGCACGGCGACAATATGACCAAACTGCGTCACAAACTGCGTCAGGCATTGGTCGCGCCGCGTGCACAGTTGCTAACCCTGTTTAACGCGCTGCCAGAGGGCATCAAATTTTTGGTGGATATGCGCGGCGAACTACTGGAAACCAACAGCGATAAAGACCCTGATCTATCGGAAGTCGAGCGCGATTTAAAACATTTGCTGGCGAGCTGGTTTGATATTGGTTTTTTACAACTGGAACAAGTGAGCTGGAACTCACCTGCCGCGCTGCTGGAAAAGTTGATTGAATACGAAGCTGTACACGAAATTACCAGTTGGGCAGACATGAAAAACCGGCTGGCACCGGATCGGCGTTTATTTACGTTCCTGCACCCCAACATGGCGGGCGAGCCGCTGATTTTTGTGCAAGTGGCACTGGTGAATGGCTTGGCGACCAATGTACAGGTGCTGCTCAATCCTACGCGCAGCTTGGACAGCCAGCAGGCCGACACCGCTATCTTTTACTCTATTTCCAACGCCCAGCGCGGATTGTCTGGCATCAGTTTCGGTAATTATTTGATCAAGCGGGTCGTGGCAAAACTGAAGCATGAGCTACCACAGTTGACGCAGTTTGCAACGCTTTCGCCGGTGCCAGGCTTTATGTTCTGGCTCAAAGAAAAGATGCAAGAAGGCACAGATAATTTGCTAAAAAGCTACGAAAGTCAGGCGATTACACAAATTGCCACGCAGTTGGGGGTCGATAAAACCCTCGGTGCGCTGCTGGCGTTAACCGCGTGGCACCAAAATGACGCGCTGACGCAGGTGCTGCAACCGATTTTACAGCGCCTGTGTGCTGATTACCTCAGCGAATGGCTGCCAGACAAAATGCGCGCGCGCGATGGTGTGGCACATTTTCACCTGAGCAATGGCGCCACCTTGCAGCAACTGAACTGGATGGCCGATGTGTCGCCCAAAGGCATACGCCAATCTTGTGGTTTGATGGTGAACTATTTGTATGATCCGTTCACCATCGACAGCAACAGCGAGCGCTATATGCAAACCGGCTGCATTGCGCAGTCTGTTGCGATACGCGAGCTGCGCAAAGAAAAACCGCCGAAACCGAGCCGCCAGCCACAGCCCACACCGGCGCGGTCTTAGTGGCGTTGGCTAAACGTGATTGCCCGGCTCTTCGACAGGCTCATGGTGAACGGTAAAAAGTGGCTTTTCCTTACGCCAAATGGCTATTGACGACCTTCAGCACGTGCTTAAAACATTTAGGATTGCCGCAGACAATATTGCCGCTCTCTAAAAAATGTTCGCCGCCGTTGAAGTCGCTCAACAAGCCGCCGGCCTCCTGAATCAACAAAATACCGGCTGCCATATCCCACGGCTGCAAGCCCATTTCCCAGAAAGCATCGAAGCGTCCAGCGGCGACATACGCCAAGTCGAGCGCGGCAGCCCCTGCGCGGCGGATACCGGCAACTTGTGGTGCCAGCTCGCCTAGAACCTGTAGGAAAGGTGTGAGGCGATCACTGCTGTGTTGTTTGAAAGGAATGCCGGTGCCGAGCAACGCGCCGTCTAGTTGTGTGCGGCTGGACACGCGGATACGGCGACCATTGAGTTGCGCGCCGCACCCGCGGCTGGCCGTAAATTCTTCGCGTGTTACTGGGTTGTAGACCACGGCGTGTTCGAGCCGGCCTTGGTATTCGCAGGCGATAGACACCGCGTAATGCGGAATGCCGCGCACGAAGTTGGTGGTGCCGTCGAGCGGGTCGATAATCCAGCGGTAATCGCCGGCCCCCGCAGTCTCTCCGCCTTCTTCGCCCAGAAAACCGTGATCGGGGTACATTTTATGGAGCAAGTTGATGATGATTTTTTCCGCGCCGCGATCAACGTCGCTTACATAATCATTGGCGCTTTTTTCGGTAACGACCACGGTATGAAGGCGATCAGCGGCGCGCACGATATGCTCGCCGGCTTGGCGCGCAGCGCGCAAGGCAATAGTCAGCATCGGCTGCATGGATGGGCGCTCGGTGGTTTTGGGGGGCGCGATTGTAACAGAGGCCGCGCCGGCTGGCGTGGTTCTGAATTTTTGCGGAGAAGCGACTCTGCGTTAGGAGTTTTGTGCGGTACTTTGTTTTTTAAAGTAAAAAACAAAAAATAGTACAAAAAACAGCAATGTTGCCGAGGCGGAGTAGCGACTTAAGGCCAAACCGCCTTGGGCAATGGGCTTGTCTAGCCAGTCACCGACGACCGCGCCCAGTGGCCGAGTCAAAATAAAGGCCGCCCAAAACAAAGCGGCGTGTGAGATTTTTGTCTTGTAGTAGCCAAAAGCAACACACATTAGAAGCATGCCAAAAATGGTCGCACTGGCGGCGTAGCCAAGCCCTTCCGTATCGGCGACCCAATCGCCCAGTGCGGTGCCAAGCGTCTGCGAAAACATGATCGTGACCCAATAAAACATTTCTGATCGGGGAGAGTTGACACTCTCTACGGCGATTGAGCCCAATGTTTTTTGCCACACAAACAATGACAACCCCAACAGGACGAGCAACACGCTAGAACCGCCGGCATAACCAATGCCAAGCGAGCGGTCGACAAAGTCTGCCAGCGTAGTACCCAGAGTGGTGGTGGTGGTAATGATGGCTGCCCAGTACAGAACGGGGTGAAATGATTTTGCATAAATCTGCGAGCTAATGGCCACCATAAACAGCATGGAAAAAATGGCTGTGCTTGCCAAATAACCTAAATCCATCGACATAGATACGGCATCGCCTGCGGTTTCACCTAAGGTTGTGCAAAGTATCTTGATAATCCAGAAAATTAGCGTGACTTACGGCACGTTGCTTATCGCCTTCCCTGCCGAATTATCCATAAACGCACCGTGATTTATTGTCGTGGTTACTGTTTGGAAAAGTAGCGTTTTTCTGTCGAACCAGCAATAGGATTTTTTTCATTTTTTATTTTAAAAAAGCAGCGTTTTAGCCGGTTTACCGGCTTCCTCGCGCACCAATTTCGGCACCAAAAAGCCAGGCAGTTGCGCCTGTAGTTGTTGATGAATAGCCAGTGCGCGGGCATCGTCCACCGCAAAATGATGGCTGCCACGCACGCGATCCAATTGGTGCAGGTAATACGGCATTACGCCAGCGGCAAACAGGGCTTCACTTAAGGCACTGAGCGTGTCGGCCTCATCATTGATGCCCGCCAGCAGCACAGTCTGATTGAGCACCGTCACATTGATGGCGCGCAAATTGGCCACGGTGTTGGTGAGTGCGGCATCAATTTCTTGCGCGTGATTGATGTGTAAAACCACTATTTTTTGCAGCGCGTTTTTGCCCAGCCACGCCAAACAATCGCGGTCTATACGCCGAGGAATCACGACCGGCAAACGTGTGTGCAGGCGCAAGCGGCGAATGTGCGGAATAGTTGCGATTTCCTCACACAGCCACGCCAGTTGACGGTCGGGCAATGAGAGCGGGTCGCCGCCTGACAGAATCACCTCGTTCAGCTCGGTGTGGATGCGAATATAGTCGAGCGCTTGCTGCCAATCTGCGCGGCTATTGCGGTTTTTTTCGTAAGCAAACTCGCGCCGAAAACAATAACGGCAGTGAATGGCGCACAGTTGTGTGGTGATCAGCAGCACACGAGACGCGTATTTATGCACCAGCCCGGGCACCGGATTGTGTGCGCGTTCATCTAGCGGGTCACTGACATAACCCGGCCACTCTTGTAACTCGGCCGCTTGTGGCAGCACTTGCAGCAAGAGCGGGTCGCGCGGGTTGCCGCGCTGCATGCGCGCCAGAAAAGGTGCGGGTACGCGTAGCGGAAAGCCTTGGCAAGCGGCGGTAATTGTGTCTTGATCGGCTAGCGGCAATTGCAATAGCAAGCACAGCGCTAGGGGGTCAGTCAGTGCCTGTTGCAGCGTTTTTTGCCAGCTCTCAGATGGCGACTCAGGGGAAACTTGGCAAGGGTTTTGCTCGTTTTCAGCCTGCCATGTCGGGGAGGAAACAGGTATCATTGCGGCTCTTTTTTGTCCGGAAACTGCGCGAGGAACTATGGCCAACTATTCTACCAGCGAATTCAAAGGCGGACTGAAAGTCATGCTGGACGGTGATCCTTGCAACATTCTGGAAAATGAATGCGTCAAGCCCGGCAAAGGACAGGCGTTTAACCGTGTGCGTTTAAAAAACTTGAAAACTGGCCGTATTTTGGAAAAAACCTTTAAGTCTGGCGATACCCTTGAGGGCGCAGATATCGCCGATTGCGATATGCAATACCTTTACAGCGATGGCGAATACTGGCACTTCATGGAGCCGGAAACGTTTGAGCAGCATCAGGCTGACAAAAAAGCAGTGGGCGATGCCGCGCTGTGGATGAAAGAGCAAGACACCTGCATTGTCACGCTGTACAATGGCCAGCCTTTGGCGGTAACGCCGCCAAACCACGTGGTGATGGAGGTTGTGGAAACCGACCCAGGTTTGCGTGGCGACACCGCCACCGGCGGCACAAAACCAGCCAAACTGGCTACAGGTGCGGTGGTGCGAGTGCCGCTATTTATGAACGTGGGCGATATGATTCGCATCGACACGCGCACGGGTGAATATCTAGGGCGCGCCAAAGATTGATAGCCTGCGCGTTTGATGTGGTGTTGTGCCGCGTCAAAGTCTTTTCTGTCACCGTTCTTTTAAAAACCGAGAACATGCAGTTGTCGCCCGCTCATACTTCAATACGTGCGAAAAGCCGCACCACTCAGCACGAACGGAAAATCAGCCGTTGGGTGGAAGTCCGTTTGCCCTGAGTAGCCCGCACAGCGGGCGTATCCAAGGGCTTGCATCATCAAACTGCTTTTTCTTTTCTACGGCCTTGCAAGCAGGCCGTTGGCATTCGGCATTGTTGCGCCGGAAATCACCGACACGGCACCGGTGTTTCGCAACAGCTTTTTGATTTTTTTGACGATCAGTACCACGTCTGCGCCCGGCGCGCCGATCAGTGCATCTAGCTTGCCGTCGCCGTTCACGTCACCCGCCGCCAGTGCTTTGCCAAAGTTGTCGCCTGCTGCCTTGCCGGTGACACGCCACAAGGTTTTGCCGTCGATAGCCGAGAGTGCTTGCACCAAACCTGCATCGCGCGCGATGCCTTTATCAAAACCGTAAGCACCCACCAGCAATTTGCCGTCGCTCAAGCCGGTAATGGCTGCACCAAAATGCTGCTGCTTCCGTCCTACCCTTTTTGATATGCAACAACACGCGTTTTTTAAGGTCTTGACTGTAGCTCATCTGATTAGTGTATTCCTGTCTTGTTGTTTATGCGATTAGCTATATGTCAGGCAGTAGTTTACTGCCCATAAGAGTGTCCGGAATCATTAGACCACTACACCTGACTCTGGTGGTGTTTTTCAAGCCAACTTTTGTTAGTGTTGACCGCACAGGTCAGGACTTTACGACATTCAGTCTCAGCATAAGCGTCATCGGATGCTGCGGCGATACTTGGAATCCATAGTGCTCGTAGAATTGTTTGGCTCGATCATGAAGAGCATGTACAAGCAGAGCACGGACACCTGCATTTTGCGAAACAGCCACTGCCCTGTTGACGGCATCCTGCAGCAAAGCGGATCCAAGTTTTATGCCTTGCGCTTGCTGATCTACAGCAAGTCTAGCCAAAACCATCACTGGAACAGGGTCTGGCATATTGCGACGCACAGCACCTGTTGCCACCTGATGTGAGACTGCGCCAGCAGCCATGGCGTAGTAGCCAAAGACACGACCAGTTTGATCCGCAACAATAAATGTGCGGCTGGCTCCGTTCAAATGGTTGGCCAGTGCCCTGCGTTTAAGCCACTCGTCAAGACTGGTTTCGCTGCATTCAAAACCATCCAGAAGATGATTAGCTGTGAGTGGCTCTGGTGCGCTAAGTTGCAGACTCATGCCGAGCCGGTGTCCCAAGGAGCCTTCACTGCCATAAGGCGTTCAAGCCCAAGATTAGCGTCTACTGGTGCGTCGAGCATTTCGACAAACTGCTTGAACTTGTCGTTATCAAGACTGAAAAACACCTGATCCAACATTACCGCATGCGCACGTTCGCAGGCTGTTTCCAGCATAAAGTCAGAACGGTTCTTACCTAGGAGACTCGCGGCATGGTCAATCAGGTCACGTTGTTCGGGCAAAGCCCGCAGGTTGATGGCGGCAGCACGCATAAACACCTCACAGATCGCATACACAACAGATACGCAAATCGTAATGCAGCGTATATCTGTTGTCAACACAAATACCCCGTCACGCTCTTCGCAAAAACCCCCAAACACCCCAACCATTGCTCACGGGTTGGGAGATCGTGGTTTGTTTCGGGGGGCGACTGCACCACCAATCCAGAAGCCCCAACAGTTCTCCGTTGGGGCTTTTTTTGCCTGTTCTTGCGTGTTTACGGGGGTTCCTGCGGGTTCTTGTGGACTTCG
>JAYVJM010000002.1:0-23564 GCA_043769275.1 Cellvibrionales bacterium | reverse complement strand
TCTTAATCCTATTGAAAAACTCTGGGCTAATCTCAAGCGTTTTTGGAGAAACCACGCAAATATGACCTTGGATGAAATGATTGTTTCGTCTACTTGTTTGTGTAATTAAATATATGACAGCACTGAGGCTTTCCGGTGGCGTTTAAAGCAGGCTATAGCAGCGCGAGCAGCATTCCTGCGGCCTTGTAGGGTGTGATGCGGCCTGCGACCAAATCGGCGTGTAATACGGGCAGGCGGGTGGCTACATTTTTATTGCTTTGTAACCGTAAGTCGATCATTTCGTGTAGTAATTTTTTCATCCACTCCACATGCTGGCGGGCGCGTTTGCCTGAAAATTCGTCAGTCGCTTTGCTGGCGATCCGGTAGGCCTCTATTGCCGCCCATACCTTGTCAATTGCCGCGTGTTTTAGTGCAGAACAGCACAAAACAGGTGGCTGCCAGTAGCTGGGGTGTTTCAATAGAAGCAGCGCATTTTGATAATGCTGGCGTGTTTGTTCGGCAATCATTGCGCTGTCACCGTCAGCTTTATTGACGATGAGCGCGTCAGCCAGTTCCATAATGCCGCGTTTAATGCCTTGTAATTCGTCGCCAGCATTGGGGAGCATTAGCACGAGAAAAAAATCTACCATGCTGGCTACTTCGTACTCCGACTGACCAACACCTACGGTTTCGACAATTATCATATCATAGCCCGCCGCTTCACAAAGAAGCATTGTTTCGCGCGTTTTATGCGCTAAGCCGCCTAAAGCACCTTCTGCAGGCGATGGTCGAATGAAGGCTTCTTCTCTGCGCGATAATTCTTCCATGCGTGTTTTGTCGCCCAAAATACTGCCGCCAGCAATTGGGGAGCTGGGGTCTACCGCCAGTACGGCTACGCGTTTACCTAAACTCAGTAAGTAGAGACCAAAGGCTTCAATGAAGGTAGATTTCCCTACGCCAGGCACTCCAGTAATGCCAATGCGCAAACTTTGACCCGTAAAGGGCAATAATGCTTCGAGTGTGGCTTGTGCTTCCGTGCGGTGATCGTCGCGTTTGCTTTCTATCAAGGTGATGGCTTTGGCCAGTACAAGGCGATTACCTCTGCGCAAAGCTTCAATATCGACGGAGAGCGTACTCGCGGGCTGTTTCGTAGACATGGTTTGCTCGTTACTAGTACAGAAGGGCTCGATAACGCGGCCAGTCAAAAGCTGTGCCTGGATCGCTTTTTCGTTCTGGCGCAATATCGCTGTGACCTACGATGCGATCAATGCTTATTGCAGGAAAGTATTGTATTAACCGTTTTGTGAGTAAAGCCAGTTCGAGGTATTGGGCATCGGTGTAGGGGATTTCGTCCGTGCCCTCCAGTTCAATGCCGATAGAAAAGTCACCGCAATTTTCGCGGCCATTCCATTTCGATACGCCAGCGTGCCATGCGCGTTCAGTTATTGGCACGTATTGTGTAACCGTACCTGTGCGATCAATTAAAAAATGCGCGGAGACCTTAAGGTCTTTTAGGTTAAGGCGCTCGAAAGACGGGTGCGCAGTGCTGTCCAATTCATTGCAAAATAGTTGGTCAATGTAATGGTTTCCGAATTCTCCTGGCGGCAGGCTAATGTTGTGAATGACAAGCAGGTTTACTACTTCGCCATCAGGACGCGCATTGAAGTTGGGCGAGGGCAGGAATCTTAAGCCCTCTAATTTTCCTACGCTACGTGTTCCATCCATTCTATGGTTACCTATTTTTTTTTACTTTTCACCAAATCGTCAATATTGATGTCTTCTTCTGCGGGCAAGCCTGTGGTATCGCCCGCTTGCTTGGCGCGCATCTGCAGCCATGCGTCGCGCGTGTAGATATAAGGGTCGAGTGCTGCGCTGTTAATGGTTGTTTCTAAGCCAAGATATTTAGCGCGCGTATTGACTGCTCTGGTTACAAGCAGCGCGTAGGTCACTTTCTCGTTAGAGTAGGTATTGTCGGTCAGCACGACCGTGGTTAAAAAGCCTGTTCCGTCTCGAATGGTGGAGGGTCCATAAAAGGGGATAACCAGATAGCTGCTGTTTTTCCAACCCCAACGTGCGTAGGTGAGGCCGAACCCTGTTTGTCCGTAGGCGCGTTCATGCCCTGTGGTGACATCCAAAAAGCCAAATAGGCCCACCGTTGTGTTTAGCGCAAAACGGCCAAAGTTGTACAAAGCAGGCTTGCCTTCGCCTTGTAGTCCAAAATTTATTGCACTGAATACATCTTCAATATTGTTAAAAAAATTGCGAATACCGGTTTGTATTGGCTGTGGCGCGTAGTCTCGATAAGCCGTTGCCACGGGTTTAAGTACCAAGCGATCGGCTTTGTCATTGAATTTATAGGTGACACGGTTCAACGGCTCTAGCGGGTCACGCGGATTCGATGGAGTGCTGGTGCACGCCGTGAGGAGAGCGCAAAGACACAGCGGCAGAAAAATCGTTTTTTTCGTATTTCTCATGCAAGAGAATGCTCTATTAGCGAGTTGATGCCATATACATTTGATAGCCCCACCAATGCCTCAGAAAGACCTGATAGCTGTAACGTGACACCCTGTGCTTTCATTGCGCGCGCGAGTTCAAGAATAATCGCCAGCAATACTGAGTCGGCTGATTCGAGCGCACTCACATCCAAGTGTAGCCGTTGTGTCGGCAACTGCTGTGGCTGTACGTTTGAGAGCGCAAGTAGTTCGCGCAATGCTGCCGTATCCATTTGCATGTTGACCTGTCCATGCAGTTTGTAGTGGCCGGCTTCTAGTGTTTCTAACATTGGACTCGCCTCTTTATTTGGGAGGGGCGCTGTTTTTGTTACGCAATGATGCGATGAGCCCGTCTATGCCTCCCTTGCTCACCTCGTCGTTAAATTGGTTGCGATAGACGATAACAAGACTTGCTCCCTCCACGCGGACATCAAATACTTTCCAGCCCGCAGTTGTGTTGTAAAGCACATAGTTAATCGCTACTGGAGCTTGCGCGTTTGCGACCATAACTTCAGATTTTACCGTCGCTTCTTTACCATTATTTGCGATCTCCACATTTGGCAGAACATTGATTTTTGCATCACGGTAGCGAAGTACGGTCATAAAATAGGTGCGAGTTAACAGGGTTTTAAATTGCTCTTCTAGGGCAATTTTTTGTGTATCAGTAGCCTGTCTCCAATTTTTACCTACAGCGAGAGCTGTCATGCGCACGAAGTCAAAGCGGGGAAACAATACAGCCTGCACCTGCGCACGAACGGCATCCGTATTTTTGCCATTTTCAGTCAACAGTAGGGCGCGTACTTGGGTGGACGTTTCCTCGATAAGCGCGGCTGGCGACCCCGTAACAGAAGGCGCTTTGGCAGAAGTTGGCCCAGAAATAGGTGGGTCACCCGCAGATACTATTAACGGCAACAAAAGTGCCGTTGTAAAAAAAATCGCGTTCCCCAAATGCTTCATGACGGTTTTGTTCCCTTTAATGGCGCTGGTTTTCAATTCGAATATCGCTAAAAGTGGGGTTAGGGTTTATCTGTAGCTGGTTTTGCCGAAAAACTGGTTAATAATTTGCCTATCAATTGCTCCAGAACAAGTGCCGATGAAGTGATAGTGATCGTGTCGCCATTTTTTAAAGTTTCGCTATCGCCGCCTTCACTAATACCCATGTATTGCTCACCCAATAAGCCGGCTGTAAGAATTTCAGCACCCGCATCGCGGCTAAAAGTATATTTACTATTAATTAGCATCGTTACGCGTGCGCGGTAGGTTTTCGAATCCAGGTTAATACCAGCTACACGGCCTACCACTACGCCGGCTGCCTTTACTGGCGCTTTGATTTTCAAGCCGCCGACATTGTCGAATTCTGCGTACAGTACGTAGGTGTCTCCACTGCTTGTAGTGGTAAGGTTGGCGACTTTTAGGGATAAAAATCCGACTGAAAGCAAGCCTATTGCAACAAAAATGCCCACCCATAAATCAATGGTTGTTTTTTTCATAATCTGTTCGCTCGCTTCATAATGCCTCTATTTAGTCGTCACATATTTTCAAGTAAGTTTTTAATGTTTTTTCAAAACATAAATGCAGTTAGCACAAAATCTAGCGCCAAAATAGCCAGTGCCGACGTTACCACTGTGCGCGTGGTGGCAGAGGATACGCCCGCAGCCGTGGCCTCGGCGCTATATCCCTCAAAGACGGCGATCAATGTTACAGCAACACCAAAAAATACACTTTTGATTAAGCCGTTGACTACATCCAAATGAAAATCAACAGCATTTTGCATTTGCGCCCAGTAGGAGCCTTCATCTAAACCAAGCATGACCACGCCCACAAAATAACCGCCCAAAATGCCCATCACGTTGAAAAGTGCTGCTAATATCGGCATAGATAGCACACCAGCCCAAAAGCGAGGCGCAATCACGCGAGATAACGGGTTAACGCCCATGACCGCCATTGCGTCTAGTTGTTCTGTGGCTTTCATTAGGCCGATTTCTGCTGTCATGGCTGAGCCAGAGCGACTGGCGAACAACAATGCAGCCAGCACGGGCCCTAATTCGCGCAGTAATGACAGCGCTACAAGCGTACCTAGCGCATCTGTTGAGCCAAAACGCACCAGCGTGTTGTAGCCCTGCAAGCCCAGTACCATGCCGACGAATACGCCTGACACCACAATAATGATCAACGATTGCACGCCGGCAAAAAACATTTCACGGACAAGCAGTTGAGGGCGCTTCAGCAGCCATGCCGAATGCGATAAAACCTCTAGAAAAAAACGGCTAGCACCCCCAAGTTTTACCAGTGTCGCTAGCGTGCGGCTGCCCAGTTGGCGCAAAGGATTGGCGATGGCATCAAACATGCTGTGGCGTTCCTTTTGTTTGTTCCGCTATAAAGCCAAAATCTTGCTCGATGGTGGTGGTCGCGGGATAGGCAAACTGTACAGGGCCATCAGCTGCACCTTTGACGAACTGAGACACCCAAGGATCCGTTGATCCCAGAACTTCTTGTGGTGTGCCGGAAGCAATGATTTCTCCATTAGCCATAAACAGAACGCGATCTGCTAAGGCCAATGAATAATGGATGTCGTGCGTGACCATAATTGCAGTGCTGCCTAGCGCGGTATTTAGCTTTTTAATCAAATGTGCGATAACGCCAAGAGAAATAGGGTCAAGGCCGGTAAACGGTTCGTCATACAGCATGAGTGCTGGATCAAGAGCAACGGCGCGAGCCAGTGCAACACGACGTGCCATGCCCCCAGAAAGCTCTGCGGTTTTCATTGCTTGTGTGCCGCGCAATCCGACCGCAGATAGCTTCATCATGACAAGATCGCGAAGAAGATTTTCGGGAAGCTGTGTGTTTTCGCGCAGAGGGAACGCCACATTCTCAAACACAGACAGGTCAGTAAACAATGCGCCAAATTGGAACAGCATTCCAAGGCTGCGGCGGAATTGAAATAACTCAGTATTGCCCATTAAATCAACCCTAGCACCTCCTACCGTAATCTTTCCCTTTTGCGGGCGATATTGGCCTGAAAGCAAACGCAGAAGCGTTGTTTTTCCGCACCCGCTACCACCCATGATGGCAATTAGCTCGCCCTTAGGAATAGAGAGAGAAATGTTCTTCAGAATAGGACGTTCACCATAGGCAAACGCCACGTTCTGAATTTCAATAAAGGGTTTTTCTGTCACTTTCTTTGCCATAGGGCCACGCCACGCAATTCTCATATGGCTTTTTTTAGGGAGCGCCATTGTATAGATTAGTAGCAACTACGCCAAACTTCCCTGCTTGCGAAAAAATGGCTCGATCGAGTTTGCGTATATTAAGGTGGTGGTTAGATTAGGTTTGCGCCATTTGGGCTGAATCTTGATAATGCAACCCTTTTTAGGCCAGCTTTTCCCTGCGCTCTTGATGCTGATACGCATTTATTTTTTCCTTGTTTATTTTTTCAATACAGGTGTTGTGATATGACCGAAGAACAGAAACGTCCCAAACCCGCTGACTATTTTTCTGATTGGAAAAAGCGTGAGGCACTTGCTGAGGACATGATCCCCCTGATAGGCAAACTTTATCGAGAACGCAACGTCAATACATATATTTATGGCCAGCAACTTTACAGTCGCTCTGTCGTTGACATTATGAAAGCGCACCGTTTCGTACGACAGGCCGAAAAAAATGAACTGTCTGAATTCAACACATTTCCCGTTATAAAAGCACTGGCTACGCTGAATTTGGGTCGCGCACATATTGACGTTGGCCGTATTGCCGTTGGCTTTATGGAAGATGGCGCTAATTTAAGCGTGGAAGATTACGTCAAAGGCGAGCTGAGTGATGCAGTTGGCACGGACATTAAGCCCATTCCTGCGCCGCGCGATGTCGTGTTGTACGGTTTTGGGCGTATTGGCCGCTTAATGGCGCGTTTGTTAATTGAAAAAGTGGGCGGCGGTGATGTGCTGCGTTTACGTGCCATCGTTGTTCGTAAGAGCAAAGGCAACAACGATCTGGAAAAGCGCGCATCCTTATTGCGTCGTGATTCAGTGCACGGTCCGTTTCGTGGCACTATTCGTGTAGATGAAGACGCGCAAACCTTGGTAGCTAACGGTAACGAAATTCGTGTTATTTACGCTGATAAGCCAGAGGAAATTGACTACACCGCTTACGGCATACATAACGCGATTATTGTCGACAATACGGGTATTTTGAGCGATGAAGCGGGGTTGTCGCGTCATTTGCAGGCCAAAGGTGCAAGCCGTGTTCTGCTGACGGCTCCCGGCAAAGGTAACTTAAAAAATATCGTATTTGGCATCAATCAAGACAGCATAAAAGATGACGATAAAATTATTTCTGCGGCATCCTGCACCACCAATGCTGTAACGCCTGCATTGAAGGCGATGCTGGATGAATTTGGTGTGAAAAGTGGTCATATTGAAACAGTGCACGCCTATACAAATGATCAAAACTTGATTGATAACTATCACGTGTCCGAACGGCGTGGCCGTAGTGCGCCGTTAAATATGGTATTGACGGAAACGGGTGCGGCAAAAGCTGTGGCAAAAGCGTTGCCAGAAGTGGCGGGCAAACTGACAGGTAACGCCATACGCGTACCGATTCCCAACGTTTCGATGGCGATTTTGAATCTTGAGCTGGAAAAAGAAACAACGGTTGAAGAACTAAATGAATACATGCGTTACATGGCACTGCACTCGCCCTTGCGCAAGCAAATTGATTACACAAACAGCACGGAAGTTGTATCCAGCGATTTTGTGGGTTCGCGCCATGCTTGTATTTTCGATGCGAAGGCTACGATTGTGCGCGGAAATCGTGTGGTTATGTATCTGTGGTATGACAATGAATTTGGTTATTCCTGCCAAGTACATCGCGTATTAGAGAAAATGGCGGGGATAAACTACCGTATCTATCCTAAAAACTAGGTTCTGTCGCATTAATTATTGGCGCTGCCTACGATTCCTGTAGGCATAAAATCAGGCGGGCTTATATAGCCCGCCAGTGTAATTTATTGCTGCGGTTTAGCTAATCGCTCAAAGGCGGTATTGGGATTATTCATTGATCCGGTGATTCTGTAGGTTACGCTGCTCAACGTATCTAATTGTTTACTGAATATTTTGCTTGCGAGATAAACTCCGGCGGCGGCAGGTAGTCCGCCAGCGAGTGCCGTTATCCATGTCGCGTTATTGCCAACGGGCAGGGTTGCGGTAAGACGTAAGTCCAGTTGTTCTGAGATTAAAAAAACTTTGCCAGACATTACCATGCTGCTGGATGGGCTTTTTATCCGCAGTGGATCAGACAATGTCATTACGCCGCTATTGAAGCTCAATTCACCCTTGTATGAATCAAAGACGATGCCGTCTTGGGTGAGATCAGAAAAATCAAGGCGTAAGCGCCGTACCCATGTCGCAATATTGACGATACTGAGTAGACGCATGGCGGCGGTGGGCTTCGCTTGTAAGTATTTCCCTTTTTCGCCTCGGGTATTGATCTTGCCGTTCAGCTTCGTTGCTGTCATAGCCGGTGGCGTGCCTGGCCAAGTGAGATCGGCGGAAACGTAAATATTTTTACCGATAATAAACGGGTCAAAACCCAGTTCACGTAGGGTCGTTTGCTTGCCACGCATGTGTAAAAGACCGCGGAATTGCGTTTGCTCTGCCTCATGGGGTTTACGCAGCCATAACAATTGCGCGCCATCGTTGTCTTTGTTGTTGCCGAGTACGCTGAAACCTTGGCCTTTAATTCGCAAGTCTTGTATGTGCAATTCGGTAGGGCTGCTACGCAATTTCAGGCTGATGCTGCCGACGTTCCATGTGTTATAAAAAAGCTGGTCAATACGAAGATTAAGCGAGGGCACATTGGCAAAGTTGAGATTATCCAGCAGTGCTTTTTTAGAGGCGTTCGCGGCGGCATCTGTTGTGTCAGCAGCCATTGTTTTTGCATATGCGGCTGTATTACTCGCAGGTGTCGCAGGCGGCGTGCTCACAGTCAAAATGTCAAATACGATGTCAGAAACGCTGTTGTTATCGTGTATATAAATATTCCCCTGTGCTTGTATGGAATTAAATCCAATGCGCCATTGATTCTGACCATGTGTGATGTTGAGCGAGAGATAGGGAAACTGTAAGTTGTGCCATGTAACGTGATCAAAATTAAAAGAAAATTCAGGATAATACGTGTGCGGATTAGTGTTTGTTTTGGTTAATTTTTTGTAGTCGTCCACAACAGTCAGCCAATCGTCTAAATCGCCGCTAGATAGGGTGCCTTGGATGCGCAGCGGGCCGGCTTGCGTGGGTAATTTCGCTTGCTTAAAGGCCGGTGTTGCCGCTTCTTTTTTGTTGCTTTTGCCTGTATTGCTCTGTGCGGCATCAAATACCAGTAATTCGCCGCCAAAAAGCTCGCCGTTGCTTATGCGAAAAGCTCCACTTAATTCGTTGCTGTATTTAAGTTCGTAATCTTGAATGCTGTTGCGGTAAATATTGGCTTGCAGGTTTAGTGGCTTTATTTCGGCGATGGTTTTTGTAAACGGGTAGGGCAGGGGAATACCAATTCCTTGCATATCACTGTGTAAAGACAACCGCGCAATGCGCTTGCTATCCCTGCCTCCAAATGGCCCTAATATTAGTTCTGCTTCGTAACCCAAATCGCCAGTCAGTAGTTTCAAGGGTTCGAGACGTGACCAATCGGCGATAGTTTGTGCGCTAGCGCCGCCATTTGCCTTGATGAAAACAGTAAGGCTTTTTGGGGTTTTTTTACTGCGGATATCGAAGGTCGTTGGGAAGGAAAACAGTTTGGCCTGTAAGTTTTTTGCACTCAAGCCGCCGTGGGTGTCGTAGGCAAGCTCGCCGCGCAGCTTGTCGAATTCTAGGTGTTCATTTTGCAATGTGAGCTTCGTGTCTTTCAGGGTGATCTTCACGTCCTCTGTTGGCGGTTTTTTTGCCTTTGCGAAAGGGATTTGCAATTCCAATATCGTGTTAATTTTACCTTGCGTTATTTTCCAAGTATCAAATGCATCGCCGAGCTGTTTATGCAACGGTGTTTCGCGCAGTAGGCGAAGGCCGTCATTGGCCGGCCCTTGGGCACACGCATTAACGTTGATGATGATGCCAGGATGATCTGGGCTGACCTTCACTGTGGCGCGCTCAATCTTAGTGTCGAATATTTTGCCTGTGCGCGCGCTGACGGTTGTGTCGGTATCATCAACAAGAATAGTTGCGTCAAGTTCAGTCAGGCGTGGCCAGTTCGGATCAAAAAGTACATCGCCTTGATTGATATTGGCATAAAACTGTATCGCATGAGAAAGGGGCGCATGTCCGGAAAGAGGGCCGCGATAAATAAAACCGGCTTCAGAGATATTAGCAGCGCCAATGCTGTTTTTTAGCCAGCTTAGTAGGTTTGTGGGCAAGGTATAAGGCAGGTATTTATCACGATATTTTGCTTTGCTGTCGCGCAAGCCGATTGCCATATACAGCTCGCTGTGGAAGTCGGCATGCTCCACGGGTAGATGCAGCCAGAAGTTGCCTCGCACTTCGCCGTCTTCGCCAGAAAAGCTCAGATAGTCGCTGCCAACCAATACGGTTTTTTGTTCCGCCTGCCACTGCCATTGCACGCGACCGGCCGCTTGTTTGAAATACATGGGGTTATGGTAGACAGTAGGGTAAAACATCGAGAAGCCATTTTTGCTGGCTAGGTCGATAAAACCATAGCCGATACCGCTTTCAAGATAACCGCTTACTTGCGTGAAAGCCGGTACCCCTTCCCAAGCACCGGTGCTGATTTCATCAGCATTAGCACGCAATTGCATGCGTTGGGCCAGCGGCTTGTTTTTATCCCACAGCAGATCAACATTGCGTAGCGAGCCGCTGGGGTGGAGGGATGTCAGCAACTTGTGTAAGCCATTGCGTGGTAAAAACTCCGCAAGCGCAGTGAGCGAGCCTAGCGTTAACTGCGGCGTTTCTATATGCAGCGGCTTACTTTTTTGTATTTTGAAACGCACATTTTCCAGCACAGGCAAGGTGTTTGCTTGTTTTTGAAGTCGTAAGGCGTAGAGATCGATAGTGCTGGTGCCGTCTGCCTGCCAGTTGGCTGAGAGTTTTGTGTGGATGCCATTAGGTATGCTCGCTATGGCTGTGTCTGGCGTTTTTTGTTGAGACGGCGGGCGAATAACGGATAAATCAATGAAGCTGCTGATGGAGTTGGTTCCGTGCCAGTCTATCCACAACTTGCCCTGTGCGTGCCAAGCCGCATCGCGCCAAGCCTGCAGCGCAGGCGGCAGCGTGTCTGTGGCAGGCAGTGCGTCTTGTAGCGGCCAGCCAACTGCGTTGATATAAAAACCTCCTCGACTACTGGCGAGCGTTTCTCCACTGACGACACCTATAGCCGTTAGCTGTGCTTTGTCATTGCCTGTTAGGCGCAGGTACACTTTTTTGCTCAACAATGCATCTGCGACGCGAAAATCTTGTACATGAAAGCGGTATACGCGATTGGTTCGCTTGAGCGTGATATCAGCATTGCTAATGTTGACGTTTTTATTTAGCAGCAAATAGGTGGCGCGCCATAGCTCGTCGAGATCAATAGGCGTGTTGTTGCTGGCCGTTTGTGTGTAGGAAACATTGGCTTTATCCACCTGCAGGCGGTTGAATACCAATGAGCGATTGAGCAGACTTTCCAGAATATTGACTTCTAGGCGTAGGTTTTCTACCTGTATATGTGCGTGTGCAGTGCGAATGTCAACGCTACGTGCCGTGAGTTCAGGCAGAAGTTTGAGCCATTGTCCTCGCAGATCAGTCACGATAGCTTCGCCACCCACTTGCTCGCTGAGATAGCGCGATAGCATGGCATTGCCTAGTCGCACATGAGGCAGCGCTTCGCGACCAATCGTCACGATCAGTGCCGCCAGTACGATCAGCATTGCCATGCTGTACCAGATGATATTGAGTAGTTTCTTTGCTGGGCGTATCGGCATGGTGGGCGTGAGCCATTGGAGTTTGTAGGAGCGTAATTCTTACAGAGGCACGATATCGTACTGCTCGCGGTTATACATGGTTTCGACGCGAAATTTAATCGTTTTGTGAGTGGTGTCTTCTAAGTCCGACACGCTGGCAGAATCTTCATCCAACAATCGGTCAATGACTTCTTGTGAAGCCAGAACCAGCAAGTGTGTGCTGGCAAAGCTGCGTGCGCTGCGTAGAATTTCTCTGAAAATTTCATAACAGACAGACTCCGCCGACTTGAGTACGCCGCGCCCACTGCACGTTGGGCAGGGCTCGCATAAGACTTGCGCAAGGCTTTCGCGTGTGCGTTTGCGCGTCATTTCAACAAGGCCTAACTCAGATACGCCAGTGATGGACAGTTTTGCATAGTCTTTTTCACAGGATTTCTCCAGTGTACGCAGAACTTGGCGGCGGTGCTCTGTGTCAGCCATGTCAATGAAATCAATGATAATAATGCCGCCAAGGTTCCGTAATCGTAGCTGACGCGCAATAGCATTGGCCGCTTCTAGGTTTGTTTTAAAAATTGTTTCTTGTTGATTATGTTGGCCGACAAATGCGCCGGTGTTCACGTCAACGGTTGTCATGGCTTCTGTTTGATCAAATACGAGATAACCGCCGGACTTTAATTCAACGCGTCGAGCCAGTGCTTTTTGAATTTCTTCTTCTACACTATGCAGATCAAAAATAGGGCGCTCGCCATCATAAAATTCGATCAGGTCGCGTGTGGGACTTGCGTAGTCGGCGGCAAAAGCGGTCAGGCGTTCATATTCATCGCGTGAATCAATGCGCACTTTTTCAATGCCAGGCTTTACCGCGTCACGCATGGCGCGCATAAAAAGCGGCAAGTCGTTATAAATAACATCAGGCACAGTAAAAGAGCCAAGGCTAGGTTTTAAGTCACTCCATAACTTTTGTAAAAACAAGGCATCGGCTTGAATTTCATCAATGCTCGCATTCTGCGCTACTGTGCGTGCGATAAATCCTCCTGCACAGGCTGGATTTTCTTTTTCTAAACATGTTGTGAGCGCAAGACGCAAGCGTTCCCTTTCGGCTTCGCCTTCAATTTTCTGTGAAATGCCAATATGGTTTGTATACGGCATATAAACAAGAAAGCGCGAGGAAATTGATATGTGTGTGGTTAAACGTGCGCCTTTGCTGCCCATTGGGTCTTTAAGCACTTGCACCACAAGCGTTTTGCTTTCGTGCACTAAACTGCGAATATCCGGCACCGTGTCGCTGTGGTTTTCCATACCGTTGGCATCCACTGTGGCGATGTCTGCTGCGTGAATAAACGCGGCGCGCTCCATGCCAATATCGACAAAAGCGGCTTGCATACCAGGCAGGACACGCACCACTTTGCCTTTATAAATATTGCCAACTAGGCCGCGCTTCTGTGTTCGCTCGATGTAAACTTCCTGCAACACGCCGTTATCTAGCACGGCAACGCGGGTTTCCATGGGGGCGACGTTAATCAGTATTTCTTCACTCATAAGATTGTCGTCGTTCCTTGTGTCGGTTTTCGTAAAGTCGGTTTAGCTAGGGTGTTGGTTGCTATGTAAACAGATTGAGAGGAGCGTCGCCTCAGGGGTGGTCGAGATTTAGCGCAGGTTGCCAACAGCTGATGCCGAACTTTTGTAACAGTGCTGCGGTTTCGCACAGCGGCAATCCAACGACGGCACTATAGCTGCCTGTTAGTCTTTCAACAAAAACGCCACCCAAGCCTTGAATGGCGTAACCGCCGGCTTTGTCTCTTGGTTCGCCACTCGCCCAGTAGTTGTGACACTCTTTTAGTGAAAGTGGACGAAACAAAATGTCGCTAGTGACGACGCGCGTATCCAGTACGCCAGCACAAGAAATACTAACTGCCGTACCAACAGTATGTGTGCGCCCGCTCATTTTTTGCAGCATGGCAACGGCATGGGCTTCGTCATGCGGTTTATTTAAGCGTTCGCCGGCGCAAATGCCGGCGGTATCCGCTGCTAAAACCACCGCGTTTGCAGGCAAAAAAAGAGAGGCCGCGCGTGCTTTCTCTTGCGATAGTCGCGTCACATAGTCGTTCAGCGCTTCGTTCGGGTGCCATCTTTCGTCAACATCGACATCTATTGCGTAAAAATGAACACCTATTTGGCGCAGCAGCGTGGCGCGACGCGGCGAGCGAGAGGCGAGAAACAGGGGCGGCGATTGTGGCAGGAAGGACTGGGGTTCAATAGTCATGCGCGGCGTTTGTGCTTAGGCTGGTTTTCGTTGCTTTTTGCCGCGTTCCATCCTTTGTAGCAACGGATAGAGCAATGGCCAGCAGGCAGTATTCGTTAGTGCCGGTAGCAAAAAGCCAATGCCCGAACTGCTATGACCACTCAGCAGATATACCCAATTATTGATGAGCAGATAAATACTTGTTAGTAGCCCAATTGCTGCACTTTGCTGCCATAGGGCAAACATGCGCAGTGGCTGTCGAAACATTTGGGTTACATATATGGTAAGTGTCATTGCCAGTGCATGTTGGCCTAGCAGCCCGCTGCCGATGCTGTCATAAAATAAACCGATAACGAAAGCACTGCCTGCGCTTATCTGTTGTGGACGGCGCAGTGCCCAGTAAATTGTCACCATTAAGATGGCTTCTGGTGTCACGCGTTGCCACTCTATAGAAATAGGGCATGCCTGCCATAAAAAAGCAGCCAGAAGGCTCAAAGGGATGAGCCACCTATGACGATCAGTGTTGCCGTACATGAGGCTTTGGTACTGTTGCAGTTTTTTTTGTTTGCGTGGGCGCAGGTGTCGGTTCAGGCGCGGGCTGTGTCGGTTCAGGAACAGGGGGCTTCGGTTTTGTTTTTGGGGTTTTTGCCGTAATGATTTTTGGTGGCTGCGTGTTTAGTTTTGCCTCAGAACGGAATACTAGAAGCAGTTGGCGGCTGCGATTAAGTTGCGCACAGGGACGTACCACGACACGCATAAAAGGGTCTGTTCCATCGTCATATTTAATATCTGTAACTTCTCCCACTGGATAGCCAGGTGGATAGCGCCCGCCAAGACCGGAACTGACGATCAGATCGCCCTTTTTGATGTCAGTTGTGGGGACAAGATTACGAATATTTAGTTCGTCAGAGCGTCCACTGCCTTCGGCAATGCCTCGAACGCCGTTACGGCTGATTTGTACAGGCACAGCATTCGTTGAGTCAGTTATCAGCAGAACATGTGCTGTGTGTTCTGAAACTTCTACGACGCTTCCGACAAGCCCATAAGCATCCAGCACAGGCTGGCCTTCAAAGACACCATTGGCTCGGCCACGATTAAGCAGCATTTCCTGTTTGAGTCTGTCTGGCGAAACGCCGAGCAACTCTGCAACCAGTACGGAATCGTCTAGTTGCTCTGTTGAGTTGAGCAGTTCGCGCAGGCGTGCGTTTTCTGCCATTAGGGATGCCATACGCTGAACTTTGCGTTGCAGGATCAGGTTTTCGTTTTCTAATGCAGCATTGCGTTCTTGAAGTGTATCTCGGCTACTAAAGGTATCGTCCATCCACGTCCAAGCACGTGCAGGAAAGCGAGTGAGCCAAAACAACGGGCGTGCGGCGTTGTCTGCCAGCGTGCCGCGCAGACTTTGCAGCAATTCTGGACGAAAATAATCCACAGCCAATAGTAAGAATGCCAGCAAAACGGGCAGTAAAAAGCGCGACGTTAGCGAAGGAGCTTGATTGAAGATGGGTTTAATCGGTTTTCTCCTTGTTGGCTGTAAAAGAGGCGTTACAGCGTATCAATGCTAGCTCGAAATACTAGCAGATAGTGCCCAGCATCTATTCGTTTTGTGACGTTTTTGTTTTTGTGATGCGGTGCTGCCTAGGCGTTTTTTTCAGAAAAATAGCTAATAAAAATCAATACGATGATCGGAATGTTTTTAGTCTGCGGGCCAAACGGGTGTAGCCAAAAAGAAGGGGCAATAAATGACAGCAGCACCATAAATATCAAAATTACAGCAATTTGCATTACGCAACATAAGCGCGGCCGCCACGAAGTAAGCAACCATAGCCCTATCGTTAAGTCCAAAATAGCTCCGCTAATGAGGCAGAATTTTGCGAAGCCGCCTGTTATGCCGGCCTGAGACAGCACGCTGTAACCGACCTCTGGGGCGAAAAACAGGGATGTCAGTCCAGTAAACAGCCATAGAAAAGCCAAGCTGAATTTAATCGCTATTTTGATGTCATTGCTCATTACAGTCCCGCCAGTGCTGAAACAGAAAAGGGTTTAAATACCATTAGCCAAAAAATAATCAAAATCGCTAAAAATGCCGGTATGCCCAGCGCAATCCATGCCACCATCAGGCGCTTAAAACGAGGGTGCAATTCGTTGTTGACAGCGGAAATTTCAGCCAGTGCTTTCAGTTTATATTGAATGACTATGACCGGAATCCAGCACGCGCCAATGAATAAAAATAGCGAAATGGTGGTTATAAACCACACAGATGTAAACGAATAACCTGTTTTCCGCATCAGCAGCACGCCTGTCGCAAATTGAGCTATCACTGCGGGCGCTGTAAATAACCAGTCGGCCAGCACAACGTGGCGAGCTGTCACGTAAATGGCTTGTACATTTTTGGAGTGGAAAGCCATGAGCATGAAAAATGCAATTCCAGTGCCTGTACCTGCCACAACTACAGAGCTTAATATATGCGCGAGCTTCAACAAAAAATAGCTATCCATGCGATAACTCCGCTGTGTAAAAAATTCCGTATTCAGTAATGTGTTGGTCAAATTCAGCTAAAGAATACATGCCTAGACACGCCCGAGCTCCACTAGCAGAGACATCACCTGCTATCAATTTTTCCGCCAAAATAAGTGTCGACATTGTCGGTATATAAGGCCCTATGCCGTTGGGGGCAAATAGCGACCAAACCTGCGTTGTGCGTTGGCCGGCGTGGTCTGTTCCTTTTATTTCGATTCGCATGCCGCCATTACTGCTGCCCATATTTGCAAATAAACGACTCAGGCAGATGATGGGCTTTGTTAGTGTCGACCAGTTTTTCACTAGACGCTTTTTTGCTAAAAACGCCATAAAAACCATGATTAAATGCAAAAATGGCAACTCAAGACCCGCTTGAAATATTACGGTGGAGGCCGTTTTGTAACGTACAGGAAACAGTTCTAGGTCTGGAATGTCTACATTCGCAAGCCAACGCCTACCTACGATACCGCCAAAATTTATTTTTCTAGGCGACATCCAGCCAAATACAGTTTCCCAATTTTTATTGCGCCATATTTTAATTGGGTGTCCTGTATAGGCGAGAATTCCGCGCACAGTCGCCTCTCCTCGCTCTGCTTTGTTTCCCGGGGCGATGGCGCAATCAATTGAATGGATTTGAGAGAAGTCAGGTGCGTAATGGTCGATCACAGCCGAAGATAATCCGGGCACAGAGCTGGCTCCGCTCACCACAACCACGCCCATTCTCTGTGCCTCGTCGTTGAGCGAGGCAATATCACAAACGAAGCGCCTGTCATCGGCAAGATCAATATAGTGACAGCCCGCTTTAATACAGGCGTGCGGCACTTTATAGTCTTGTCCTTGAAAGGGGCCGGCTGTGTGAATCACCAAATTTGGCGACAAGGCAGCCAAGTTTTTTTCGAAATGGTGCGTGGTGACATCTATTTTTGTAGCCTTAAACTGCGCGCCTGATTTTTTTCCATTCAGCATGCGGCATAGTTGTTCTGCTTTTTTTTCGTCTCGCCCAGCAATCAGAATCAATGCATTGCTATGGTGGGCGAGTCCCTCCGCGATTCTTTTGCCGAAATTGCCATAGCCGCCTAGTATCAAAATCTTGTATGTTTTCATGCCGCCTTTTGCTCCATGCGAGGGGAAAGCCTATGGGTTAATTCCGAATATAAAAATACGGCATTTTAGGTGCTTGCAGATTCAGCCAAACGATTGTCAGCCTTTCGTGTTTTCATCTGAGAAATAACGGAGTCAGCATCCCACATTTCATTCTCATCTGCTCGGCGGTGGCGATATTCAATTTTGCCTTCTGATAGCCCGCGTTCGCTAATGACCAGTCTGTGTGGAATACCAATCAACTCCACATCGGCCAGCATTCCGCCCAATCGCGCTTTGTCTTCGTCCATATAAAGCACGTCAAACCCCGCAGCCTGTAATTCAATATACAGTCGCTCGCAGGTTTCAGAAACGGCGGGTGATTTGTGTTTATTGACAGGTACGAGTGCCACATCAAAAGGTGCTAGCGCATCTGGCCAAATAATGCCTTTGCTGTCGTGCTTTTGCTCAATAGCACCTGCCACCACGCGTGAAACGCCAATGCCATAACAACCCATTGTCATGACTTGCTCGCGCCCTTCATCATTTAAAAAACGCGCATTGAGCGCCTCGGCGTAGCCAGTGCCCAATTGGAAAATATGACCAACCTCGATCCCGCGCTTTATTACCAGCGTGCCGATGCCATCAGGGCTGGGGTCGCCCGCCAGCACATTGCGCAAGTCGGCCACTTCGGGCAATGCTAAATCGCGCTCCCAGTTCAGGCCGAAATAATGCTTGCCGTCGATATTCGCGCCTGCTGCAAAATCGCTCATTAGCGCAACTGTGCGATCGACCACGCACGGCAGTGGCAGGTTTAAAGGCCCCAGAGAACCCGTGCTGGCACCAATGCTAGCGCGAATTTCTGTTTCAGAAGCAAGGGTTAGCGGATATGCAACTTGCGGCAGATGGGCAGCCTTTATTCCATTAAGCTCATGGTCGCCGCGAACAATCAGTGCGACAAGGCTCCCTTTTACGACCCCATGTACCACGAGTGTTTTGATCGTTTTTTCTATCGGAATATTAAAGCGTTCTACCAGTTCACTAATGGTTTTTGTGTTTGGTGTATCGACAAGGCGCATGGATTCACAAGCCACACCACGTGTTTTTTCGCAGGGAAACGCCTCGGCTTTTTCGATATTAGCGGCATAATCGCCGCTATCACTGAAGGCAATAGCGTCTTCGCCAGAATCCGCCAGAATATGAAACTCATGGGAGCTATTGCCGCCTATAGAGCCTGTGTCGGCCAATACTGGCCGAAAATCTAGTCCAAAACGTGTAAAAATTGACGTGTAGGTTGTGTGCATTACGTCATAGGTTTTTTGCAGCGATGCTTGATCTGCGTGGAACGAGTACGCATCTTTCATAATGAATTCGCGGGCGCGCATTACACCAAAGCGTGGGCGAATTTCATCGCGAAACTTGGTTTGTATCTGATACAGATTAATCGGCAATTGTTTGTAACTGCTAAGTTCGTTGCTGATTAAGTCGGTGATGACCTCTTCATGTGTGGGGCCTAAGCAAAAATCATTAGCATGGCGATCCTTAAAGCGCAGGAGTTCTGGGCCGTATTTCTCCCAGCGCTTTGAGTTTTCCCATAACTGCGCAGGTTGCACGATGGGCATCAAAACTTCCTGTGCGCCACTTTTGTTCATCTCCTCACGCACAATGTTTTCTGCTTTGCGTAATACGCGCAAACCTAGCGGCAACCAGCTATACAGCCCTGAAGCCAGCTTTCGAATCATGCCGGCACGCAGCATGAGTTGATGGCTGATAACAGAGGCATCTGCAGGGGTTTCTTTTAATGTGGGAAGTAAATACTGGCTGGCACGCATGAGGAGTTTCCAATTGATACAAAAAATCTTAAGAAATGGGTGATTACGCAGTGTAATTTACACCATCGAGAAAAAGTGCAGAGGCTACAGGCAACGAACCATTTTTTCTAATGGGTCACTTTATGTTTTGTTGATTAAACTGGGGTGGGGCAGGTAGTCGTCCCTGCGAATGGCCTGTTGTCGATTGCGGCCATCGTGTTAAACCGTATATGCTAAGGTCTACTCATCGGCGGTGTAGACAACATTGAAAACGGACGCTCTTACTACTACTTCCCCAGCCCCAGCACAGTCTTTACGTACCCTCACACTTGAGCCGGAGGATGCTCGTCGCCTTGCCAATCTTTGCGGCTCATTGAACCAGCACATAAAACAGATTGAACAGCGCCTAAACGTGCAAATACACCAGCGCGGCCATACGTTTACCTTAGGCGGCACAGAAGCGGGTGCGCATGCGGCTTACTCTGTATTGGAGCGCCTGTATGCCGAAACGCAAGGTAAACAAATTCTTACGCCGGCTGTCGTGCATTTGTTTTTGCAGGCTGCCTCAACAGATGATCTGAGTGATAGCGAAGCAGCTGGGGATGCCCGCACAAACGGCGCATCTATCATGGCCGTACGCACAGCCACTGGCACAGTAAAAGCGCGTGGAGCCAATCAACAAAACTACGTGAAGGCCATTCAACGCCACGACATCAACTTTGGTATCGGCCCTGCGGGTACAGGCAAAACGTATTTGGCGGTTGCTTGCGCAGTAGAGGCATTGCAGCGCAATGTCGTCGAACGCTTACTGCTAGTACGACCTGCCGTAGAAGCGGGTGAAAAACTAGGTTTTCTTCCAGGTGATCTTGCGCAAAAAATTGACCCCTATTTGCGCCCACTATACGACGCATTGTATGAAATGCTGGGTTTTGAGGCGGTAAGCAAACTGATGGAGCGGCAGGTTATTGAAGTAGCACCTTTGGCTTATATGCGGGGTCGTACATTAAATAATGCTTTTATTATTCTTGATGAAAGCCAAAACACCACAGCGGCACAAATGAAAATGTTTTTAACCCGTATCGGATTCGGCTCAACAGCGGTAATTACGGGCGACCCTACGCAAATCGATCTTCCTCGTGGCACGCGATGCGGTTTATTGCATGCCTGTGAAATCCTTAAAGACGTAGAAGGCATCAGTTTTACACAGTTCAATTCACGCGACGTGGTGCGGCACCCACTTGTACAGCGTATCGTTCATGCCTACGATCGTCATGAAAATGGTGTTGTTGTTTGAGTGTGCTGGTCGATATTGACAACGTCTGCGCTTACAATGCGCTGCCTGACAATGCGCTAATTGAGCAATGGGTAACAGTCTCTGTTGACGGTTTGCGCGGGCGCGCGGAGCTCTGTTTGCGTGTTGTTGATGAGGCCGAAAGCGAAGCTATGAATACGCAATATCGCGGGCAACATAAACCGACCAATGTACTTTCTTTCCCCAGCGGCTTACCTGAAAGCTTTGATCCACCATTATTGGGTGATCTTGTCATCTGTGCATCTGTTGTGGCGCGCGAGGCCGAAGAACAAGGCAAAACACTGCAGGCACACTGGGCGCACATGCTTGTACACGGCGTGTTACATTTGTTAGGTTTCGATCATGTCGAAGACGGTGAGGCAGAACTGATGGAGGCGCGTGAAATTGCCATTTTGAAAAAATTAGGCTTTGCCAATCCCTATTAATAAGTTTTCTCTATCGATTTAGTTTATTCATTAACTGTTACTACAGAAGTATGCGGAGCACGAGTTTCATGCAAGTTGAACCTAGTTACGGTGATAAACCCCCTGTCGAAAAATCTTGGGTGGACCGTTTTCTAAAGGCCATAGGCATGTCGCTACGAGACAGCAATGACCTACTTGAAATACTGGATGACGCACGTAAGCAGCACCTGCTTGACGACGAAGTATTTTCCATCATGGAAAATGCGCTCAAAGTTCGAGACAAGCTGGTGTGCGACATTATGGTGCCGCGCAAACAGATGTCTTCTATTAAGGCCACTGCGAGCATGCAAGAAATTTTGCCCCTAATTATTGAGTCTGAGCACTCGCGTTTTCCAGTTTTTGGCGACACCCCCGATCAAATACTCGGCATTTTACTGGCAAAAAAATTGCTACCACTCATTCTGGCCGGGATAGATGGCTTTCAGATTGAAGAGCATCTTTTGGCCGCCAATGTTATCCCTGAAAGTAAACGTATCAGCGAGCTGTTGTACGAGTTTCGTCAGAATCGCTACCACATGGCGATCGTGGTCGATGAATACGGAAACATTGCAGGCTTAGTAACCATCGAAGACGTGCTGGAGGAAATCGTAGGCTCCATTGAAGATGAAACAGACAATGAAGCTGACGAGAGCTTTATTCGCCCCTTGGCTGGCAATGATTATTTGGTTAAGGCTCTAACCCCTATCGACGATTTTAATGCAGCTTTTGCCGCCACTATTCCACACACAGAGTTCGATACCATCGGTGGCATTCTCATGCACACCTTTGGCCATGTCCCCAATCGCAATGAAATTACTACTATTGCAGGTTTTCGCTTCCGTGTAGTCAATGCCGACAAACGCCAAATACATATGCTGCGAGTGACACTGCCCGTACAAAGCGCACTCGAACAGGCATGAATTTGTCGCTTAAAGGAAAAGTCGGCGATGTATTAACGCTGCTTGCCGGTAGTGCCCTGACTTTATCGCTTGCGCCTTTCAACTGGATATGGCTCCCGCCGCTATTGCTAACAGCTTTTTTACTGCTGATACAACAACAAACACTGGCACGGGCACGCTGGCACTGTTTTTTATTCGGATTAGGATTTTTGGGCACGGGCGCTTCGTGGGTTTATGTCAGTATCTATGACTACACCAGCACGCCTGCCGCTTTTGCTGTTTTTCTTACATTTGCATTTGTCGCGATTATGGCCGCTGTTTTTGCAATGCCTCTGTGCTTGTGGAATCAAATTCTACAGAAAGCCAAATCACAACAAAGCAAACAATGGGTATTACTGTTAGGGTTTCCGGCAATTTGGGTATTAGACGAATGGTATCGAAGCTGGTTTATGACGGGCTTTGCTTGGCTCTATATTGGGTATAGCCAGACAGAAAGCTACTTAGGGGGATGGGCTCCGTTAATCAGCGTTTACGGCATTAGTTTTTGGCTGGCGTTAATGGCTTCGAGCATTGTTTTTGCGTGGAATACCAAAAGGCATATATGGCTGCCTATCGCTATTATCGCCTGCGCGGTGGGCGGCGGAAAAATACTGGATCGTTTTGAATGGACATCCCCTGTAGCGGGCACTACTCAGTCAGTTGCGCTAATTCAAGGCAATGTCGCGCAAGAAGAAAAATGGGTGCCAGAACAGCTACAAGCAATACGCACGCTATACCGCAATATGAGTATGCCATTTTGGAAAACGGGTCAGTTGGTTATTTGGCCAGAAGCCGCTATTCCTGATCTATATACGCAAGAAAAACCTTTTTTTAATGCACTTAATCAAGATATAGCAGATAAACAAGGTGCTTTGATTCTTGGTGTGCCGTCACTACATAAAAGCGAGCAAGGGCAAAACATTCTTTACAACAGCTTGCTTGGCATGGGAGGTGCGCATGGCTTTTACCATAAACGCCGTTTAGTCCCTTTTGGCGAATACGTGCCATTACAGCACTGGCTGGAAGACTTGCTGGATTTTTTTAAACTGCCGATGTCAGAGTTCAGCCTAGGCCCCGATCAACAGGCCGATCTATACACAGGAAAGCTATACGCCGCCGGCAGTATTTGTTATGAAATCACGTATCCAGAGCTTATTGCAAAACAAGCACGCGATGCCGACTTTTTACTTACGGTCAGCAATGACAGTTGGTTCGGACACTCCATCGGCCCACACCAACACATGCAAATGGCGCAAATGCGAGCGCGTGAAAATGCGCGTGAATTAGTGCGTGCCACAAGCAATGGCATCTCCGCCTTTGTCGATTACAGAGGACATATCGTTAGCCAGACACCACAGTTTGTTGCCACGACCTTGCAGGGCGACGTTCAAGCACGGCGAGGCATTACGCCGTATCAACGCTGGGGCAATGCACCGATATTGTTTATCTGTTTTGGCCTGCTTGTGTTTGCGCTAGGGATAAGCCGCTTCTGCTCATTTAAACGCAGCGTAAAGTAGTGGTAGGGCAGAGCGGGAGGGCAAGCCTCCACCTCAGTAAACCTTTCTTTTATCAGCTGATGTTACGCAACCCTCCCCTGATAAGCTTGCCGAATGAAAAAAGCCGACCTTGATTTATACACCGACTATTTGTTGAGCACTTTTGGTGCTGCGACAGCCACTGGGTTATCTGCGATGGTCGAAGGTGGCGTGAGTCACGACAGGATCACGCGATTTTTATCGGCACAGGATTACACGTCTAAAGACTTATGGCAGCAGGTCAAGTCAACGGTGAGGATGCTTGAGCGCGATGACG
>JAYVJM010000001.1:0-3645 GCA_043769275.1 Cellvibrionales bacterium | reverse complement strand
CGTCATCGCGCTCAAGCATCCTCACCGTTGACTTGACCTGCTGCCATAAGTCTTTAGACGTGTAATCCTGTGCCGATAAAAATCGCGTGATCCTGTCGTCACTCACGTCACCTTCGACCATCGCAGATAACCCAGTGGCTGTCGCAGCACCACAAGTGCTCAACAAATAGTCGGTGTATAAATCAAGGTCGGCTTTTTTCATTCGGCAAGCTTATCAGGGGAGGGTTGCGTAACATCAGAGCTTAAGCACGAATCAATCGAGTTTGAGCCTATTGATGTTAAGCGGCGTGCCGCTCATGGCGAACTTCCAGCGGGTAAGCGCCATTGGCGCGCGCGTCCAGCAATACAATTTCAACCGTGCTGTCATCGGCGGCATAGCTGACGTGCGTATGCCAGTCTTGCGACACCTCTCGCACAATGGCTTTGTCGCTTAGGTGGATAACCAAAATGTCGTCTGCATCATAGTAAACAGTGTGCATAACGTGCTCCTAAATCAATTCAAAATGGTGCATTACCGTTTTAACCATAACATTTTCTTCCAGTACCAACACCGCACACAACAAGTTGTCTGGGCGAGCGGGGTAGGCTTTGAATGCCCATAGATGCGAGGCATCTTTGTAACGCGTATCCCCCGTATCAATCACATCCAGCAGCAGCGTGGCATTAATGCCCCTTTCATCCATGCGTTTCTGGGCGTGATGGGTGAGAATAGTCGGGCGATTAAAGCGCTGGCTGAACATGGGTATCCCCGTTGATATTGGCTTTAATTGTAAAGCCTTGCACGCCTGTCAGCACCCCACCCACAAAAAAACCCGCCGCAGCGGGTTTTTTCTTTAGCTTATTAATTAATTTTAGGCTTTGGGCAGGTATTTGTCGTCAACTGTACTTGTTGCGGCATCAACAGCCCATGTAAGTTTAGTTGCGCTACATGTGCCGTTCCAGATGATGGTCTGATCATCTCCTACTCCGCTACCAATAGCATTCATTGTCGCAGTAATTACAACTGAAACTGGTGCTGTTCCTGCGGCTGCCTCTATCGATTTTACATACTCGCTGCTGTAATCGGTCTTTGTTCCTAATCCTAAGCCGGTGTTTGTGTAGGCCGTGCCATCAACGTTGTTGCAGAATAAAGCGGATGCCGTAAAGAACGGGGCGGCTAAGGAGCTTACCCCAGCTACCTTTGCTTTTACGGTGTAATCCTGATACGCCGGCAATGCCACCGCAGCCAAAATGCCAATAATCGCGATAACGATCATCAATTCAATAAGGGTGAAGCCTTGTTGCCGTTGTTTTTTCATTGTTGTTATCCTTTTATGTTTTATTGGAATGGGAAAAACCCTCGCGGGCGGAAGCGGGCGCTGCGTGTGCCAAACCGCAACGTCTGGTTTGGAGCCATACAAATACCGCGCCAGAAGCCTTTATATACAAGAATTTTTTACTATTCAAGCCATTGTAAAAAAGCGGCGGCGTGGCCGTGCCGCTGTAAGGGCGCGCCGGCGATTAACGCTACGCGGTATAGGGCACTATGTGACGTTTTTGGGCGTGCGCAGACCCGATGATTGCGCCGAGAGCGTGGGCATTGCCGTGCGTTGTTTTTCCGGCTATTCTAAAAATGACCATAGCCATATGACTGGAGGCAAAATGTGGCAAAGCGCGTCTAAATCACAATTTAAGGCCAAAGCACTGGAAATGTTCCGCCAAATTGAGGCCAGCGGCGAGCCGTTGGTGATTACCGATCACGGTGAGCCGAAGCTGGAAGTGCGCCGTTTTACGGCATCTGAGCGTGCGCCGCTGGCGGTGTTGCGTGGCTCTGTGCTGCGCTTTGATGATCCGACTGCGCCGGTGGCCGATGGCGATTGGGCCGCGGCGCAATGATTGTGCTGGATACGCATGTGTTGATTTGGTGGGCGAGCGGTGATGAAACGCGGCTTTCGGCGGCAGCGCGGGCAGCGATTGCGGCGGAGTTGGACGGCGGTGATGTTGTGGTGTCTTCTATCAGCGCGTGGGAAATGGCCATGCTGGTGGCGCGTGAGCGTTTGGCGTTGGCGATGGATGTGTCTGAGTGGTTAGCGGTGGTCGGGCACATTGAGCGCGTGCGGTTTGTGCCGGTTGATAACGAGCTTGCCGTGAAATCCACTGAGCTGCCGGGCGAATTCCACAAAGACCCAGCCGACAGAATCATCGTCGCTACCGCCAGAAAACTGGCGGCACCGCTCATCACAGCAGACGAAAAAATTCGCGCTTATGCACATGTAAAATCCATTTGGTAGAGGGTTCACAACGCCCGCAACACCGCTTCCCCCATCGCTTTGGTGCCCACTTTCTGCATGCCGTCACTCATGATATCGGCTGTGCGCAAGTTTTGATCCAGTACATTGCCTACGGCTTTTTCAATCGCTTGCGCGGCTGCAAAAGCCTTGAGCGAATAACGCAGCAGCATGGCAACCGAGAGAATGGTCGCCAGCGGATTGGCGATGTTTTGCCCGGCGATATCCGGCGCAGAGCCGTGACAGGGTTCGTATAAGCCTTTGCCGTTGATGTCTAAAGAGGCGGAGGGCAACATGCCGATGCTGCCGGTGAGCATGGCGGCTTCGTCCGACAAAATATCGCCAAACAGGTTGCCGGTGACCATCACGTCAAACTGTTTGGGCGCGCGCACGAGCTGCATGGCGGCGTTGTCTACATATAGGTGGGAGAGTTCAACGTCGCTGTATTCGCTGTGCAAAGCGGTGATGCGATCGCGCCAAAGCTGAGAAACCTCCAGCACGTTCGCCTTATCGACCGAGCACAGCCGACCTTTGCGCTTGCGGGCAATTTCATACGCCACCCGGCCAATACGATCGATCTCGCTGCTGTCGTACACCATTGTGCTCACGCCTCGCTGCTCACCGTTTTCTAGCTCAAAAATACCTTTGGGCGTACCGAAATAAATGCCCCCCGTCAGCTCACGCACCACCATAATATCGACCCCTTCGACAATTTCTGGCTTCAGCGAAGAGGCGCTCAATAGCTGAGGCAAAATGATTGCAGGCCGTAAGTTAGCAAACAGACCTAGCCCTGCACGCATACCCAGCAGACCCGTCTCAGGTCGTTGTGCCCGAGGCAAGTTGTCCCACTTGTAGCCACCGATGGCTGCTAGCAACACCGCGTCGCTCTGTTTGCAGGCGCTCAACGTCTCTTCTGGCAGCGGCGATCCGGTTTCGTCGATGGCCGCACCGCCCAGCAACGCCTCTGTAAACTCAAATTCAATGCCGTGCTGGGGGCCTATTTGCTTGAGCACACTGGTAGCCACGGCGATAATTTCGGGGCCGATGCCGTCACCGGGCAAGAGCGTAATGCGAAACGATTTTGTCATAGTTTTGGTCATAGAAAAAGCGAAAGAGGAAGGATGGGTGACATGATACCTGATGGCCTGCTGCTGTAAAATGTAGGCACCTTCATATGCTTTGACATGGCTTTTTTGCGCGACGATCTCGCTCTGCTGGCAGCTTACCAATCTCCTCACTTGCCTGATTTGACAGACGGCTCGGCAGCTTCCTCTAACATCGAGCATGCGTTGAATGGGCCTGTGTTGGATGGATTAGACACCAATGAAAGTCCAATTGATTTGCCGCCAGAGATCAAGGCTGCTTTGGCGAAACAATA